>JANPHT010000019.1:0-71048 GCA_031424595.1 Planctomycetota bacterium
ACAACATATTTTCATGATCAGCAGACACGATTTGACACCTGACATAAGGGCAGCGAACGAACGTCTTGTTCCCGCGCGGCGCAAATGTCGTGCCAAAAACTGCGTTCATAAAATCTATTTCTAAAGTGAGTGCCATTGGGCTAGCGCCCTCGGCAGTGTCCAGGAAATGTTGAGGATACCAATTTGGAAGTTCCGCGAGCGTCTGCATCTCCAACCGAGCACAGTTCAGAAAACGATTATCGCCAGTGATGCGGTACGAAAATGCCAGAGCAAAAATGCGAACCTGAGCCTGCCGCATCGGTCCGTGCCTGAATGCTCCCGTATCCCGGTAGACCACGGGTGATTGATCAAGCAGCCGCTCGGCAGTATCTCTGACGACGCTGAAAAGTCGCTGGGAAACGGGATCCTGCCTGACTTGCTGCGTCAACGCCTCCCATCGCGCCGCATTGGCAAACAAACGCGGATGTGGCGAGAGCTGAGTCCATGCGGCTTGCGGTAGCTCAAAAGTGTCAGGAGGCTGAGCGTTTCCAAAGCAGTTGCCAGCCAACACCACCAGGAGAATGTTTGCCGCTCGAAAAGCAATGGGATTCTCAGTGACGCCGTTTACAGGGCTGCTCAAACTGAACAATGAGCGATCGAAAAAGGGAACAGGATTTCAGCAGCCACTCCTGGCAACGGGCCGCTATGGAGACTGAGAGACGGCGGTAGTCCCTGCAATTCGTCGGACAGGTTTGATGGATTTTCTTGTCGAGGTTGATGCTGTCTCTGTGGCTGCAGTTCGGGCTGAAGCTGCGGACCTTACTTCACCGGTTTCACCCGTCAATAGTTCCATCATCCACGGTGTGGCTTGTGGAATTACGATCACTTTCTTCTGCGAACCGGGCCGTTTATCGTCGATCAGAATGGTGATCTCGGGACCGTTGCCTGAAATAGCGGCAGCATCTGCGGAATGAGCCAGTGTTGGTTTAGTCGCCTGGGGATTAAACAAAGGAGCATCGCTGAGTTCCCCGGCTTCGGAATCGTCGGACCACGCGACGTCTGTTGAGGTCTCGACTTTCTCAACGGCATCAACAGATTCATCAAAGGTGGGTGGTTCAGCCTTAGCGATTTCTTCTGAAGGTGTCTCGATGGGGACCGCAGGGCCCTCTTTCTCGCCGGACTTTCCTTCCAGCAGATCAGCAAATGACGACGCGGCGTCTTCACCGCCACTACCGGGAAGCCGTGTCAGGATCGCTTGCAGGTTGAGTTGTTTGATAAGCCCCTGGATCGACGAATGGGCCATATACAAACCCTCATGCAGTTTGCGGTCGGCACAACTACACACGCCCACCAGTTCACCGTTGGCGTTAAACAGACCGCCTCCGGAACGCCCGCTCTTAGGGTCCGTTGAGCAGACCAGATTGCCCGGGCCATTGTATCGGTTGATGTCGACAATTTTTGTTTCAAGTGACGTTGGATCACTTCCGCCATTGCAGCCGAAGCTGACAAGTGGCTGACCCTTCACTACCTTGGGAGCCGATTCCGTCAATCGCACGACAGGCATCGCTTTTGATGTTTTCAGCTTCAGAAAAGCTAAATCGGAATTGTGATCGCCGCCAATCAATGTCGCCGGGTAGGCCACAGGTTTTCCGTTTTCGAACACCTCAACTTCGATCACCGCTTCTTTAGTCGACAGATCCAGAAAGACGTGTGCACAAGTCAAAATGATTGCCTGGCCAGGCGCGCTGTAGACAATGGTACCGGTGCCAACATCCTGGATCTTATTGCCATCCTTTGTCGATACGCCTCCAACTCGGACTCGAACTGTGGCTGCTGAGGCGGCCTCCAGACCATTCAGCGGGGATTCCGTTTCCTCAGGGCTTTGGCCGCGGAGCGTTGGGTACTCGAACGCATTTGACTTTCCACCGGTGCCAAGCAGCCCGCGAAAGATGTCCTTGACGGAGGAAACTGCTCCTCCCGAGGCCTCAGAAGTGTCTCCTTCAGCAGTTCGGATTTCCTGAGTGGTCTTGGCGGTGACCGGTCGGAATTCCGACGCTTCAGAAGGGTTGCTGCCGCGTGATTCGGCCAGTCGACGAGCAGCCCTGTTCATTTCGCTGCGTAGTTCAGCCTCGTCAGTCAATCCCACAAATCGTTTTACCTCTTTGCCTTCAACCATCAATACAAATGTGGGGATATTGTTGACGTTGAATTTTTTTGCCAATTCGTGCTCTTCGGTGATATCAATCTGCCGAACCGGAAACTTATCCCGTTCCATGCTTTGCAGGATTGGCACCATCTGCTGACATGGCTGGCAATAGCTGGCCGTAAAATCGAGCAGTTGCACGTCCGGAGTCTGTGCAGTAACAGTCTCTGCGCCAACGAGCGTCACCAATGGCATCAACAGCAGGATCATCTTCATAGTCGGCTTCCATGCCTGAAGAAAAATCGGGCGGACATGATTTGTCCGTTACTCGCCCTAAACCTGGCTTTGTAGCAGCCCAGTCCTGAATTCATCCGGTGGCTTCAAGGAATCCATTCCTTGAACGCCGCAATCAATCTCAAACGCACTTCGATCACTGATAACGATTGTCAGATTTACCAATCCCTATTGAAGATTCTTCAACAGGTCGTCTGCCCACGTCGATGGACGTTCCGAGAAAAAACATCAAAACACGTTGGCTTTAACCTTCATTCGCAACTCGGAGTAGTGTTTTGCTTGAGCCATTCGATGTGCTTAGGCAACCCTTCGCGTCGAAAAATGCAAACTGCACCCAGCGTGCCAATTCAGCATGAATTGTCGATGACCCGCCGGCTTCGGCAGTTCTTGCCGCAGTCGTGCGGGGGAAGGATACGTCAAATCTTGTTTTTTGAGAAAGATCAGAATTTGCACGTATTTCGGGGTAGTTCAGCACAATTCCATTCTCAACCAACGGCCATGCGGAGGGTCGGCCGCAGAGATGTCGCATTGGCGCAAAGCGATCATGCAGATTTGCCTGGTTCAGTGGCGTTCTTCCTGATTAGCCCTTCAGCACCTTGCTGATTGTTTCTTTTAAAACACTGCCGCTTTGAACGAGAGCGGTCTTTTCTTTGGACCACAGATCAATCTCAATGTGGCTCTTCACGCCCGTGCGACCGACGACGGTTGGGATCGACAGGCACACGTCTCGCAGGCCGTAGGCACCGTTCATCAGCGAACTGACAGGCAGGATGCGATGATCGTCGAGTGCGATGCTGTGTACGACATCAGCAATGGAGACACCCACTGCGAAACCAGCGCCGCCTTTCTTCTTGATGACTTCCGCTCCGCTGCCGCGAGTCTTCTTTTCGACTTCAGCGATGAGCGTGGCATTAACGCCTGGGAACTTATCGAGAGGAAGGTTTGCGATCTGAGCGGCCGACCAGATCGGGACCATGCTGTCGCCATGTTCGCCGAAGATCGTGACGCTGACCTGTGTCGGGGGCACGGCCAGTCGTTGTGCCAGCATGCTGCGAAGGCGAGTGGTATCCAGAACCGTTCCCAGTCCAATGACTTGTGACGCTGGCAGTCCCAGTTCCTTCACGGCCAGATAGGTCAGCACATCGACAGGATTTGATACGACGAAGACAATGGCTTCTTTTTTGTAGCCGTGCTTCTTCACGTCGGCCATGATGCTGCGAAACAGCAGGACGTTGCGGTTGATCAGGTCGAGACGGCTTTCGTCCGGCTTACGACGCAAACCGGCTGTGATCACGATCACATCTGCATCTTTCGCACCTTCGGTCCCGCTGCTGGTGATCTTCTGAGGAGCCATCAACGAGGCTCCATGAAGAAGATCCAGTGCCTGGCCTTCGCAAAGTTCCTGGTTCACATCGATGAGATTGATCTCACTGACGATCCTGCCAGCCTGCAACGCAAACCCGGCACAGGAACCGACCAAACCACCACCACCAATAATGCTGACTTTCATACGCTACTCGGGTTTTCGGTTTGAAGTTTTCGATTTTCGGTTTGAAGTTTTCGGACAAGCAATGGAGGAATTTTCCAAGACCGTCACGATGTCCAGTATCACTGCGCAATCCCAGCCTTCCAGCATTCTGTCTTCATCCGAAAACCGAACGCGGAAAACTGTAACCCCTGCTTTTACGACGCCTTCCCCAGGGCCGCCAGTACCTGGCTGGTAATCATCTTCACAAGTTCTTCGCTGACGCCAGCGGCTGGTGTTTCGCAGGCTGTGCCGCATGGCTTCTGGAGAATGCCTGGATACGACGGAGCGGGGTCAAAGGCTCGCTGAACAGGGATGTTCTCTTTGTAACCTTCCCGGAACGCACTGTTGCCGCAAAGGTCGCAGTCTTCGTTGTGGAAACGAGGATCATCGAAGCCCCATTTCTTTTTCAGGTCGAGCAGTTCGCGGCTCTTCTGTTCGTTCAGGTACTGCGGCTGTCCCAACTGCTTGGCGAGCAGCAGGATCCGACAGTAGGCGTCCAGAATCTCTGTCTTCCAATAGGCATCGACCAGATCTTTCCCAAACGAAACTGTGCCGTGGTTTTTCAGGATGATTGTGTTGGTCGCTTTCAGGAACGGGACAACGGTCTGAGCGAATCGCTGGTCGCCGGGAGTTTCATAAGGAGCGATTGGAACTTCACCCATGAAGACTTCGACTTCCGGAAGAATGCACTGAGGAATCGGCTCACCGGCCACAGCAAATGCCGTCGCATGAGGCGGATGGCAGTGAACGACCGCCTTAACGTCCGGACGATTCTTCATGATCGCCAGATGTAACAGCACTTCGCTCGTACGCTTGCGAATACCGGCAATCTGAGTTCCTTCCATGTCCACGGCACAGATGTCTTCCGGCTTCATAAAGCCTTTGCAGATCATCGTCGGTGTACACAACACCTCGTTCTCGCCGACCCGAATGCTGATGTTTCCGTCATTCGCTGCGGCAAAACCTTTATTATAAACACGTCGACCAATCTCGCAGATCTCTTCTTTGAGGGCTCGGTCGTTAATTCCGCTGTTCCATTTGTTGGCCATGATTCGTCTTTCGAAGTATTATGAGGTTTCTGAGGCTGGGTTTTCAGTTTTCAGTTTTCAGTTTTCGGTTTTCGGTTTTCGGTTTTCAGTTTGCGGTTTGCGGTTTTCGGACACACGCATTCCTGCGATTCTCTGAGAACCTCAAACCAAAAACCCTCTATTCCACACTGACCGTGTCGAGCAACGCGGCACAGTAGGCATCGATTGGTTTTGAGTTCGGATAAAACGGAGTCGATGCATCGGCGCTTTCGGTGACGGCCATCAAGCTGCCGATACCCGCTCCCATGTCGTCGTAGATGACAATCGGTTCTGTTCGTCCCGATACGTCGCCCTTCAGACCGGCATGCATCAACGGCACCGCCAGCCTCCAACTCGCGCCAGTCAGTGTAGGGTCCCACTTGGACAGAGTTACCCGTCCGATGCATTCCATGATTCGCATTGCGGTCTTTGACCGGGCTTCCGGTTTTCAGTTTTCGGTTTTTCGAGGCTCGCAGGAATGCGTTTATCCGAAAAGCGAAAACCGAATACCTCAAACCCTGCCCCCTAAATTTCTTTCCAGCCTTGCGGCCGGTTCGCTGCTGAGAGAGATCTCAACAGCTTTAAAATGTCACCGAATGACCAGCCGGAAGAATCCAGGCACACAACCTGAGGACTCATCACGGTGGTCAATGCTAATAGATTTGTCGCCTTCGTAATCACGGCTGCTCGCACATCCGGATTGCGATTCAGTAAACACGCCACGACCGACGGCTCTCCGCCACAAGTGACCGAAATACCGCTTTTCAAATTCTGCGATGCAACCACAGCCGCATCGCGTTCGTTACTCACTGCGGATGTTTTCCAGCCCGTTGCGGAAGCCGCTGACTGACACGTCGCGTTGCTGCCAATGACGATGAATGTTCCCGTAGAAACAGTGACCGGTTTGTTCAAAGCCGACCCGGCTACCGTCACATTATTCTTCCGGATGTAGTCTTTTCCGGACGGTGTAACAATCGCCCCGGCCTGCAGAGTGATCGTTCTTCCCGCTGCGCGAGCTGCCACGAGAATGTCTTCGCTCACAACCTTCGCTGCGATTGAAAGTGGGGTCTGTGCTGTTGTGGCCAAGGCTGAATCTGGTTGCGATGTCGTGCCCGGCGCAGAGACAGCGGCAGCAATCGTCACGCGGGATTTCATTTCCCGCATCACGTTCTGCACAATCTGATCTATGTAAGCTGCGTCGATGGACATTTTTATTCGTTTTCAGTTTTCAGTTTTCGGTGTTCGGTGTTCAGAAATAGCAGGAACTTGTGCTTGACGTCTGAAAACTTCTACAGAGAACTCCTAAGGTCTGAAGTAAGTGTGCCCAAGGCTGGTGGTCTTCATTCTGAGGTTTTCGTCAAACGAGCTGAACGGACTGGTCAGTCCGAACACCGAAAACCTCAAACCGAAAACCTTCACCCCGGCTGTTCATCCATGATCCCCTGGATTGAAAACCGAATCGGCGAATCCTTGCGGCCGACTAACTGCTGCACGTATTTCGTGTCACTCGTAAAAAACACATGGTCGCCCTGACGAGCTCCCAGCGGGTCAATAGCCAGCTGAGGAAATTCATCAGGTTCGTTATTGATATCCAACGGCTGAAGCACCACGAGCTTCCATCCGGTCAGGGAGGGATGCTTCATCGTTGCGGTGGCGAAGCCAATGACTCGAGCCGATTGCATCGGAGGTTTTCGATTTGAGGTTTTCGGTTTTCTGAGCAGACAATTGAAAAATGTTTTTTGGAAGAGATCGCTCCCACTTTGAAACCCATGTCAACCTGGGTGCGAAGTTCTGAAGCGGAGCCGCGAGAGATTGTCAGGAATCGCATAAAGTGCTTGCCGCCCCTTTCCGCTTCCTCTGCGATGTTGGGAAGCCATAGAAACAGAGGCTCGCTGCGTTTGATCCTCAAACGCGAATCAAATAATTCGCAGATCATCCACCATCACACATCGTCGCTGGCGGGTGAATGTCATCGGGCTCGTGACACCTTCGCCGGTTGGAGTTGCAATGCTGAATGACAGATAGCCTTCGCCGCCGAGTCCGAGTCCTGCCATGCAGGGGCCGTTCTTGACGAACAGAGTGGTATTCATGATACGTCCCATCTTCGTGATCGTATGGACATCGCGAGAATGGATGATCGCGGTGTGGCCAAAACCGTGTTCATATTTCTTGGCCAGAGCGATCGCATGGTCGCTGCAGTTGGCTCGAACAAATGGGATGAAGGGCATCATCTGTTCTTCGGTGACGAACGGATTGTGCTCGTCCGTTTCGCCGTACAGGATCAGAGTGCTCGCCGGTACGTTGAGGCCAATCTGAGCCGCCAGCCAGGCCGCGTCCTTGCCAATGAAGTCACGGTTGAGCTGAAAATGCCCGCCCGGTTCCTTCGGAGGTCCAAACGCCTTAGCCGTGAACGCTGCGACCTGATCGGCATTGAGTCGATAGCCGCCGTGATTGGAAACCGCTGTCATGAGCTGGTCGAAGATTTCCTTAACGGCGAAGACTTCTTTCTCGCTGATGCACAGCAGACTGTTGTCGAACGCTGCTCCAGCCACAATCGACTTCGCGGCGTTGTCAATGTCAGCAGTCGCGTCGACGACAACTGGCGGATTGCCCGGACCAGCGACGATCGCTCGCTTTGGACTTTGCAGAGCCGCTCGAGCTACGGCCGGACCACCGGTGACCACCAGCAGTTTCACGCCGCGATGATCGAAAACCTGCTGAGCGGTCTCAATCGTTGGAGTTCCGATGATGTTGACGAGATTCTCCAGGCCGGTTGCCGCGTGGATCGCCTTGTTGAAGCGACGCACGCCTTCGCTGGCGATCTTCGCTCCGCTGGGATGCGGATTGCAGACGATCGTGTTTCCGGCGGCCACCATGTTGACGAAGTTGCCAGCCAGAGTTGGCAGCGAATGGGTCACTGGCGTGATCGCACCGATGACTCCGAACGGAGCGTACTCGGTAATCATCAAACCGTGTGAGCCGCTGATGGCTTCCGTCTTGAGGAACTCCACTCCGGGCACGCCCTTGATGGCTTTCAGCTTGCCGATCTTGTGTTCAAGTCGACCGATCTTCGTTTCTTCGAATTCCAGACGACCGAGCTCTTCAGCCTGCTCGTCGCAGATCTGTTTGACGATGTTGATGGCCGTCTTACGATCATCCAATGAGGCTCGACTAAGCTTTTCAAAACCCTTCTGAGCGGCGGTCACTGCTTCGTCAACGGTATTGAACACGCCCCAGCGAGTGTCCGGCCCTGATGAACCGTTGGACTTGGCGGTGGCTCCGTTTCGGGAGGTGAGCTGAGTCAGAACTTCCTGAACGATATTGCGAATCGTCTGTTCGTTTGCTGTTGCCTGCATGATTTATTTCCTGTGGTAGGTCCTTTCTGCCGGAAAGGACTTCGCGACTTGTCGCGACCTGCGACCCAACGAAGTTTGATTGATGTTGAACATGTTGTCGTTGAGCGGATGTTCGCTCTTCTGGTTCGCCTTGCGGCGAAAGTCCTCCCCGGCAGGGCGGAACTATATTTGCAATTCTCTCAACTTATCCTGAACCCAGAATGATACCTTGTCTCGTGTCGGAAACCTCAACGTCATCAACGCAAAAAGAACCATGGCCACACAAAGACTGAAACCACTCTTTTCCGTCATCAATGCAATCAGATTGAAGAATGCGGCCCCTTCCAGCAAAGCGAGTCCGATGATCATTTGACTTCGATAAACGCCGACAACCTGATCGATGCGAGTGGCTTCATCTGCTTCCTCAAAGCCTTGAGAGGCGACTTGTTTTAATTGTGACGAACCAATGATCCGTGGAATGACAATGTGATTCACGATCATCAGAAAACCAAATCCCGCCGCGATGATGGTGATGAATCCCGGCGGGTTAAAATTAAAAACATCGCCCTGCTTAACAGTCAGCACAAGGCCCAAAAAAAAGAGAACTCCTGCCATCAAGGCGCCGGCAATAATCTGCATTCCGCGAACCGAGCCTTCAAACTTCGCGCCCTGAAGTTCGTTGGTCTGCGGGTCGCGATTGCCGCCAACCGAATACGGGTTTTGATCCACTATTCTCCCGCCTTAAACACTGTCTTCTGTTTCACCTGCACTGTGTCCACAATTCCGATAATCGCCGCGTCGATGGGAAGCTCTTTCGTCCCCGGCGTGAACCGAGCACTCGAACCCTGCACGCACAACACCACTTCCCCTTCACCCGCTCCGACCGTGTCAACCACAACGAACGAGCGACCAGTCGGCTTCAGGCTCTTCTGATCCTTCTCGTCGACTCGCAGTGGTTCCACGAGCAACAGCTTCTGCCCGATGAGCGACTCAACTTTGTGAGTCGCAACAAGGCTGCCAGTGATGCGTGCTAAGAACATCGGGGACCCTTTGGGCGTTTTCGGCTTTCGGTTTTCGGTTTTCGGACAATCGCAGGAGCATCCGAACACCCATCAACTTTCCACCCAGAATCGCCTTTCCGAAAACCTCAAACTGAAAACCTTAAACCTGCCGCGAAATCGCGGCGGCCGTCTGCCTTGCCACGACGAGCTCTTCGTTCGTCGGGACAGTCCAGACCTGAACTTTACTGCTGTCTTTGCTCAGGCACGCTTCGCCTTTCGCGCCTGCGTTTTTGGTGGAGCACAGTTCGACACCGGCCCATTCCATTTCACGACAGACGTTGGCTCGAATGCGTTCGCTGTTTTCACCGATGCCGCCGGTAAAGACGATCACATCCGCACCGCCGAGCAATGCCATGTACGATCCGACGTACGACCGGATCGAGGCTTCGAAGAGCTTCAAAGCTTTCTGGGCTCGGTCATGTCCCTTTGCCGATGCTTCTTCCAGGTCGCGGCAGTCACCGCTGAGCCCGCTGATTCCCAGCAGACCACCCTTCGAAGACATCTCCGTCAGAACTTGTTCGAAGGTCAGCCCTGCCCGCTTCATAATCACGGGAATCGCGTACGCATCGAAATCGCCGACTCGATTGTTGTTCGGCAGGCCTCCCTGAGGACTCATGCCCATCGACGCGGCAAAGCTTTCACCATGGCGAATCGCACAGATTGACGCGCTGCCACCGAGATGACAGCTGATGACCTTGAGCTTTTGAAAAGGGGTCAGACCCCTATTCGCAAGAGGGTCAGACCCCTTTTCAACCCTGACAGACTCCTTTTCAACCAGAATCTCGGCGATGCGGCCTGCGATGAAGCGATGGCTCGCACCGTGGAATCCCCAGCGACGAATTTCAAAGTCGGTATACCATTCGTACGGGACCGCGTAGGCTCGATGTTCGAATGGAATCGTTTCGTGAAAACCTGTTTCCAGAGCGGCCACCAGAGGAATCTGCGGAAACGCCTGTTGCAGCTGCCTCATCGCCCGCACGTACGGCGGATTATGAGCCGGAGCAATATCCGACAGTGCTTCCATCTTCTGCAGCAGGCGCTCATCGACGATTCGCACGCCGCTGAGATCTCCTGCAAAAACCGCCTTGAATCCAATGCCGCCGACTTCGTTTACTGACTTCAGACAGCCGTGCTGAGCATCCGTCAGTTGTTCCAGACAGATCCCTACAGCCGCCGCATGATTCGGAACGGACTGCTGAGTTTCTGCTTTGTAACTTCCGATCTGCACGGAACAGGCACTCAGAGCATCCTTCTGTCCGATGCGATCGATTCCCCCTTTGGCGAGCTGGGATTCGTTCGTCAGATCGAACAGTCGATACTTGAAGCTGGTAGAGCCAAGATTGGCGACAAGAACTTTCATGATGCCTTTACCGTAGACCGGTCGCTCCGCCGACCGGATTTCATCGCCTGCCGTTCAACGCAGCCGCACACTCCTGAGGTGGATCGCTGCGAGGAATCCCATCGACGGAGCGACGGGTGTACGGTACGTCTTAAAGAATTGCTTCCAGCAGTGACGCTTCTGGTCGGGGAATCAGGTGAGCACACACCAGTTCGCCGCTCTGAGAAGCAGCAGCAGCACCGGCATCGATCGCAGCCCGGACGGAGCCGACGTCACCTTTAATAATTGTTGTGATATACGCTGCACCGATGTTAAGCTGCTTGACCAGCGTTACATTGGCAGCCTTCAGCATCGCGTCTGATGCCTGGACGGCAGCAACCAGACCCTTGGTTTCAATCATTCCTAATGCTTCGTTCATTGGTTTTTGTTCCGAAAAAAGATCGAGTTGAATGGGGTTCATGCGCTAGGTACTCAGATTTGAAATCTCAGATTTGAAACCTCAAATCGACGCATCGCCTGACTACTTCTTAGCCGAAGCAGCCGGAGCCGATTTGGCTTTTGGCAGGATGGCAGTCAGCTCTTCGTTTGGACGAGGAATCACTTCCACGCTGATCACGGTGCCCAGCTTTGCAGCGGCAGCCGCACCGGCGTCAACAGCAGCCTTCACAGCAGCAACGTCGCCGACGATAAATGCGGTGACCAGACCGCTTCCGATTTTGTCCCAGGAAACCAACTGCACATTGGCAGCCTTCAGCATTGAATCGATCGCTTCGACCATGCAGACGAAGCCCTTCGTTTCAATCATACCCAACGCTTCCGACGACTTAGCCATTTCAGATTTACTCCAGCCTGAGTTCGCTTCGATCCTGAAGCAACACGGGAAAAAAAAAGACCGCCACTCTCCGAGCAGCGTGGTTTTCGGTTTTCAGTCTTTGGTCGTCAGAAGTCACAGACGCATTGGTCTGAAAACTGAAAACCTCAAACCGAAAACCCTTAATGTTGACACTTACACTTTTCCGGCTTCACCAGCTCCACTTTCGAGGCCTTCTCCAGATTGCAGGCATTGCCCTCATCGGTATCGAGGTGAACTTCCAGTTTGATTCCCTTACCCGCACGGACGGCCAGATCTTCAAGCACCGTCGTGCAGCCTTCGGATTCAATGCGAAGGTGCATGTGATCGCCGTCCTTCACACTGTAGAACTCAAGATCGTCAGGCCCCATGTGGACATGTCTCATGGCTCGAATCACACCCTGCTTCAGCTCGACAACTCCCTGAGGCCCGACCAGGACACATCCCGGCGTGCCCTTCACGTCGCCGCTGATCCGAACCGGCAGATCGATGCCCAGTGAGATGCCGTCAGTGAAAGCCAACTCCACCTGTGAGTCCGGTCGACACGGCCCGAGAACTCGCACGCTCGGCAACATCCGACGACGAGGCCCCACAACGGCCACTGTTTCTTTGGCGGCGTAGTAGCCGTCCTGATACAAGCTTTTCTCCGGAGTGAGCTTTGCCCCGGCACCGAACAGGATCTCCACGTGCTCCTGAGTCAAATGCACATGCCGCGCAGAAATATTCACGAGCAGTGGATTGCGCTTCCCGTCGGATGCAGCCTTCGCGGCAGATTCTTCGGTCACAGTGGTGCGGAGAACCGGTATGCCGCCCGCCACGGGAGTATTGACTTGAGATCCCAGATGCCGACTCAATACTTCACGAACGACTCGCTCAACATCAGATGGATTCAATGTTCCCAATGCCACCGTCTCACTCCTCAGCGTTCCATGGCCAATGTTGCAGATTTCGGGGAGCCCCCAAATGGAGCGAAAACGAAAAACTCAACATTGAC
The DNA here is from genome assembly GCA_031424595.1 of Planctomycetota bacterium. Classification (GTDB taxonomy): domain Bacteria; phylum Planctomycetota; class Planctomycetia; order Planctomycetales; family Planctomycetaceae; genus SXXK01. The sequence continues at coordinate 12,591 of JANPHT010000019.1, forward strand.
AACTAGACCGTTACCACTTCCGTTCGAATCCCCGCGTCGTCCATAACCTTCTTCCATTCGCCGGACATTCCATTATCCGTCACAATCTCATCCACATCGTCCAGCGAACACAGATGCGACAACGCACGCTGCCCGAACTTGCTACTGTCAGCTACCAATGTCACTCGATCGGCAACTCGGATCATTTGGCGCTCTGTTTCCACCAACAGAGCGTTACTGTTGAACAACCCGTCTGCCGTGACCCCACCAGTGCTCATGACCAGTCGAGTCGCATGCATCTTGCGCAAAGCCTCAACTGATTGCTCCCCGAGAGCGACGCCAGTCTTGGGATAGACATAACCTCCAATAAAAATCAGCTCGATCTCTGCACGATTCATCAACAGAGAAGCGATCGGCAATGAGTTGGTCAGTACTTGCAATGATTTTCCTGTGAGGTGGCGAGCGACCTCCAACGTCGTGGTTCCGCCATCCAGAAGAACCGTTTCGCCAGCGACGATCAGCTCAGCCGTTCGTCTCGCAATCTGTTGTTTTTCCACCGAGGCTTTGCTGCGTCGAGCATCAAAGTCTGACTGCGAATCGCCAAGAAACGATGCGCCGCCACGAGTTCGCTGAATCAATCCTACGCTATCCAAATACTCCAGATCACGTCGGATTGTCGATTCACTCGCGCCAACTTCGGCGACGAGCCGGTGCAACGCGACAAAACCCGATTCTTCCGTGATATGCAGGATTCTTGATCGGCGTTCGTCCACAATCATCGAGTTTCTGCCATTTAATGAGCGATATGTTGACTAGTTATGACTCATTATGAAAGATAGTTCAACACAATATGGCTTATATTTGAAAGAAACTGACAGATTCTTTTCTGCTCTTCCCATTCATTGTGTCTGACGCATGCTTTGCAGAGTCTTTATTCGCTAAGAATTATCGCAGGAAGAAGGGCTGCGTGAAGCCAGATCCTGACTGCGACTGCAATGATCCGGGCCGTTTGAGGCCTTGGATCCAATGCCTGAGAGCGAAGTGCGGTATGAGCGGTCATGAAGGGAGTGATTCGTGGTGCTGCAATCGGTTTGTGTGATGTTGTGGCGGATTTTGGAGTTCTTTCATTCTCGGTAATCCTGTGTGCTAATTCCTCGAACCCAAATCTGCCACCAAAGCACACAGATGTTCCAGGTTGATGAATTTCATGTGCGACCTCATGTTGTTGTGTTGGATTGTGATGGAAGTGCCTATTGGGCAATTTCAACTTTTGCGATGATACTGAACGGATGTCCCGATGTTCTTTGACTCCGCCTCTACCACGAAGTAAGATTCTTCGGAACGAGCGTCGTCACCGTGGCGGCCGAGTTGGCTTATCAGCGAAGCGGAAGATTCTGGCACGTCATGACGCAGCACCACGTCACTGATCCAGTCGAACAACTGACAGTCGCGACTCAGGTCCCGCTGTCGGAGCGTCCGCTCGTGGCTGAAGACGAGAAGACCGTGATTACCATCCCGGAGCATGCTCGTACAGAAGTCCGTAGCGAATCGACGGCTCAGGGTGACGCTTATCGACAACGACTTTTCCCGGCCAGTGGCAATTCCGGGGGTGACGAAGCTGGGATTCGGCTCGCTCATTTTGAAATTACTTCGCGTCTGGGCGCGGGCGGCATGGGAGCTGTCTTCAAGGCGACCGATCTGGAGTTGGCTCGCGACGTCGCGTTAAAGATCCTGCATCCATCCTCTTGTCAGGATGCGTCACTGATCGCGCGGTTTCGGAATGAGGCTCGAGCCTGTGCTCAATTGAATCACGATAACATTGCTCGAGTGTTTTACGCTGGTAGTCAGGATGGGCTGTATTTTATTGCGTATGAGTTTGCCAGTGGCTCGACAATTCGCGACTTGATCATTGATCGGGGTCGTCTGAGTATTGAAGACACAGTCAACTACGCCATTCAGGTGACACTGGCATTAAATCACATTGCGGCGGCCGGCATTGTGCATCGCGACATAAAGCCGTCGAATATCATGCTCACGAATTCAGGTCGAGTGAAAGTCGTTGACCTCGGACTGGCTCGACGTGATACCACAGATTCTATTGGTGACATCACAGTCGCAGGCACGACGCTGGGTACGTTTGACTACATTTCCCCCGAACAGGCTCGTGACCCTCGCAATGCGGATATTCGCAGCGACATCTATTCTCTTGGCTGCACAATGTATCACATGCTTACGGGGCAGCCGCCGTATCCGGAAGGCACAGCTCTCCAGAAGCTGCTTGATCATCAGGGGAAATCACCACCAGATCCCTGCGTTATCAACCCTGCCATTCCTGCGGAACTGTCAGCGATCATGAAGAAGATGATGGCCAATCATCCGGACCATCGATACAGCGTTCCCGGACTTTTGCTGAACGATCTGATCCAGATGGCTTCTCTCCTGGGTCTTCGCAGCATTCCGGCGGAAGGCATTGTCTGGCGCAAGTTGAACGCTGAGGGCAGTCGTCAACCGCTCGGGGCCGTCTGGGTATTTGTGTCGGTATTGCTGATATGTCTCACGGCTGTATTCCTGCAAAGATCGTCCCAGAAGTCACAGGTGAGCGAAGAGCTTCTGGTGGCGGAGGCGCAACCGCCGGGGACAGTGGTGAATTCGGAAAGCTTTTCTGGCGATGACGACCCGGGTACTCTTGTGGATCAACCGCCTGAGACGAAATCAGCGGGGGGGGCAAATTCGACGGCCCCGGCAAACTCGAACGCTGCCGTTGGTGAGTTGGCCTCTGTCGTTGGTCGCAAGGACGGCTCACAGTCAACTCCGGGGGCGTCGGTTGTTGCTCGCCGAATTTTGCCGCCGTTTCCAAGCAACGGGCCAATCAGCTCAGCTGTCTTCGATTTTTTCCTGGGTCCGTCCGGCATCGATGCGGGCTCCCTTTCGGCTGTTGCAGTGCAGGCGGATCCTTTTGTTCTGCAGACATCTGACGGGGCCAGTAAGTTTTTTAAGACATTGAAAGCTGCCGTTGCTGATGCTCGATCCGGGGATGTTGTGCTTTTGAGATACAACGGCTATCCCACTGTGGTGCAACCGCCTGTTCGAATTGTTGGCATGAATCTGATCATCCGGTCTGCTGATGGGTTTCGGCCAACATTGGAGTTTGATGGAATTTCGGAAGGCACGGTCGCACCGGGTCAGATGTTCAACCTCCGCAGTCAGGGTTCATTGACAATTCGGGACATTGATCTTCGTCTGGTTGTGAGAGACGACCTGACGGCGGATCGCTGGAGTTTGTTTCATTGTGAAGGGCCGAATCGCGTCAGTCTGGAAAACGTTTCGATTGAATGCCGAAACCCGGACCAGCAGCCGGCTGCGATTTTTGATCTCACCGACGAGACCGCAGGGCCAGTGGACAATGGCACTCGTCAGGAATCCGAGTTCAGATTAACTCGGGTGATTTGTCGCGCGGATGGGGATGCATTCCGGGTTGCCTGTCAGCCTCGGGGCCGAATCCATATGAAGGATTGTGGCTTAGCGTTGAACGGGACATTGCTGCAGTTGCGTGGCGATTCTTCAATGCAGCCATCACGCGGATCTTTGGAAGTCTTTATGGATCACGTCACCTGTCTCCACAGCGCGCCGATGATTCATATGAATGATGGCGATGAGCGTAAAGGAGGCACTCAACGAACGCTGCCCAGAATCTCCATAGCAAGTGAGGCCTCCGTGTTTGCAGGGGTTGGCGATGATTGTCAGCTCCTGAAATCTGAAGGGAATTCGTACCTTGAGGATATTGAATCACTGGTCACGTGGAATGGATTCACCAATCTTTACGACGGTCACACCGTCTTTTGGGAAATTGAAACGTCTGCACTGGACTACTCAAGTCGGCGTCTGGATTTTTCTCAATGGAGTCAACTGTGGCAAAATCGTGCAGATAGTGAAGATACAAACTCTTCCGTTTTGCCGCCGCTGGCATGGCAGAATCCTGTGTGGCAGAACTCGGGGAATCGCATGTTGCTTTCCGATCTGACCCCTTCAGCATTTGAGCTTGATGCCTCATTGTTCAGCCTGGGGCCTCAAAGTCTTCCCAAGGCGCGCGATGGGTTTATTCCGGGCGTAAACGCTCAGGAGTTGCCACCATTTCCACGGACTCCTGTCACGTTGGAAGTTGCCGGCTCTTCCTCGAAGAATGAATTGTCCAAAACGGGCAGTCAGGGCCGCAATAGCTCGGTCAATGCAGAGCCATAGGTTCAGGACCGCTCGACCAATCCGTGAGCGGCAAGGCGCACGGCCCGATGATTTGCTGTGCAGAATAATGGCGGCGATCGCCCAATGGCACTCACGTTGTGGCGTAACTCGCTAAGCGTTTCGGCGGGGTGGCCTCAAAAAAACCGCACTCCGAAAGCCCTGGCGGCTTCCGCGACGGCAGTCCGGCCTCATTCATTTCTTTTGCGTTGCGGTTGTCGCAGTCTTATGTATCCAGTTAAGCTCCGCTCAAGTTCGTATCCATTCGGAAAAGCAAAGGGACGTTGGCGAGCGTCCGGGTCATCTTTCGTTGATAGATAAGGATCTGAAATGAGTTCAGTAGCGGCAGCCAGCGAGACCGGTCCGGATGCACCCACGGTGTTTGGTCATCCCACAGGTTTGTTCAACCTGTTCTTTGCCGAAATGTGGGAGCGATTCTCTTACTACGGCATGCGAGCCCTGTTGATCTTCTACATGATGAAGGGGTTTCTCGGCTACAACGACTCCCGCGCGTACACCGTGTATGGCGCGTATACGGCTTTGGTTTACATGACGCCGTTCATCGGAGGAATGCTGGCCGATCGTCTGCTGGGCCAGCGAATTGCCGTCATCATCGGAGGACTGCTGATGGCCACCGGTCACATGATCATGGGCATCGAGAGTCAGGTGGCTTTTTATGTCGCATTGACACTGCTGATTGTCGGCAACGGATTCTTCAAGCCTAATATTTCGACGATCGTCGGAACGTTATATCCCTCGGGCAGTCATCGTCGCGATGGCGGTTTCACCATCTTCTATATGGGCGTGAACCTCGGGGCTGCGATGAGTCCGCTGCTGTGCGGATATATCGGCGAAAGATTCGGGTGGCATTATGGCTTTGGGCTGGCCACCATCGGCATGATTATCGGACTCGCGGTCTTTGTGATGCCAAACGTCGTGACGCAGGGATTGATTGCCCTGGGCGCACTGGGTGCAGTACTTGCTCTGCTGTTTTTTCGAGCCAATAACATGGCTGCGATTCTGCTGAATATCTTTGTCGCCATCTGCCTTGCAAGTGCCGCAGGCATTTCCATTCTTGCGTTAAGTCGCGGCGGGCTGCCAAAGACTTCCGGGGCTGCTCGGTCCGGAAAAGTGCCTCTGTCAACCATTGGAATGGTGCTGGCCGGCATTGCCGTTGTCATTCCGGTCATCACACTCTTCGTCTCCGGCTTTTCCATCGTGACAAAGGATGGAAGCCCGGTTCAGCTGATCAGTGAAGAACGCATCGCGAATTTTAAAGATGGCGGAGGCCCATTGATTCAGATCGCGGCGGTCTTCCTTGAAGAGATCAGCAAGCCTGCCGGACTGTTGCTGACTTTGACCGGAATCCTGGCCTTTGGTTATCTGATTCTTAAAACATTCAGCCTGGAGAAGGTTGCCAAACAGCGAATGTTTGTCGTGCTGACCCTGACATTCTTCTCAATGTTGTTCTGGGCCTTCTTCGAGCAGGCTGGAAGCAGTTTGAATAATTTTGCCGACCGAAACGTGGACCGGGTTTCCGAATCCGGTGTGGTGAGTGAATCGCAGGTTGGCACGGTCATCAAACTTCAGCCGACTCAGGAGCAGCTCGGCTACACCAATGGTGATAAAATCTTCACGCTGGATCAGCTCGATGCCTTGCGTGGGACCGATGCCAATAAGGCAAATCCATCCTTCGAAGTCGATTGGACGGTTCACAAAGACAACGTGGGGATGGGACTTGCGACTCGAGAAGTTGAGCTGGCCGCCAGTATGTTCCAGGCCATCAACGCAGTCTGTATTCTGATTTTCGGACTGATCTTTACGGCATTATGGACCTACCTCGGTGCGCGAGGGCTTGAGCCATCGACACCGGTCAAATTCGCATTGGGGCTGCTGCAACTGGGTTTGGGGTTTGCAGTGTTTTGGTATGGAGCGATCAACGCGGACAGCCGTGGCATTGTTGCTGTCGGCTGGCTGGTCATGGGCTATGTGCTGCACACGACGGGAGAGTTGTGTCTTTCTCCGGTCGGTCTTTCCATGATCACGAAGTTATCTCCAAAGATTCTCGTTTCGACGGTCATGGGAGCGTGGTTTCTGGCGACCGCATTTTCACAGTATCTTGCGGCGATTATCTCCCAGTTCACGGGTGTCTCTCATGGTGGCGGAAAGGAAAACTCAATTCCGATTCCTTTAGAGACAGTTCATGTCTACGGCGACGTCTTCAAACAGATAGCGATCGCCGCCTGCGTTTGCGGCGTGATCTGCCTGGCTTTGTCGCCGCTGTTGAAGGCGTGGATGCATTCCGACCTGCCGGAAGATGCCATGGATTCGCCTGCTCGTGGGCATTGAGTGAGAGTACGTCCAGCGTCGAGTCTGTGATCCCTATGAATATCATCCCGGTGATCGATATCCGAAATGGGATTGCCGTCCGGGCTGTTGCAGGGGAACGTGCCGCGTATCGACCACTGGAATCACATCTCACGCAGAGCGTTGAACCGGCTGAAGTGCTGGCCGCGATGCGTGAAGAATATGGTTGCCGTGACTGTTATGTGGCTGATCTGGATGCCATTGAACGTGGCCAGATGAATCGCTGCGCGTTGGCGGAGATGGCCCGGAGCGGCATCCATCTTTTGGTTGACGCAGGAACTCAGACAACAGACGAGGTTGAGCAACTTGTGGACATTGGTGTTCATCAGGTGATCGTGTCGTCTGAGTCTCTGTCGGATTTGAATCGACTTCCGATTCTGATGGACGCGGTCGGTCAGTCGAAAATCCTTTTTAGTGTGGATTTGAAGGCGGGAAGGCTCAAACTTGCCGATATCACGCGCGAGGATTGTGGGCCACTCGAATTGATCCGTGATGTGATTGCGTATGGTGTGAATCAATTGATCATTCTGGATCTGGCAGCTGTCGGAACCGGCAAGGGCATCCCGACACTTCCCTTATGCATCTCAGTCAAACAGCAATGGCCGGATGTGAGTGTTGTGTCCGGCGGCGGCGTGCATTCGCCGGAATGTCTGGAGTCAGCTCAGCAGGCAGGTCTTGACGGTCTGTTGATATCGTCGGCTCTTCACGACGGACGGCTCACTCGTGAGCAACTCGCGAGCTATGTCCGAGGATGGTAATTCGTGTGGAATAGCGACAAGGCATAGACTAAAATCGCGGGATGGAACTACGCACCTTTGCAGAACGAGTCCTCTGTTCGGATCAGCTCGAATGGAAGGTCAAACGCATTGACGAACGGCTGACCGATGAAAACTCGGGTGATGCGATTCGGATCGATGTTCCGGTGCGCCCTGCGAACCTTCAGTTTGCAGCCAGAAAAACCGCGCCGGCGATGCCGAAGGCGAGCTCCTTAAAAGACCCAAAGAAACGCGCGGTGGCTCATCATGTGATGGCCAATCATGAACTGCAGGCGTTAGAAGTCATGGCGATGGTGCTGCTGGCGTTTCCTGATGCTCCGAAAGAGTTTCGCCTGGGAATGGGCCACATTATGTTCGATGAGCAGCGACACACTCGAATGCACGCCCAACGATGTCAGGAACTGGGGGTCAGCTTTGGTGATCTTCCTGTGAACGGATGGATCTGGCGAAAAGCCCAGGAGTACCAGTCGCCGCTTGAGTACGTTGCTGGGCTGCCGCTCGTTTTCGAAGGTGCTAACCTGGACCATACCGTCGAGTTTGAGCGATACTTTATGGACGCTGGCGACCGTCGAAGTGCGGCAATCATGCGGGCGATTCACAAGGACGAGATTCATCATGTGGAGTTTGGACTGCAGTGGCTTCGTCACTTCAAGCGTCCGGAACAATCGGACTGGGACGCGTGGACCGAAGCATTGCATTGGCCGATCCGACCATCGAAAGCTCGAGGGGAATTATTTCAACGTGAAGCAAGGCTGAGAGCCGGCCTGACGGATGAGTTTATTGATCGGCTGGAAGGGTTTGTGGAATCCGAGTCCCTCGAACCCCCGGCCTTGTGATCACGCTCGTCTCGCATCCGCAAGGAATTGGTCCCTGAAGTAATCACCGGCGACTGACTGGTTATTCTGGAGACTTGCGTTGGATGGGTAATTTGTTTTGGCTGCGGGTCGTGTGAGTGCGGTAACGATTTCAGCTATCAGCGACTGTCTTTCCGAACGAATCGATTCGACGTCGTTCGAGTGACCTCGCCTTACCGATCCGAACTTCTGTATCGTTCATGCACAAATGAGGGGATTTTTGTGTTGGATCCCTCAAACGCATCGTACCGGTCGGGAAGAGTGCTGAGTTTCGAACCGGCGGGCGAGCAACAAGCGAAAATGGCGGACTGGAGTTTGTTCCATGGCGGGTTCAGTAAGGCTGGTCTTAACGTTTCATAATCATCAGCCGGTCGGTAATTTTGACGGTGTTTTTGAGCAGGCGTATCGGGACAGTTACCTGCCGTTTCTGGACGTGATGCAGGATTATCCGGAGATTCCATTTGGACTGCACACCTCCGGCAGCCTACTGGAATGGCTGGAGCCTAATCATCCGGAGTACATCGAGCGACTTCGTAGCATGGTTGCTTCATCGCAGGTGGAGATTATTGGCGGGGCATTCTATGAGCCGATTCTGGCCAACATACCTCGGCGGGATCGGATCGGCCAGATTCAGACCTACACGCAGCATCTGAATCAGTTATTTCACACGAGCGTTCGCGGCATGTGGTTACCGGAGCGAGTCTGGGAACAATCATTCGCCAGCGATATCGCGGCCGCCGGTATTCAATACACCATCATCGACGACTATCACTTTCGCTGTGCGGGGATTCCTCAGAACGAGTTGGCAGGCTACTACGTTACTGAAGATGAAGGTCGCCTGCTGTTCGTTTTTCCGGACAGCGAAAAGCTCCGATACCTGGTCCCGTTTTCGAAACCGGAGCAGTGCATTGAGTATCTGAAAGAGGTTGCTTCTCAGCATGACAATGCCGTGATTGTGTTCGGTGATGACGGGGAAAAGTTCGGATCATGGCCGGAAACATACAAGCACGTGTACGAAGATCGCTGGTTGCGAAAATTTCTTGACCTGTTGCGACAGAATGAATCGTGGCTGCAGGTGACGACGCCGTCAGGAGTGCTGGATCACGTGGCTCCGATTGGCCGTTGCTATCTGCCGGATGCCAGCTATCGTGAAATGACAGAGTGGGTCCTTCCGCCTGCGGCACAGAAAGAGTTCGTTTCGCTGACGCGAATGAATGCGGACGACGTCGACTGGCAGCGATTAGTGCGATTCACTCGCGGCGGCTTCTGGCGTAATTTTCGGACTCGGTATCCGGAAAGTCACGAGATGTACGCTCGGATGATTGAAGTGAGCAATCGACTTGGTGCAAAGTTGGCTGATCCGTTGCTGAGTGACGATGAACGAGAAAGTCTCCTGGATGCTCGCACGCACCTTTATCGTGGCCAGTGCAATTGCAGCTACTGGCATGGTGCGTTTGGCGGTCTGTACCTGCCACACCTGAGAAATGCGGTTTACAGGGAGCTGATAGAAGCGGACACGATTCTGGAAAGCGTGGGTCGAGAGCCAGGTGCGTGGGTCGATGTTTCCACTGCGGATTACAATCTCGACGCGCGACTGGAATTGAAGCTGAGTAATCATCGCCTTGTGGCCTGGTTGTCGCCGGCAACGGGAGGGCATCTTTATGAACTGGATGTGCGTGCCAATGGCGTCAATCTTCTGGCCACACTGAATCGACGCCCGGAACCCTACCATCAGCGAATCATCGACTTTGGCAAGAACGTGGAGTCGGCTGATGATGCCGATCTGGCATCGATTTCGAAGGACATAAAATTCAAACAACCGGATCTTGATAAGAGAATTGTCTACGACAACTGGCCACGCAAGAGTCTGGTCGATCTCTTTTTGCAGCCGCAGCTGTCGTTTGCTGAGTTTCGTCGGGGCGAAGGAGTGATCGGCGACTTCGCGACGGGGGCGTATGAGGCCAGCGTTCGACGAGGCGACCGTGTGATGGCCGTCGAGATGCGGCGGCGTGGCTCTGTCAGCGCATTGACCGGGGAAGTTCGGAAGATCGTGATGATGTCCGCCGATCGGCCTAACGAAGTGTTGATTCAGTATCAGGTATCGGGATTTCCCAAGGACATCCCTTTGCATCTGGCCGTAGAGCTGAATTTTGCGGCAATGCCAGGCGGTGCCAGCGATCGTTATTTCTACGATGAAAGTGGCCAGCGTTTGGGTACTCTCGATGCGGTTCTGGAACTTTCGGATTCCGACAGACTGAGTCTGGTCGATGAATGGCTTGGTCTGGATGTGGGGATTGAAACTTCTCGTCTGGGCGGATTCTGGACGATGCCGATCGAAACCATCAGCCAATCGGAAGGAGGATTTGAGGCGGTTCACCAGAGTGTGTGTGTGTTGCCACATTGGGAGTTTGTGATGCCCGAACAGGGACCGTGGGTTGTCGATCTGCGGCTGATCATCGATACCAGCGTGGTGGCCGCTCGGCAACTTGCCAGTGCGACTCCCAGGGTTCTGAGCACGCCTGCGCTGCCGATGGGAACGACGACGGTTCATTAAATCATGACTTGATTGGGGCAATGGCCTGCCTGATTGTGGCGGAACAGGGTGTAGCCACCGGCAAAAGCTTGTAGTACGCCTGGAAACCCTTCACAATGGCACTGTTAATTCTTGTCGTGAATTCAACGGGCGTGGTACGTCATGTCATCGTTTTTTCGTAATGCTCAACATCGTCGAGAGTTCCTGCACAGAGGCGGGGCTGGTTTCGTGGCAACGGCAGCGAGTGCATTGCTGGCGGAATCGCTCCGCGGCGAATCGGGTGTCCTGCCATCGCCCGATTTTTCGTCCACGGCAAAGAGCGTGATCTTCCTGTTCATGGAAGGTGGCCCGAGTCACATCGATTTGTTTGATCCAAAGCCGCTGCTGAACGAACTGGCCGGTCAATCCCTGCCCGAAAGTTACGGTGATGTGATCACGGCGATGGGTGAATCTCGTTCCCCGCTTCTGGCCTCGAAACGCAAATGGAAGCAGTATGGTGAAGGCGGCACGTGGGTCTCTGACTGGCTGCCTCACACGGCACAATGTGCTGACGATATTGCGGTGATTCGCAGTTGCTGGGCAGATGGGATCAATCATTCGTCCGGTGTCTGCCAGATGAATACGTGTTCGCTGATCGGCGGGCGACCATCGCTTGGCAGCTGGGTTTCCTATGGACTGGGTTCCGAAAATAACAACCTGCCCTCATTCCTGGTCATGCAGGATAATAAGTCGTCAGTCGTCAATGGACCTCGGAACTGGGGCGCTGGATTCATGCCGGCCACTTATCAGGGAGTGCGATTGCAGGAAGGACTGGAGCCGATCCCGAATCTGAATCCGCCCGAAGGGACCGGCGGATCTCAGCAAAGAGGCAAGCTGAGTCTGCTTGATAAACTGAATCGAGACTTTGCGGGGCGTCATCCTGAGCAGTCGGAATTGGAAGCTCGCATTGCCGCATATGAACTGGCGTTTCGAATGCAGGCACAGGCACCGGAAGCAATAGCCGTGGAGGAAGAGTCCGCAGCGACTCAGGCCATGTATGGAATGGATAAGAAAGAGACAGCCACGTTTGGGCGAATGTGTCTGCTTTCACGCCGTCTGGTCGAGCGTGGTGTTCGATTCATTCAGTTATACCACGGCGCCGGCAGCAAGTGGGACGCTCATTCGGGTATCGAAGCCAACCATTCCGGTCTTTGTCAGGCGACGGATTTGCCTATCGCGGGATTGCTGAAGGATCTGAAGCAACGCGGCCTCCTTGAACAGACTCTGGTTGTCTGGGGTGGGGAGTTTGGGCGAACACCAATGTCCGAAAAAGGAAATGGTCGTGACCACAATCCGACTGGTTTCACCATGTGGATGGCTGGCGGCGGCGTTCGTGGTGCACAAACGATTGGTTCGACAGACGAGCTGGGACTGCGAGCCGTTGAAGACCGTTTGCACGTTCACGATCTTCATGCTTCAATTCTGCATCTGCTCGGATTGAACCACAGGCAACTGACGTGGTTCTACAAAGGCCGCCCGGAACGGCCGACTGTGAACGAAGGTGATTTTTTCAAGAAGCTGGTGACCGGCTGAAGTTAATCCCCTGTTCACGACGCCGCACAAGTGCAGGCTGAGTTTCGCTGTGAGACGGTCAGCGTATCAGGAAAACAAGCGCCACAGGAATTCGTGGACGGCGTGTTTATGCTTTCACGCGGACTCACGCGACTCGCCGAATGTTGATGGCTGCCGTGACGATGGAAACGCCAATTGCACCAACGACGCAAATCAGCAGGCCGGAAGCTTTAAGGTCCCCCGTTGTAAACAACCATGCAACAAGGCCAGACACGGTCAGAATCAGGCATAATCGCAGCCAGAAGATCAATACTTTGCCACTTCGACCAGGCCCAAGCAACATCAGAATGCCAATCGCGCAAACGGTCAGCCAGATCAGGCCGGTTCCTTTGCTCACAGACTTTGTGGATCGCACATCCAGCGCCAACGTTGGATTTCCGCCCACTCGCAGGAAGTCAATTCGCAAGCCGTCCGTGGGGATGTTGAATTTCAGCGAGAGCAATCCTGTTGGCGTTGCGGTTCGGCCCGGAGCGGCGGCAGGCTGATTTGCCAAAGACTCCGTTCCCTCGGACAAGACCTGCAATGGGTCGGCAGCCTGCTGTGGCACGACACCGAGAGCATTGATCGAAAACGATGGCACCAATTCGGATTCCTTTGCTTCGATTGGAATTTCTGCCTCCGACTGGACACCTCGACGCAGCATCAACCGGGACCGTCCCCTGACAGCCTTTCCCGGCTGCATCTCGCCATCTTCAATGGTTTTAGTTAATTCAGATTCTTCGTCCGCTGACTTTGGCTTTGCGGCCATCTGTTTCTTCGCGGATTCGCGTTTTGCTTTTTCCTCGCCCGTCTTGTCTTGCTCCTGCAGCTGTTCTTCAACCTGATCCTCGAGCGTGATCCCGAATCGGAAACGGTTCTCGGAGGCGACTCCGTGAGTCGCCTCAGTTCCCCGTTGATCGTTAGGCTGACCATCGGGGTTGTTGATGCCATTCGATCCGGAGTTCGGCTTTGAGTCAGACGTCCGCTTGTTAAACGCCCAGAACTGATCCACGTTCAGATCATTCGCACCGTTCTGAAGTGACTCCTGTTCGTAGAGAAACCGATTTCCAAAGACTGGCGGCTGGATTTGCTGTGCCTGTCCGTTGGAAACGATAGCCGAGTTAAGTTCACTCAGCTTACTCAGCAGTTCGCCACGCTGGCGTTCGACGCCGGAGTCTTTTCCAGACATTCGATTTAACCGGACCGTCGCATTTTGAAGCTGCTCCAGAACTTTACTTTGAAGATACATCCCCTTGGCATTCTTTGCTGACTTCAGAAACGTAGCCGCCTGTTCCACATCACTCATCAGTGATGCGTCTTCCAGTTCTTCGGAATCGGCCTTCACCACATTTGTTGCATCCGGGTCTTCCACCAGCGTCGCTCGCCAGGAATCCGGAACGTACACGCTCCAGCGATTGCGAGACACGGAAATGCCAAACTCCGGATCATCCCGGAATTCCGGAAATGTCGGCACTGGAATCAGCAGACGGCGGCTTGACCATTCTTTGCGAATCTGTGCGGCAGAATCGTCAAACAGACCGGCCAGAGCGAACTCGACCTCGAAACCGGATGCCAGAGCACCGGATTGCGGAATCGGGATCAGATGTCGTTGATCTTTGCCTTCGCCGCGAGTGACGACTCGACTTGGCCGCCCCTGCACCAGGCAGTACATCAGACGGCTGCCCTTTGGCAGAACCACGGGCAGGAACTGGCGAGATTCATTCGTGACCTGTAACTGATGACGGCTTCTCCAGCTGCCATCATCAGAAATGACTGTCGTGTGAGTTGCCAGGTTGACAACCGCCGGAGCGACCTGAAACTGTTCCGGATAGACGAGGTTCCACACAGCGGTTTCCGGACGCAGCTTGACCACTGCCACGGCCTGCTGAAGCAGCTGCGGCGGGATCTGAGTCTGGATCTTAGTCTGAATCTGCTCGGAGCTGACTTTGTCTTCCGGCTGTTCGGCCGTGGGCTGAAGCAGACCGTTCGACTGATTCACCAGCACCCAATAATGTCCCTGCCCGGACAACGTGGACGGAGCACCCTGCGGAACAATGATGTTGGGCATTTCACTGCGAATGACCTTGTCGGCCGGCAGCGGCAGACTGGCCGTTCCCAGCACAAACAGTCGATCGGTCACGGGCTGCTGCAGCTGCATCATGACGCGAGTTTTCCCGTTGCCCAGATCTTCCCTGGTGACTCGACGCTGGCCGGGGATTTCGAAAGTCATGATGGACGCGACGCTGGTCGGAAGTTCGACAGCAAAATGATCGGCTGCGGCCCGATTGATCGCCCAGTTCAGAGCCATCGTGATCTCGATGGCCGTCTCGGTCACGTTGGTGACAGTGACGGATCCCGCGAACAACACAGAAACGGCCTGCCGCAGCTTCACCGCCAGCGCGCCGGGTCGAGCGGCGTTGCTCTGAAATGCCAGCGAAGGCGGCATCGGTGAAATTTCCTGGTAGCTGCCCTGAGCGGCGGCGGGAGATTTGACAGTCCAGTCGCCGCCGTTTCCGACGCCGCTTTCAAAGCCAGAATTCTCGGAGGCGGCGTCCAGCCAGACGGCCAATTGAGATGTGGCTTTCGCCGCATTCATCACGGTGGGCGGCATGAGTCGCAGCAGGCTGCGATCTGCATCGCGGCTCATTTGTCCCTGCACCGCGATCTGCAGCAATCCGCTGCGTGCATCGGTGAACTGAATGCTGAGTGTCCGTGAGTCTGCATCGGCACCTGCGTCATTGACAAAGTACCAGTCCTTGAGGGCTGTTGCCGAGACGTCGAGAGCCAGAAACCCATGCGGCACCTGAATGTCGACGCGCGAGCGAGGCGCTCCTGTGATCTGCAGGGTCATCCGGCTGCTCCAGAGCTGCCGTTGTTCTTCCAATCTGACGGCATGCACCGAATCCGTCGATAACTCGTCAGCGGTCGGCGTCACTTTGACGGTGACCGCCGCCGGATGTCGCGTGTAACGCCAGGCCAGCATGGGTCGGCCCGGAAGCTCGTCACCCTCGGGAGTTGGAGCTTCGCTGGGATTGATCTGAGTGACGGCTGATAGGGAATCGGATCGCACCTGAAACTGCGATCCCGCTTTCAGAATCACGGTTCCGAGATCTCGACTGGCTCCTCGCACCATGGAAATGGGCACGGCCAGCGCCGCCAGTACTTCTGCCTTTGCCGCGGGCGCATAGAGTTGAATTGTGACTTTGGTCGCGTCGTTCACCGCGCGGCGAAGCTGAAGTTTGACGGATCGAGTGGCATCGGTGCTTTGAGCGGTCCAGCCGGCGACGTCTTCGCCGGTCACGGTCTGCACCGAGTAGCCTTCAGGGATCGTGACATCCAGTTCTGAAACTTCGCCCTGCCGTACCGTGATACTGACCGTTGTTCGCAGCATCATCCCGGAGTCCTGTACTGCGAGTGTCGATGCGACCGTCGAATGAAACACGACATCGCCTGCCAACTTCTGCACTGTCGGCAGCCATTGCAGGCGAATTGTTGACAGCTGGGCGATGGGGACAATGACCGTTCGACCTTCGCGGCGATACACGTTGGTGCGACCATGGATTTTGGCGTCGAGCCCATCGGCGGGAAGAGTCCATTCTAAAGTTCCCACAGCCGCAGATCGCAGCGGCAGATCGGCGCGACCGAGGTCCCCTTCGACCAGTGCTGAAATATCAAACTTCACATCGACGACGTGCCATCCTTTTCCAGTGACGGAGACAGCATAGGCTGGACCTTCTGCTGTCGGTGCCGGAGCCTGTCGAGTCGCCTGGATTTGCTGGCCGGCGAAGTTCTGAATCTCCGTCCCTTGTGCCCCCACGACCAGCGGCTGCACGGAACCTTCCTGGCCGTCAACCAGGAGTGATCGAATGGCGACCGGACCAATCGGCAGAGGAACACTGGCCGCTTGATCGGAATCGTTCCAAACGACAAAGCGGCCATCGAAACTGAGCACCTGCTTTGACCCATCGACTTGTGTCAGGGCTCCGGTTTTCAAAAAGGTCGCGACAACTGTGGAACCCAGCGGACTGACAGCGCGAGCTTTCAATGCGTCTGGATTGGCCTGTTGATAGAGTTTGAGAAAATCGTCGTGACGGATGAAGACCTGGTCAGCTCGCAGTGCCGGTTCATCGGGCGAATACGGCACCACGACATGGGGAGTCTCGACGTCCTGCGCCCCCACAATTGACGTCAGCGCCGGCATCGCGATCAAAATAATCAACGCATTGAGGCTGCGACCTGGTGAGCGGATCGTCGCCAGCCGCCGTTGTAAGTTTGAAGCCAGCGGTAAACAGCAGCAACCACAGACAAGTGCCATCGCGGCACTGATGACGCTGCCGATCACCACTCCATCAAGAACACTCTGCCAAGCATTTGACAGCAACGGCAGCAACGCCAGAGCACTCAACAGCAGCACGATGGACACGGTGAGCTTCCATAGCGCCGCTGCTTTTCGCATACGCCACGCCAGCAGGATGACAACCATCGCGGCCAGCATACGAATGGCCGCAATCTGACCTCGTCGCTGAACCACAAGACTCAGCGTCGACTCCTGATGCACGGAATCCGCGACGGAGACAAATTCGCGAACCTGATAGTCGTCAGGAACATCGAGATTAACGTTCACGGAAAGACGAGCGCTGCCTTTCTTCGGTATTTGACCTCCACTCCCTAATCCGCGATCGTCTGCCCAACCGCCATCGCCGGGCGGCAGCGCTTGTTCCATAAAAGTCACTGCAGGCTGCGATTCATCAGCCGGTGCGGGTGCTGGCGGCTGCGCAAA
The DNA here is from genome assembly GCA_031424595.1 of Planctomycetota bacterium. Classification (GTDB taxonomy): domain Bacteria; phylum Planctomycetota; class Planctomycetia; order Planctomycetales; family Planctomycetaceae; genus SXXK01. The sequence goes on from JANPHT010000019.1 coordinate 29,706, forward strand.
TGGATCCATAGAGGCTCCCTCAGCGGGCATCGGTGCTGCAGGAACTGCTATGCTATAATCCACGTTGTCTGGTGCCGTTGTGGGAGCGATGGCTCCGCCCATTCCGCCAGGCATGCCGGGAGCTGGCGGACTGAAGTTCAAGTCGTCCCGCATCAATCCGCCACTCATCGCATCAACCATCGGCTGGCCGGCGGGATAGGAATATCCGCCAGCCATGCCGTAAGCTGACGGAGCCGCAGTACGAGCGAGAGTTTCTGACTGCCTGTTCCTGCTGAAATCTGAGGAACGTCCTACAAACGGTTTGGATAGCGTCAACATGAACAATACTACACCAATCCCACCGACGGCCGCCAGGGTCTTCCAGCGTCGTCGGCTCACCATCACCGTCAGCACAAACAGCACCAGAAAGAAAATTGCCAGCGGGATCAACCTGCGAGGAAGCTCCGACGTCTTTGGCCAGTCGATTTCCCCAATCGACACCAGCCAGCCCGGTTGATCGACGCCAGCGGTCGGTCGGAACTGACCGTCACTGTCCACCAGCAGAGACGATTGCGGATAGTGAACTCGCCACGATTGCAGCAGCACGTCAATCGGGATTGCTTGCTGATCACCGGCGTCAAAAGAAAACTGCACAGGCCCCTGATTGGTCTGACCAAACGCACCAGCCTGGCGGGCATCCGATTCAAACAACACTGTCAGAGTCTGCTGCTGACTTTCTGAGTTGGCCGGAACGGCGACCAGATAATCACCTGCTTCACTTCGCACTTCGACCGGTTCGCCGTTCAGCATCGTTGACCAAAGAAACGAATGGTCTTTGCCGCCCGGCAGAGTGAACCGGAGAGTCTGCACGCCGCTCGAACGGATCTTCGCCTGACACCAGCGTTGGATGCTGCCGGAATCATTCAGCGTACACACATTCGCCAACTGCTCGCAGACCGCGGATGGAACGGGGTTGGTCACAAAGCGAGTCTCATTCACCTGGAACGCGTAGCCTGGCTGTACAAATCGGTACGTCAGAGCCACTCGTCGCCCCGTGGACGCTTCCGGGGCATCGACCAATCCGGCATCTGCCACGAAGAGGCCGGGGATTGAACGGGCTTCCGGTCCGACGGCCAGTTGCTGTTCTGGCGATGCTTCAAACACCAGCACTCCATGCTGACGGACGGCATCCTGCACCTGCACGATCGGAGCGGCAATTGGTGCCGCATCCGTCCGAGGCTGCTGCACGAAAGCATGCAGCGATAACGATCCGGCGAAGCGATGATCCAGTTTCAGTGTAAACGGTCGCAGACCTTCGGCAGGAGTTCCCGCCGACTGTTCGATAATGGTCACCTGTCGGATGGCTCGAGTCGGCGTAATCCCAGGCACCGGACCGACGCTGCGAACCTGAAACCGCACATCCGGTCCGAGGGCTTCAGAGACGCGAATCGTCAGTGTGCGAATGGTGCCGTTCAGAACGTCGGTGATTATTTCGGCATCCAGCGATTGCTGTCGACTGTCGGCCCATGTCTTCAGAACCGAACGAGCGGCGAGGCGAGCCGGTTTGCGAGTGATCGACAATTCTCCGGATACGTTCGTGCCGAGGTTCTGAAATGCTTGCTCCGTGCCGCTGCCAGCGACTGGTGTCAGCCCTGTCAGCGACAACGGCGACACAATCAGGTCGTCGGCAAACCGCACTAAGTAGGTGCCGCCCACGGTCGTGGTTTCGGCGGCTGTGACGACAGGCAGGGCAAGCTTTTGTTCTGTGTCAGGGTCGCCGATTGTGCGACTGAGTTTTAAGACCAACGGCAGCACTTGTCCTGGTGACACGGGTTGCTGTGGTTTCACGAGAATCTGATTTGGTTCGCCGCCATTGGTCCACGTCACACCACCTGCGATTTGAGACTGCAGGTTCGCGATTTCAGAGATGGAAACTCCGGTCAACTGCCAATCCGGTGGCAGGTTCAGCAGCACTTCAAACAAAGGAGCGTTCAGCGTCTCAATCGCCAGGGCTGCGTCGAACGTGGCCGAAGTGTCATCAATGGCCAGCGTGCCATTGGATTCTGCAAACAGTTCGCGATCACGCGGCTTGGCGGCGACCTTGAGTTCAAACTCCTGCAACCAGAAATCGAAGACCGACGCTTCCGTCGACAGCCCCAATTCGGCAGCCGACATCGGACGCACTCCGCCGCCGGTTTCGGACACCAGTCGCAGTCCGTCTTCATGTGTCACGACAAGCCGACCCGTGTGAGTCGTCACTTCGGAAAACTGCAACGTCGGAATCTTCTGCATCGCGGCCGCTGTGCCGTCACTCACCGCAGAATCGATCACCGAAGCGGTGGCAGCGACGGCTCGAATTTTGATCAGGCGATCGTTCGTAAACGGCTGACGATACGTCAGAGTGACTCGTGTCTGCTCAGCGTTCTCCGGATCGTCCTCCAGGTTCCACGCTTCCAGTCCGGTGGATTCAACGCTCGTGACTTCCAGACGAGACGGAACTCGAGCGACGACTTTGTTGATTGATCCACCAAAGACGCTGACTCGCGAATCACTCTCCCATCGCAGTGTTTCTTTTTGAATCTGCAGTTGCCCGTCTGTCCGCACAAACACCAGAGTCTGAGCGTCCGATTCTTTTCGCTGCACCACCCATCGCAAGCGCACATCCGGTGCGTTGCCGACAGGCACGACGTAATTGGCCACCGCGTCGTCGGCCGCGGGACGATCAAGCTTCAGATCGTTGACCATCAGATGACGACCGGCCGGACAATTAACGGTGAGCTGCACCGCAGGCACGACCGGCAATTCAAAGGCCGCCGATCGGTCACTGCCCAGCGTGACAAGCTGAGTGGACATCGTTGCGACGACCGTGAATTCCCCAGCCTTTTCATGAGCAAACATCAGCGCCGTGGGATCAGCCGGATCGCGGGCGATCAAGGCTGGCTGACCGTCGATCTCCACTTTTTCCACGAGCAAGTTGCCCGCTCGAAGGCGAAGAATCTGCCAGCCTTCGGCATACTGCCGCACCTTGAGTTCTATCTGCACCATCGCCTGCTGATCGCCCGGCGTGACAGTGATGTTCGCTTGTTCGGTGATGATCGGGATCGGGATGTTCTGAGTCGCCGAGTTCGCTTTCGCCTTCGCGAGCAGTGCCTTGAACTCGTCTCGCTTCATCATCACGCCACGGCGATCGCGATCGAAAACGGTGTCGAGCTGATCGGCCGGGACAAATTGCTCCTTCCGCTGCAGCGGTTCTTGCCCTTGGACAATTGGCAGCAGTGTGAAAAAGAAGAGGAAGCCAACGACCGTACACCAGTCGTTCCGCCGACTGGAATCCTCTTGTCTCGCACGCAGTCCAGCCATGGCAACTCCCGCCGACGGAGAGGCGGGGCTGCGGTCTATGCTCACACCACATCTGCTCACACCACTCATTTGCCACCTCCCATCAGGTCATCCATCATTTTTTTGACCTCAGGAGCCGGAGCGACGGTTCCCGGCGGCAGCGGCTGACCGCTGGCACTCATCGGAGTTGTTGGCGGAGGAGGAACCACGAGTGAGACGGGGGTTGAACCACCCCTGCTTCCGTGACTTGAGTCATTCCCATTCTTCTGCCCAATCAACATTCCCGTCAGCCAGAGACCGCCTACCACAAGTACCCCTGGCCACGCCATGGCCACGTACTGCGGCGTCGCGTTATCACCACTCAGAGAAAACATCGCGATGGCAAACAGAGCCAACAGCACCAGCGTGATTCGATTCTCAACGGAGGTGCGACGAAGAATCAGTCCCAGGACAACCAGCGTTCCGTTGATCATCCAGAACAGAAACGGACGACTCCACCAGGTCAGCGTGATCTGCGATTGACGACCGACCGCTCGGAACACAGCCACGCTTCCCTGCGTCGGAAAGTCACCCGTGACCACATGCTGCGGATCGATCCAGTCATTCATCGCATTCGCCGCGACGACAGCCGAGCCGGATTTCAGCGGACTCATCACGGAAGGAGCCACAGCCCCTTCCTGAGTCCACAAGGCCGGATCACCGAGAAACGCCACTTCTTCAGGAGCCCACACAGCAATTTTCACCTGCTGAACAACAGTCGAACCGCCGCTCTCGCCAATCGCTGGCAACCTCAGCATTTGCAATCCGCCCTGCCCGGTGTAGGGCCGAGTGCCCTCTTCCACAATCGCACAGCGAAACTGCAGCGTCAGCAGGAACTCCTGATCGGACGTTGTTTCACGGCTGATGTTGACGTAATAGGCTTCCCACTGATCGAGTGCCGTCACGTCGGTCGCCTTTTCGATCGTTGTTCGTTGGTCGTTCAACAAAGGAGCCTGCAGGTCACATCCGATTGGCAGATCGACTCGCAACCGCTGGCGTTCGCTGGTTGTGATTCGCAGGCGAGCTCTCAAGGAAGCCAGGGACTGTCGTTCTGTGACGACCTCTATGGCCACTCGTGAAACAACCGTCGCGGCCACTTCGTGGATTTCATGCCGTCGGATCCGAATCGTTGCCGACGCTGGCTGATCGAAATAGCGATAGGCCAGATAGCCGTCCTGCTCCATGAGTTCCAGTTCCCGAACGTCGATGGCCTCCGTCGTTTCGCCCTGAGAATCGGCAGTGATCGACAAAGACTCATGTCGCAGCAGTCGGATTTCCCCAGTGACCTGCGTCAGCGTCACTCGCCGACGATCGGCCTGATCATCGGCAAACGGTGCCAGAACTCGCGGTGGTTCTACGACCAGCGATTGTTCCGGAGCCGCCTGATCCGCTTCCGCTGTTCCTCCTGCTGTTCCTTCTGCGGCAGCCGCAGCGGCCAGGGGAGCCGCACTTTCCGCTGCAGCGGCGACAGCCGGTGTTTCTTTTGCCAGCTTCACATCCCAGTCAACACCGAGCTGAACAGTGCCCGTAGTTTCATCCTGAAGAACCAGCGTCCAGGTGACCCATCCGTTTTCCGCCTGGGCTGCTTTGTCTCGCTGCTGAAAGGTGTGACCAGGCGACAACATGCGGAACCGCACGTCGTCTGCCACAGCTTCCGGCACAGCGACTCGCAGAGTATCAATCCCCGCATTGCGAATCTCAAACGTGATCACGGCGTTCTGCTTCACGATCTCTGGTTCGACGTGCACTGTTGTGCCAACCGACGCAGCAATCTGAGCCGGTCGCGGTGAGGTGCGTACAAATAAAGCGATCGGTCGATGCGTGAAATTCCACGACGCAATATGCCGCAGTCTCGAAAGAGCTTCCACGGCCGCATCACGCGACGGAAATAGTCCAACCATTTTTTCATCAACGGTGATCACGTCCAGAAACTCGGGAGCGTAGGCTGTCACCATGCCGGTTTCGCGTTCGACCCCTTCCGGGACCAGAGTCGGCAGTTCCATCTCCGCGTTCTCAACGGCCGCATCAAATGTCTGATGAGCCAGCACCGTCACCTCAATCGCTCCCGTGCGTTTCTGAGTCAGTGACAGCGTAATTTTTCCTGAGCCTTTGTCGACATGAAATTCACTCATGCCGTCCGCCGAAACACTGTCAATCGTGAGCGATTCCGGAACTTTCAGAGCCAGTTGAAACACGCCCGCGCGTTCGACTTCGTACTTCAGTACGGAACGAAGTCCCAGTTCATCATCGCGGAAGACGTACTGCATGTTGTGAGTGACCAGCAGACGAGGCTCGACCGCTTTGATCTGCACAACAAGCACACCGCCAGCCCCGCTGAACTCCCAGGTGTTGCCAGTCGCCGCTGGCTGATCACCCTTGGAAGGAGCAATGCCGGCATCGACTTGCTTTACGCCGGTCTGAGTCTTAATCACCGTCGTCAGCGCCGGATCAGTCACGATCACCAGTCGCCCGGCTTCACGGACCACAGCATCCGCATGCACGCCATGCAACTTGCCGTCAGCCGATTTGCCAATCAGCTGCAGCGTGTCGCCTTCAATAGGCCGCTCCGTTTGAATCTCGATCTGAAAACTGGCTGTTGCAGGAACGAGCAACTCAGCCTTTACAATCTGATGAGTCTCCCCGGCCGGCTCAGCATTCCATGATCGAATTCGACCGGCGGCGGAAACCACATCGATGATCCGCGCATCCTTCGGGACCAGGATCGTGACATCCCGCAGCTCGCCGCGAAGGATTTCATAGTTGAAAATCGTGCGAGACTGCAGCAGACCCTGCTCGATGCGAACACTGGTTTGGTTGGTAACGCTGCTCAGCAGATCCATCACTGGTTTTGAACCGACTCGCGGATTCCAATGGACTTCAAACTGATTCGTGGCACCCAGACTGGCTTTGGCAACCGTCTTTCCTTCCACGGCAAGGCCGTCCGTCGGTAACAGGACCTGCAGAGGAGTAATCTTCACTGTTTGATCCGGTTCCGGGATCGTGACGACCAGTTCGCTGATGCCGGTCGGCGGACACTGGATGGTGAATGATCGATCTTCCGGCGATGTTAACACTGTCGCCAGCAACTCCAGCTTCACCGACTTCTGACCGGCTCCCCTGATCATCAATTCGTAGGTGCCCTGGCCGGTTCCCTTCAGCAGCATGGTGCCGTCATTCGGTTCAATCCTGCCGATCGCGGCGGCTCCGAAGTTCATCGGCAGACTCGCCCAGCCCTCTTCTTTCATCACATTGAGTTTCAACTCGACGGTGATCCGAGCGAGATCTTTCTCAACAGTGGCGGTCCATGAAGACGACGTGATCACGGCATCCTGATTGCCGGTCGTCACGGGGATCGCGTTGATCGCTCGCTTCATCAGATCCAGATATTCGGCATACGGCAGAACGACCGAAGCGTCCTGGTTGTCGAAGACTTTTTGCAGTTCTTTGAACGGCACGTAGATAAGCCGATCCCATTTGTCTGACAGCGACGACGGCATCGCTTCCTCGACCGTCGGAGGAGCAGGCTCCTGAGCCAACATGACCGAGTGATGGATGACCAGGCTCAAGACCAGAGCCGCCAGAATCGTAAAGCCGCGGAGAATTCGTCGCATACAAAGACCTTGCCAATGTAGGCCGACCTGTCTAAGGTCGGCGAGTTGGCAGCCGTCCACCGGTCTGCCGATCTGTTCTGTGATGGAAACTTCCGCCGGGATATCATGATTCCGAATCACCCAACCGCGGAGTGGTAGAATACGCGGATTGCGCCGAATTTACATTTTATATGATGCCGGCGAGCCAAAGTTCTTAGAGGGAAACGTTGAACTGTAGGTCAGAAAAAGGAGAAACATTGCCTGAAGCAGAGAACTGTCGAACGCTGCGGTGTCTGGCAAACCAATTCCGCCGCCGCGATTGGACGTTCTGACGGCGCGATTTGTTCCCGCGAATTCTGACACACCTTCCTGTACGTAGGCCCGTATCAGTCGGCGATTGGCGACTTCAGGCTGTTTTCCAGCGGACTGTCGAACACAAATCCCTGACCAGAAAAGTAAACGATGCTAGAATCGCTGCATGGTACGCCTTGCCTCCTCACGCATTCCTTCCGCAGCGGCAAAAAAACGAGCCGTGAAACGAGTGGAAAGTTGGTTTGCAAATCGTGGCTGGAAAGTGTTCCCCTTTCAAAAGCAGGTTTGGAATGCCTTCCTGACCGGGGAAAGCGGGCTGATTCATGCTACAACGGGAACCGGAAAAACGTTGGCTGCCTGGCTGGGACCCGTCATTGAGAGCCTTGCGGAATCGGAGACTCAGCCAGCGTCCGTAACGGATTCGCCATGGAAAGTGCTCTGGATCACGCCGCTGCGTGCTCTCGCGATCGATACGCTCCATTCGTTGCAGGAACCACTTGGCGAACTTGGGCTTCAGTGGTCCGTGGAGAGTCGCACGGGTGACACTTCCGTCGCCGTCCGCAACAAGCAGCGGCAGCGACTTCCCACGGCCCTTGTCACTACTCCCGAGAGCCTGTCCCTGATGCTGACTCGCGCTGACGCGGAATATCAGTTCCGCGATCTGCGTGCCGTGATCTGTGACGAATGGCACGAACTGCTCTCGACCAAACGCGGTGTTCAGGTCGAATTGGCGCTGGCTCGACTCCGGCGATGGAAGCCCGCGCTTCGCACGTGGGGCCTGTCAGCAACACTCGGTAATCTGAACGAGGCGATGAACGTGTTGATGGGTCGGGAAGGTGGATCCAGAACGGATACACCCCTGCGTCCGTGTCCCGACGATTCCTCCTCCTCAAATGAATTCATGTCCTCTGAGGAATTGTCCTCAGAGGAATCCTCGTCCTTAACGGTGATCAGAACTGGCCCAATAGAGTGCCGTGCTGATGACCTGAGTCAGGTCAGTTTACGAAGCGGGAAGCTGATCAGCGGACGTCGGCATAAAGAAATCGTGATCGATTCATTGATTCCGAAAACGATCGAACGGTTCCCGTGGGCCGGCCACATGGGAATGCGACAGTTGAATGATGTCGTCAGATCTGTAGAGAACTCAAATTCTACTCTGATCTTTACAAACACACGATCACAAACCGAAGCGTGGTATCAAGCTTTGTTGAAAGCCAGGCCTGATTGGGCCGGTCAGATTGCGCTGCATCATGGATCACTTGAACAAAACACGCGGACATGGGTGGAAGATGGATTGCGCGCCGGCAGTCTGAAATGTGTTGTCTGCACAAGTAGTCTGGATCTTGGCGTTGATTTCAGCCCGGTCGATCGAGTGATGCAGGTGGGTTCGCCAAAAGGTGTCGCTCGATTGCTGCAGCGAGCTGGTCGCAGCGGACATCGTCCGGGGGCTGTCAGTCGAGTCACATGTGTGCCGACTCATGCGTTTGAACTGCTCGAAGTCGCTGCGGCAAGAGATGCGATTGACGCCGGTCACCTGGAAGGTCGTCAGCCACATCATAATCCGCTGGATGTGCTCTGCCAGCATCTTGTCACGATCGCTCTCGGCACCGGTTTCATCCCGGGAGAACTCCTGGAAGAAGTTCGCCAATCCATCAGTTATCAGAACCTGTCGCAGGAGGAATGGGACTGGACGCTCGACTTCGTGGCCCGTGGTGGTGACGCGCTCAAGGCTTATCCTGATTACCATAAGCTGCTTGAAAAGGATGGCCGTTTTACTGTCGCCAATCAGCGGATTGCCAGAAATCATCGGATGTCGATTGGCACGATCACGAGTGATGCTTCACTTGTTGTGCAGTACCTGAATGGGCCACGGTTGGGCACGATTGAAGAATCATTCCTGACAAAGTTGAATCCCGGTGACTGCTTCACATTTGCCGGACGCACCGTCGAACTGGTCTACGTGCACGACATGAAGGTCTGGGTTCGTAAAGCGGCAAGTCAGGAGCGTGGCCGAATACCTCGATGGATGGGCGGTAAGATGCCGCTGTCGACAGAGCTGGCGAGTGCCGTTCGGCAGCGGCTGGAACAGGCTCATCATGCCGTCTACAACGGACCCGAAATGCAGGCCGTAAAACGTCTGCTGGAACTTCAGGCGCAGTGGTCGGCGATTCCGTTGCCATCGCAATTACTGATCGAAAAGATCAAGTCGCGTGAAGGGTTTCATCTGTTGATGTATCCCTTTGCCGGACGCCTTGTTCATGAAGGATTGTCAGCTCTGTTTGCATGGCGAATGTCTCAATTACAGCCGATCACCTTCACCATGTCGGTGAATGACTACGGTTTCGAATTACTCTCAGCCATCGAACCGCCCCTGGATGCGGCACTCCGGGCCGGGCTTTTTGACGTCGACAGTCTGGCTGGTGATCTGCAAGCGTGCCTGAACGCAGCCGAGATGGGAAAGCGTCAGTTTCGAGAGATCGCACGCATCTCAGGCCTTGTCTTTCAAGGCTATCCGGGCCAGCAAAAGTCCGCAAAGCAGCTGCAGGCCAGCAGCGGATTATTGTTCGACGTGTTCACCAACTACGATCCAGAGAATCTCCTGGTGCAGCAGTCGCGGATCGAAGTGCTCGAACGGCAGCTGGAACATTCCAGGCTGATGACAACGCTTCAGGGGATGCAGCAATGTGAACTGGTCAGACTGACACCTGAGCGATTCACACCGCTGTCATTTCCTCTGATTGTCGCTCGGTTACGAGAACGCCTGAGCAGCGAGTCGCTCGCCACCCGCGTTGCGAGAATGACCGTGCAGTTGGAAAAGGCCGCAGGATGAACGGTCGCATTGTGTCCTTGGGATCGACAACCGAAACACGGCATTGAACGAGCAGAACAGCCTACTTCGCTTCACAATGTGCCAGCGCGATGAGGCAATAGGCCGTAACCAGATTAGGATCGCCTTCATACCATCGATCAGCCTCATTGATCCAGCTGCCATTCTTTTGTTGCAGCGCAGCAAGTTTGGAAGCGATGTCTTTCTTCCATGCGTGCTTCACACCTTTGTCGTCTTCGAATTCATCGCTTCCAAGGACGGCCATCGTCTTAGCCATCGTCTGATAGTAGTAGTAAAGTCCCTGTTTTCCCATGTTGGGATTCTCTTCAAGCGTATAGTGTTTTCGGAGCCAGCCAGTCGCGGCTTTGACTCGCTGATCGTCCTTGTCGAGCCCCGCGTAGACCATACTCTTGAGCCCGGCGTAGGTAATGCTGCCATAAGACGTATGTCCGCCATTTTCGGTCGTACCGGCCTTGGATTCGCCACCCTTTGCGGGCGTATAGATGAACCCACCGTCGTTCACCTTTCCCGCGAAGTCCAGTTGATTGTACTGCGACTCCAGGTTTTGGGCGCGGGATACAAAAACGAGGGCATTCTGCATCGCTGGATCGTCTTTGGAGACTCCTGCCTTTTTCAGAGCTTCAATCAGGAACTGCGTATTGGACATATCGGGTCGTTGCTTGCTGTCGTAGCCACCGCCGCCGAATGCTCCGTCTGTCGTTTCGATGCCTTCGCCCTCGTCCCATTGCAGGCCGCGAAGAAACAGTTCCGCTTTTCTGATGACTTCATCAAAACGACCGTCCTTGTTGGCTTCGGAAAGGGCCAGAATTGCAATGCAGGTTTCATAATTCTGGTGACGACTCACCGGTGTGTGGATTCCGCCGGACGGCTGTTGCTTCGACACAATGAAGTGAAGAGCCTTCTGAACGATATCATCCTCCGCTGTTTTTCCTGACATCAGCAGCGAAGTGGCGACAAGTCCCGTGATTCCAACCGCGTCGGGATTCGTCCAGGAGCCGTCTTCGCTCTGAGTGACCTCAAGAAACTGGAAGCCCTTTTGTTGCATCTCGTCAATCGACTGAGCCCTGCAGCGCTCGGATATCGAGCAAAGAAGCAGCAGGGACAAAAATGTCTTGAGTTTCGTTTTCATTATTGGTCCGTCCATCGAGTGGATCATCATAAGACTTCGTAGTGGCGAAAATGCCGACAACCGGAGATGATTTTCCGCCAACATTCTTTTTTAAGCCAGTCCGCGTTTCAACAATTGTCTCAAACCTGCGTTTCGAAACACAAGTGTCCGTTGGAATAGCGAACCTTATACCATTGGAGAATGTTTTCAGGATTCTTTCAGGAATCGATCTCCTGGAATCAGAGGATAACCATTGATAAACGAGCGACCATCGACGCTTTTTCGGCCTTCCGGTTGAATGCGAAGTATCTCCACCCAGGAATCCCGGGTACTGACAAACGGGCGACCTTGAACTTCCGTCAGCAGACCAGTTTCTGAAGGCAGTGACGGCAAAGTCGCATCGATAGCGGTACCGACTTGCTGAATAATAACGCGTAACGCGGGGTGATCAGCGCGTTTCAGCAGCGTCGAAGCCTTTGGCCAGGGTTGCATGGCTCGAATATGGCAGTCTACCTCGCGGCTCGAAAGTGACCAATCAATGAAACCAGCCTCGCGAGGAATCTTCGGGGCAAGTGTGACCTGCGACACATCCTGTTCTTCGAAGGACGTTGTTCCTTCCGCCAGCTGCTGCACCACGCTTAATGTCAGCGGCACAGAAAGTTGGGCAAGTCGCAGCATCAACTCGCCGGATGTTTCCGTGTCACCAATCGTGGTAACCACTCGCCCAACCACTGGCCCTGAATCCAAAGCCGGTTCGATTCGGAAAATCGTCACTCCTGTTTCCCGGTCACCCTTCCAGATCGAATACTGCACCGGCGCAGCGCCGCGATGGACGGGCAACAGGGAACCGTGGAGATTGAAAGCCCCCAGTCGTGGTATTGCGAGCAGTTCAGGTTTGAGGATCTGTCCATAAGCAGCAACGATAAACGCGTCTGCCTGAAGTGATCGAAGAGTCTCCAGCATCTCGGCTCGATTCACGCGTTCCGGCTGAAATACCGGCACACCTCGCGCGGCAGCCATTTCTTTCACAGGATTCACATGGTGATGATGCCCGCGTCCCGTGCGATCCGGCTGAGTCAGCACTGCGGCTATGGAGTATTCCGATTCCAATAGTGCTTGAAAGGGCGGAATTGCGAATTCGCCGGTCCCCATCAGAATGAGTTTCAGTGGCATTAGTGGCATCAGTGGTTACGTATTCAAATTAAGAAACGGTCCGGCCAGCTCTTTGCATGGCAGCCTTCCATGCGTCCGGAGTAAGTTCCTTTGCCTCTTCGACCAGAAGTCGCGGGATGTCCTCCATGATCGGATACTGAAGACGCACGCTCGGATCGGTACAGACAAGTGAGTCGCCATCCAGCACCAGGTCCGCGTGACACTTTGGACACACGAGATAACTACGGGACTTTTCGAAGTTAAACGTCATGATTCAAAAGCCTCTTAGTTGTCGAATATCGGCAAAGGTTCTCAGAGAGTAATCGATTCCCGCGTAATCCAGAGCGGAACAGAGCGATCGAACAGCGACACCCATGCCATCCGGTCCGCTGAAGCCACCAAATTGGCCGCCACCTTTCAGATGGGGTTCTGCTTCCAGATAGAAGCCAGAAATGCCAAGCTTTTCGAGTCTCTTTTCGATGACGGGAATCTGTTCACGAAGATCTCGGAAGATCATCTCATGTCCAGAATCGCCTTCGTTGCAGGGGACAAAATTCTTCAGGCGTTCTTCATCGACTGCCCCTTCCCAGACAAGGCTTTTGTCAATTCGATAATCCTTGACATGCATCCAGCCAAGCCAGGGCAAAGTCGCTTGATATTCTTCAAACACCTGAATGCTATTCTTATTCTGAGCAGCGACGTTGCCCCCGTCAAAAATCAAAACCATACTCGGGTGGTCCACTCGTTTTGCCAGTTCCGCAAGTAGCGGACCGGTCTCGCCAACGAGGTTGGGTTCAATCTCCACGCCGTAAATCAGGCCTTCCTTCGCACAAGCCTCCGTAATACGACGAATCTGAGCTGCTGCCTGATCCAGATGCTGCTCAGGCTTTGTACCACGAGGATGATAAAACGAGAAACCGCGAATCAGTTTGGTGTCCAACGCCTTTGCCACGCTGATGGTGCGAGCCACTTCGCCGGCAAGATACTCTTCGAAAGGCACAAACTTGTTATGCGATCCGTCGTCGATATTTAACAATTTGACCTTGCCCACGCGGGCTCCGACGCTGGTCACACGAACTCCATACTCGGCATGAAACTGACGGAGCCGTTCGAGCTTCTCCAGGCTTAACTCGGTGACGTGTTCAATCTTTCCATCACCGAGGACGTCAATGAATCGCGGGCTGTAGTTGCGAATGCCAATGGACGCCAGAGCCGTCATTTGCTCCAAAGCAGTACGTTGATTAGCAGCCTCGTCGGCAAAGGCACTAATGATGACAGATGGCTTAACGGCCATAAGAACCTCAACTAGAATTGTTCGGTAGATTTCAGTCCGCGCCGCATTGTCATGAGCGAATCAACTCATGACAAGTGAGAGGATGACCGGCTTGCAGGGATGATAATCTTATCTGATTTCGGGAGTTTCCCTGACTGCAGGTGCAATCATGAATGGACGAAGTAGAATCGTCCGGAGTTCCTTGACCCGCAGACGCCAGATATCTAATGACTTCCGAGCCCTTAACGTCGCCTTTCCATGTCAGTCTTCCGGAATTCGGTGTTCTGGTAGGCATCGACTATGGCACAAAACGTGTCGGAGTGGCCGTGTCCGACCGCGAACAGAAGTTTTCCAGTCCGCTTTATAATCACCAGCGACAGGGTATTCAGGGTGACTCACGTTTTTTCCGAAACCTTGTCGAGGAATATCGCCCGGCAGGACTGGTCATCGGCCTGCCTCTCCACTTGAGCGGAGATGAAAGCGAGAAGTCCCGCGAGGCACGGAAGTTTGCTGTTTGGCTCTCGGAATTGACACAGTTGCCGCACAGCTTTCAGGATGAGCGATTTTCATCGTTTCAGGCCGAACGACTGATGTCCGATGCGGCCCTTACAAAAAAACAGCGAAAGGATCGGATCGACAAACTTGCTGCACAGATCCTTCTGCAAGCGTTTTTAGAGTCCCGCCAATCAACAAGCAACGCTACGCAATTATTGCAGAACGCTCCAGCAGACAAACAGGATCTTCACCCTTCCTGAATGCCGCTGAGTTCTTCAATACGCAACTGCGTGGTCAAGAGAATGGGTGCGAGGGGCCATCAACAGCTATTTGGCATCAGTAACTTTTTGCCATCTCAGCGAGTGTGTGGCATCAACAAGTGTGTGGCATCAACAACGACGCAAAAACGATCGCTGCCGTTTCGATGCGGAGAATGCCGTTTGGCCACGAGACAGGAGTCGCACCCGCAGATAAGCCTCTTTGAACTTCATCGTCCGTAAATCCACCCTCAGGACCGACCAGAACGGATACCGACTGTCCAACTTTCAGCAATCCGGAAGGATCGACAGTCTGATCACTGGGGTGGGCGATGAATGTTGCATGCTCGTCTGATTGAGTCTGCCGCTCTTCGAGCACTGATTCAAATTTTTGAAGTGGCAGCAGTTCCATCAGGAATGGTCTCCGACTTTGCTTGCAGGCTGCGACAACATTGCCCTTAAGCTTATCGATACGAGTCTCGCTGGGAGTCACAATGGTCCGTTGTGCCTGGAGCAAAACCAGTTGATCCACTCCGACTTCCGTCAGCTTCTCGACCATCCACTTCAAGCGGTCAGCTTTTGGCGGAGCGACGATCATCGTTAATCGCGATCCCGATCGTCGTTCGTGCCGTTTACGTGACACAATTCTGCAGGACACATCCCGGCGAGTCGTTGCCGTAACAATTACCGCAGCTTCGATGCCATTACCGTCGAACACAGTAAGCTCATAGCCAGTTTCAACACGCAGCACGTGAAGTAAATGATGGGCTTCTGAATCGGTAACCACGGCTGAATCGGAACCAATATCTTCGCAGTAGGCCCAGTGTGTCATTCACGAAGTCTCGATTGCCGTGTCAACTCGTAAAAAAAAACATCAGCTTTTTGAAGTCCACCAATCAGAGGCATCCCAGCCAGACATGACTGCATCACAGGCCGCTTCAATCACAGTGGCCGAAGCCACATCGACCGACGGCTGCGTTTCAGCGTCATTCATAAATTCTTCTGTGGGTTGAGCATGATTGATCATGACAACCTGAGGTCGCTCAGACCGCGGAGAATTGCTGGCCGGATTTGACGATTCCAATTGCAGAGCCGATGCGAGGAACTCCCCAGAGACCGGTTGGTCAATAGTAGAACTCTTCGTACTGCTTGCGACAACGATATCGACAGCAGTGCTCCAATTTGACAGGTGTCCCTGAGCGCTGACGGCACGAACCCAGATTCTGTACTTACCGGCAGCCAGACTTGTCGCAGGAGTAAAGCTTGTGCCAATAACACCGTTGACTGTCAGAACAACCGCGTTTGTGGCGACGTTTCGGATGAGCACGTTATAGTTTGCTGCTCCGAGAACGGACGACCAGGTAATCACTGGCTTACCACTGGTGACCGCGTTATTGATCGGGGTATTGATCGTCGGTGCATTGCCGCCGATGAAGTCCACTGGCTTGCTCCAGCCCGTAATATCGCCCAGCAGACTAATCGCCCGAACTGTCACAGTGTACTTGTTAAGTGGCAGAGTGCTGGTCGGGGTAAACGTGATGTCTTTGATCGCACTGTTCTGAATAACAAAGACGCCAGTGTCTTTGTTTTGCAGCCAGAGTTCGTAGCGATCGGTTCCTGAAATGCTGGTCCATACAAACTTTGGCTTACCGCCGGCACTTGAATCGGCCAAAGGTGTTGTGATTTCCGGGGCCGCTCCGACCGAAAATCGTCGAGCTTCGGACCAGACGCTGGAAAAGGTTCCGGACCGGGCACGGACTTTGACCTCGTAATCAGAATTCGGCAGGTCCTGAGGAATACGGATACTTGTGTCAAGGACCGACATGTCCCTGAACACGATCCTGCTCGTCGCCAGATCAGTCACCACGACGTCATAATTTGTAGTGCCAGCAACCGCTCGCCAGCTCAGATTCGGACTGCGGTCAAATGTCCCTCCGCTCACCGGAGTGATAATCGTCGGGGCGGCCAGGACGGTGATGTCGAGCGAGGTGCTCCACAGTCCGAATTCCTTATTCGCGTTAAATGCCCGAACGGTTGCTCGATAGACGCCAGATCCCAGTCCTTCCACGGAACGATAGCTGGTGGTCTTAAGATCCTTCTGAAGAATAACGTTGGCCTGTCCCGTGGTCAGATTGTTGACAACAAGTTCATAGCCTGACGCATCAATGACAGCGGACCACGCAATCTCCGGAAATGTGCCGCCAACCAGGGAGCCTGTGGTCAGGGGAGCCGTGAATGTCGGTGCGGTAACGACCTTAAAGTCTCTGGCTACGCTCCAGAATCCGGATTTTTCAAGTTGGTCAACAGCCCTGACGAGCACGCGGTAGGTGCCGATTCCAAGTGGCTCCCGGCGAACGAACGACGTCTGTGGAATATCGACGTACAATTGCTCCACACCCGTGCTGAGATTCGTCAGCAACAAGTCATATCGCAAAGCATTGGGAACCTGGTTCCAGGTGACAGCCGGTGATGGGCTTGTCACTGTTGCAGCGGGTCCGGTCACCACTGGAGGTTCATGGTCATCAATTCTGATGCTGGTCGAACTGCCAATGTAATCGGGTGCAGCCGCGGAAATGGTGGCGAACTGACTGCCATCAAGGACCGGATCATTGACCGCTTCGATATCGAAGCTTACACCGCTGGCACCAGCTGGAATCGTGACCGTCCTCGGGACTTTGATCTCAGTCAGATCACTACTCGTCAACGTGACAACAATTGGCAAAGCGATATCGATGTTACTTCGTCGCACAGTGCCGCGAGCAGCCTTGGCACCCTGATCTTCCCGCACGACGGATTTATCCGCCGTCACTGTGATTGTTTCATGGTCCGAGACAAAAAACTCTCCGGTGGTTTGAGTGATGCCAGTGGCAGTCGCTTTTATGGTTGCCGACTGCGTACCGTCAAGCAGTCGGTCATCGTTGACAGTCGTACGGAAACTAATGCTCCTTTGGTTGGCCGGGATGAGCACCGATGTTGGAACAGTCAACGGAGATGACGCGCCCGTGAAGTCAATAACAGAAAGATATGCTCGAACCGACTGGCTGATGTCGAATTGATCCTGTCGAGTCACGGTGACGACGAATGTCCCCGCATCTTCACGAACTACCGACGCTGCTCCAGTCAGCAACAAGCTTGGTTCGAGGTCCGTCACTGTCACGACGCGAGCCTTATCGACGACATAAGCCGACGTATTGACCCGCAGTGTGACGTTCTGTGATCCATCCAGAGTGTTGTCATCGACAGCGTTGATCGGGAATGTGGCCACGGTCTTACCGGCCGCGAAGGTTACTGACGCAGGTACCGTCAATTCCGAGGTGTCGCTGCTTGACAACAGCACCGTATAGGCTGATACGAAGTCCGAGTTCAGCCTCGTCAGTGTACCAATAAGGGCACCGTTTCCGGCAGCCTCGGAAACAGTCGATTTGTTGACGGTAAACAGCAGCGTTTCTTTATCAAGAACATTGACGTTATCACTGCCGGAAGCGTAGCTGACAGATGGGGGCGAGGTTCGCAAACCAGCAACGCGTGTCCCGTCAAGCAGGGTGTCATCGACCGCATCAACAGGAATCAGAACCGCTGACTGATTTGCAGGAATGATGACAGACTGTTGAACTTGAATCTCATCCGTATCGCCGGTCTTCGTGAGATCGACAGTGATGGAATCCAGGCCAAGAGTTTCAACACTCAGTGTCCAGTCAATCAGTGTGCCGAAGTCCTCCTGATTGTCGTCTGTGATTTCCAGGGTCCAGACACCAACAGCACTCTCACCGTTTACTGACAAAAGAGATCCTTCCGGACGGAATCGGCCGGTGAAGGGAGCCTTTCCTGTCAGGATACTGGCACGAGCGGAGTCGTCAAAGATGGTCTCCGTCATCGACGGTTCGTTGCTGACCAGGTCAGTCACCAATTCGACTCGAGTTCCCTTCGGGCTGACAAGGTAGATGTCCAGGTCTGCCAGGTACGAGTGAGTCAGATTCAGCACCACGTTGACGTCAGTAATCCGTGAGGTCTGGGTCGGAACTGTGATGTACGAGTTAGTCTTGTCGTTGTCCAGAATCGTCTGTGACGTCTCGTTCTTATACACCTGTCGGGACTTATAGGTGAACGGTCCCTCGATGTCCGAGCGATACACTCGAGCCTGAGTGGCATTCGCACCTGCGGCTTCAGAAATTGAGGTGGCGATGATGTTGACGCCGACAGATTCGGCGTCGGTCACTGCAATCGTATCGGAGACAGGATCAGCGTACCCCGGGCTTGTGCCCGTAATTGTGACCGTCTGTGTTCCATCCAGAAGTTTGTCGTCAACCGCATTCAACAGAAACGCCGCCGACTGTTTTCCAACAGGAATGACTATTTGAGACGGCACGGAGACTTCCGTCGGATCACTGTTGAGAATCTGGACAATCAGATCGCCGCCAGGGACACTCTGATGTCGTCCAAAACTCACAAACGATTCGCCACTGCCAACACTAAAGGATGTTGTGGCAATCGACGAAGCGGTATTCGAGCGATAAAGGTTGCCGGTGGCACTTGTCAATAGAATCTGGCCGGTGACGTTCAGGTCGATATCAAGCAACGCATCCGGTCCCATCACACGCTGTGACAAGACAATGCCCTTGCTGTCGAAGTGGTACAGGGAACCATCGTTACCGGCTCCCCAAAGTGTCCCGTCAGCAGCAGCAGCCACTGCATTCACGGGCTGTGCAAGTGTAATGAATTCTTCCAGAGCCAGAGTCGCCGGGTTGAAACGTCCCAACGCCGCACCGGCGTCGTCCAACGCATAGAACTTCCCGTCCAGTCCTGAATAGATATCGCGATAGCGGAAATTAGTCGGAACCAGCGAGAGGATATTATCTCCGCCAATGGCGTGAACACCGCTGTCGGGGAGATTGACGAATCTCTGAAACACTCCGGTTCGATTAAAGACAGCAAGGTTGTTGCCGATGAACTGGCCCACATAGATTTCGTTATTTGCAGTGCCAACACCTTCCTGAGAACCGCTCAGGCCAGTGTTCCACTCATTTGTCAAGGTGCCCGTCGAGGGATTAAACTCATAAATTGTGTCACCGAAGGTTGATGTCGCGTAGAGTCGATCGGGCCCGGTGATGGCTGCGAGACCGCCAGAGATATTAAGCCCGCCGTTGATCGTTCCCACGTTCAGCGTGTCGATGATGCGACGCTGTGAGGGATCATAGACTGTGATCCTGTTGTCAATGAAATCGTCCTGAACGTACAACAAGCCATTAAGCCACGCGAGTCCATCCCATCCCGCGTTGCTTCTCAAGTTGTGAATTTCAAGGACCACTCCGGTGTCCGGATTCAGCTTGTAGATTTGATCGTTGCCAATCGGCCCGGCAAGGACCCAAAGATTTGTCCCGTCAAACGCTAACCCTGTGTCGAAAACGAAAGCATTATTCGTCGGCATCGGAATCGTGTTGATCACCGCACCGGTGATTGGGTCGATCTCCGTAATTTCATTGCTTGATGAAGAACCATTGACAAACATGCGATAGCCGGGCGACTTGGTGGCAAACCGCGTGATCTGATTGTTCGTCACATCAACTCGCACAACTCCGAACGGATCACTCGCCGAACTCTGAGTATCGGAAAGGAAGACGTAGTCTCCAGTTGATGAAATACCACCCGTTCCGATGGTCGTTGTGGATGTCGATAGTCCGGGAACAAGAATGTGTTGCCAGACGTCAGTCGCGGGATTCAGGATGGAAAGAAAGGCATCGGTGGAGCCGTTATAGACTGCGACCCGTCCATTCTCCATGACGACGACGTCGTGTGCCCGCTGCCCTGATGGACGACTTCCGCCCGCCGGCCAGGGAATCACACGAGTATTCACTAAAGCACCGGTGTAGTCGTGCTCGAGCAAAGTGTTGGCAACGACTGAAAACGTATTGGGCGGGAAGGTATCCGTATTACTGCGTTTGACGGTGACTCGGGCCGCACCAGCACCCGCATCTTCGCGAATCGAAGTCTTGTCAATGGAAAGCGTCAGGAATTCATGATCCTGGACTGTCACAGTGACTGAGGAACTTTCCGCACTTCCACCGACACTGGCCGATGCTGTGATGATCACCATCTGGCTGCCGTCCAGCAACGTGTCATCGACAACCGTGACCGCGAATGTTGCCGTCTTCGACCCAGCAGGGATGGTGACCGAAGCAGGAACTCTCAGTTCGCTGATGTCATTGCTGGCCAAAGTCACCGTCAATGGTTGGTTCAATGGTGCGCCGTTCGGACGCTCGACGGTTCCCGTGACCGTCCCTGCCACTGCGTCTTCACGTACGACGGTCGGTGAAACGGTCAGCTTCAGAATCAGGCCAGGTGGCAAGTCAAAGGCTTCGATGACGTCATTGTCGGCATCGCCGCCATCGTCAGCACTAAATCCCATGCCGCGTCGTGCAAATGCCGTCCATATCGCCACCTTGTTGGCACCACCATTAATCACAAGGTCTGCTTGAAGCATCGCGTCGCGAAAGTCAAGATTTGTCGGGTTCGCAGGCTGAAGCTTCAAGGCCTCAATAAAGAGCTTCATCAGCTCAGTATTACCCTTGCCCCCATTTGTGTTGTAAATATCCGGATCGTAACCCTTGGCGGAGATTGACGAGCCATCTCCGTTGATCATGAGCCAGTTCAGGTCCCACAAAGTCGCCGCGATAATCTCGCCGTTCGGGTGAGGGGCTGAGAACGGGTCAAAATATCCATAAGTCTTCGGAGAGATCGACATGTCGAAGCTGTATGGAAAATCACGAATCCCGCCGTTTGGATCGTTCAACGGGTTACCGAGTACATAATTGCCCGTCGAATACGCTCCAAACTGCATATCGGACGGTTTCTGGACAAACATCAGTCCAAGGAAATCGCTCCAGCCTTCACCCATTCCACGACTTTGCGCCTTTTGCAGAGCGGCCGCGTTCGCCGGGCCCCCCGTCAGTCGATTCGTGAGCCCATGTCCGAATTCATGAACCACGATGAAAGTTTCCATCGCGCTATCACGTGTCGGAGAGGTCAGGTTGAATTCATACATCTGCATCCGCCCCGAGATCCCATCGGGAGGTGTCGCAAAATTCGCGTTATTCAAGCCCGAACCGTCAAGAGCATCCGCTTCAACCTGGTCCCCACCAACGCCACCTTTGCCATAGACGTTGTTCTGGAAATTCCCTGAAACTTCATCAAAGCCATAGCCATAAAGTACGTCGTGGATGACATTGTTCAGATAGAACAAGTTGACGATTGACGCATTCTCGTTTGACTGAGCGCCTTGGGTGGGATCAAAGGGGAAGTTAAATACCAGGGATGCTCCGCCATCGGGGCGATTTCCGCCGGTATCATTGTTATCCTTATCTTCCTGAGCATTGACGTTGTTGCCTCGCGTGTCTGTGAATTCAGCACCCGCAGCACCGTTTGTGTCGTGCCATCCAAACGGCGAGGCAGTGGTGCCCCGCAACTGAGGGTCAAGAATGACAGCGGTCGGCTGCTCGCCAGGACTCTCAAAAGGGATCTCCAAGGCATGGTATGATGCATTCGAAACCCAGTCGGCCATGTTCAGCACTCGCCCATCAGCGGCGCTGACCGAAGCGTCGTACCAGCTCTGGTCGTCCGTCGTCTGTATATTTAACAGCCAGACCAGATTAAGATTGCCGTTCGGCCCGGGAACGTATCGCAATGCGGCCGGAATCTCCGCTTTATTGGAAATCCCGGCTGAACTGATTTTCGTTTCCAGTGTTGTGCTGCTCTGGTTCACTGACAGCTGAGTAGGAGTGCCCTCATAGGTCCAGTCAAACTCACTAACGATAGAGTTTAATGCTTCGACCGCAGTCAATTGCGGAACTGGTGCCGGAGTGGTCGCGCTGACACCCGGCAGAATTGTCGAGCCGACGTTGATCACTTCACCCTGTTGCGAAATATTGATGTTCAGATTCGCATTGATAACAGGAATGCCGTTCACAACCTGTTGATAGTAAATGTGAGTAACTTTAGATCCGGTACTTTGGTAGTTGTTGACGACTTGCAGTGAGTCCAGATCGGCTTTCGTCAGACCCAGATTGGTTGCATGGGCTCGCAGGTAGTTTTTGGCAATGGCCAGCGGCGCATCGGCACTTGGCTCGGAGAGAAACGCATTGCTGCGATGCAAGTCAGTGGCTGTTGAATAGGCCTGATATTTGAACACATCGCCGTCAATGGAAGTTGACGACAGCAACGTTCGCTCTTCAAGAATTTCTGCGGACCTGTCACCAAAACGATTGCGAGTTCGCCCCGACCGCATTGCATCCTTTCTCGCAAAAAGAGATTGCAGTTTTGCAATAAACGCTTGGGAAACCGGCTGGCGCTTCAACATGGTTTGGAAAACCTCGTTCTTTAAGCTCTGACCAAATACTTGAAAACAACAAATCTCAGGGGTTACGACGAATCTGACAACAACAACTAACCAAGTCTGGCCCTTGACCCGGTCTAATTTCCGTTAAAGCCTCGTATGATGGGTGGTCAACGAAGGGGTCGCAACAGGAATTCGACTGATTAGCTCGCAGAAATACCGTCTTTTCCCGGTTTATACGATCCCGTGGACTCTGCTGTCCCTCGACAACGCAAAGCAGCCCGCCGACCAACTCGCATCTCTCATCGGCGGCTAAACCTGCCGATCGCCAACAGAAACGCTTCTGGATCCTGTTGGAATCGCGGATTTCTGCAGCAATGTACACCCAATCCGGTTGTTCGCGAGCGACCGATTGCGTAGTTCAACGGGATTTCACCTTACAAATGAGCTGTCATCGGATGCGATCGCGGGCCTGAGTCGGCTGGTCAGGCTTTCACTCATCTGACAACTTATGCATTTCCGCTTCATCGTCCAACAGGGAGTCCAGATTCGCATCGGAATCGAACGCCACGGGCTCGGCGATGGCGTACCGGCCGTCCCACCAACGAAAGAAGTCGATCTTCCGACACCGCTCGCTACAAAACGGAGATTTCGAAGGATCTGTTGCTGTTTTTTGACAAATAGGGCACAAAATTGGGTGAATCATCTGAATCTCCGTACGCTTCAATCCTCAGGGCCAGCAGTTCTAACCGCGAGGACCCGCTGAGACCACTTCAACACCCACTTTGGCCGCATACTGGCCGAAGTTCTTGCAGAACCGAGCAGCCAGTTTACGCGACGTGTCCTCGAAGGCTGAAACGTCTCGCCAGGATAAGCGAGGTTGCATCATTTCGGCTGGGACTCCCTCACAAGCCGCCACGACTGACAGATTCATAATTTCATCCTGCACGACCGGGGCGGACAGCAGGTTCCCTGAATGAATACCGTCAATGATCGCTCGAGTGAATCGCAAAGGCATGCGGCTTCCCGTTCCATAGGCCCCACCCGACCAGCCTGTATTCACCAGCCAGACATTGGCCTTGTGCTGTCGGATCTTTTCCGCCAGCAGTTTAGCATACACTCCCGGGTGCCAGACGAGGAACGGCCCGCCAAAACACGGTGAAAACGTGGCTTCGGGTTCCGACACTCCCACTTCTGTCCCAGCCACTTTCGCCGTGTAGCCGCTGATAAAGAAATACATGGCTTGCTCAGGCGACAATCTGGAGACCGGGGGAAGAATTCCAAAAGCATCGCACGTCAGAAAAATGACGTCCGAAGGGTGGCCAGCCACACAAGGAATTCTGGCGTTCCGCATGAACTCAATCGGATAAGCGCCGCGAGTATTCTGCGTGATTGACGTGTCGTTGAAATCCACATGGTGATGAGAGCGATCGTAGACGACGTTTTCCAGGACGGCTCCAAATCGAAGAGCTTCGAAGATCTCCGGTTCGGATTCTCGCGTCAGATACACAGCCTTGGCGTAACAACCGCCCTCGATATTGAAGATCCCCTTGTCGGACCAGCCGTGTTCGTCGTCGCCAATCAGATTGCGTTTCGGATCGGCAGAAAGTGTTGTCTTGCCTGTCCCCGACAATCCAAACAGGACCGAAGAGCTCCCCGTTTGACGATCACAGGTGGCCGAACAGTGCATTGAAAGAATGCCTTTGCTCGGAAGGAAGTAATTCATGAAAGTGAAGACAGCCTTCTTCATCTCTCCGGCATATTCGGTCCCAAGCAGCACGACTTCTCGACGCTCAAGGCTCAGATCGACGCTCGTTCGAGACGTCATTCCGGTCGTATACCGATTGGCCGGGAATCCACCGGCGTTGTAGATCACAAAGTCCGGCTCGCCGAAGGTCTCCAGTTCCTGATCCGTCGGCCGGATCAGCATGTTATCCATAAAAAGGGCATGATAGGGCCGAGCACAGATCACTCGGACTTTGATTCGGGTTTCCGGATCCCAGCCTGCAAACGCATCAACGCAGTAGATCCGAGGTCGAGTGTTGAGGTAGTCCACAGCACGTTCCCGATTGATCGAGAATGTGGATTCGTCCTGCGGAAAATTAACCGGTCCCCACCAAACATTCTTCTCGGAATCGACATGCCGCACAACTCGCTTATCTTTAGGCGATCGGCCCGTTTTCTCTCCCGAGTAAGCGATCAGGCAGCCTGTGTCGGAAATGCTTGTTCCTGATTCGTGGCGAATAGCTTCCTCATACAAACTGCTGGGCGGAAGATTGCGACAAATGTCCTTGACTGTAATTCCATGACCAGTCAGCGAAAAGCTCATTTCCATAATTGACGACTTCCGGGATGACTCAAACAAATAAAAGCGATGGATCACATTCGCAGAATACCATTTTCGATCCGGAACTCACACTGTGTGCCGCCACGAGATCGCCTTGCATTCCGCAGACAGGTCAGACCAGGCTTAGCATGGTAAAGATTTCGGTCTTGTCCACGACCAACTCAATCCCAGGCAGATCAGCAGCCACATCCGAGAACACGGACAAGCCTACGACACGACATTCGGGATGGTTGTCGTGGAGGACGCGAAGGATTTCGACACATGTCGTATTCAGCGGGTCCAGATCTACAAAGAGATCCACTCTGCCGAAATCGGTGCCGAAATCGGCGGGCCGAACTAACAGTCGACTTATTGTGGCCTCGACTTCCGAAACGTCCATTCTGGCTTCGTACGTCGTGCGGCCGACGCTTTGGCACATCAAAGCCAGCGTTCTTCGTAGCACGACTTCGTCAGAAACTACGATCGCGACCCGCGACGCAACTCGCGGGAAGTCTGGTTGAAGGTTGAATCGATGAAGAAACACTTCTTCCGCGGCTGACATCGGAGAAACTGGCGACACGCCCTGGCGAAACGCGGCCAGTTCTGAAGCTATCACCGCGATCGCAGTTGCGATAGGAATCCGAGTGGACACCGGCCAGATGTCGTGAGAACGGCCATCAGCCTGACACCAGGTGCCGTAGCAGCAGAACACTCGTCCGAAAAGCATTTGACCAATTAACTGACTGACATCTCGAGAAATATACTCATCTGAAAATGATTGCAGCACAATCACCACATCGGCATGTATCGACGTCATCAGGCCCTGATGAAATGCCTCCGAGATACTGAGGAACTCACCCACGATCTGCACATGCAGTAACTTCTTCAGGTGATCGATAACATCGCTGAATTGCTGATCCCGACTTCGACCAATAATGGCGATCGACGTCACCATGCCATCGACCGTGGATGGACGAGAAGTGAAATCGGAATGAGCCGGGTTTTTCGCCACAGTATTGCTTCTGTTCCACAATCGTCGAGTCTCGCAGGCGAACACTGGCCTGAGCATACCGAAACCGCATCCGTTCAAGAACACCGACTTGTGCGTACGTCACGCGTGATTCAGGTTTGATCAAGTCTCAGCAGTGTCTTTCCAACCCGCGAGGAATCTTCTGCGGACTGTACGGCCCGCGTGACTTGCTCGAGTGGAAACGACTCTGCGATTTCTGAACTCAATACGCCGGACTGGATCAATGACGTCAGCTTTCGAACCAGGCTCAGCTTGAACAGCAGACTGGTGTTGTTCATGAAATTGCCCAGCCAGAATCCTTCGACACGGCTTTCCATCGTCATTAATGTTCGAGGCGAAAACTGCAGCGGCTGACTGCTGAGTGTTCCGAATGCCAGCATGCGTCCACCCAGCCCCAGGCTTTGAATAACCGCCGATCCCGTAGTGCCTCCGACCGCATCGATGGCATATTTCACGCCCGCTGAGCCGACGATCGAACGAATTCGATCGGGCAGCGAATCTGAGGCGACAGAGTCATCAAACACTTCAACATGATCCGCGCCAAGTCGACGTAATTCATTCGCCACGGATTCGCGTCGTACGATGTTCAGAGTCTTGAAACCACAGTGTTTTCCCAGACGGACAATCATTCGTCCCAAAGCCGATCCGGCCGCGGTCTGTAACAACCATTGGCCTTGTGGGACCTTGAGAACTTCGCGACACATCACCCAGGCCGTTGCCGGATTCACAAAGAAAGTAGCGGCCTGCTCGACAGACAATTGACCGCTGACAGGAATCACTTCTCCGGCGGGAACAACCGCATACTCCGCCCAGTTGCCGCCCTTCTTATTCAGCACGACAACTCGCCTGCCTTGAAATAGACGGCCCTTAATCCCGCCGCCTGATGCTTCAACAATGCCCACACCCTCGAAGCCAGGCGTCGCCGGACACCGCGCGGGGATGGTGTAATGGCCGCGAATGAACATGAGGTCGGAAGGGTTCACCGGAGCCGCCAGCATGCGAACCAGCACTTCTCCATAAGCGGGCCTGGGCTTTTCGATCTCTTCAACACTCAGGACGGCATCAGGAGATCCCGGGGCAGCAAAACGGACAGCTTTCATGCGTGGAGGCCTCTGGGGGTCATAGTCGTTGTTCGCTCTTGGGAAAAAAACGGAATTCCAATTACGGTTCTGCCACAATCGAGACCGCAATTGACTTGAACGCTGGGGTTTTTGACAATGGATCAACAGTTGACGGAACCAAAACATTCGATTCCGGATAATACATCGCCACGTTACCAGCTCGGATATCGAACTCGCGAACCAAAATGTAAAACATCTCGCCGGCTTCGCTTTTGATACGAACTCTTTGCTCCGGTTTCAGTCCCATCCTCGCAATGTCGTCCTTGTTCATCAGCACGATATCGCGACGCTCCTGACCTCGATAGAGATCCTCTTCCTCATAAACCACGCTGTTGAACTGGCCTTCCGATCGCATGGTCATCAGCCGCAATTGCCCAGAGCTCAGATGATTGCCTGGCAATTCCGTTGGATGAAATTTGGCTTTACCCGACTTTGTGGGAAACTTATAGTCCAACACGGCTCGACCGGGGACGTGGAATTCTTTTTTCGTCGAGGCGATGGACTTGAGGTCTTCGTAGCCGGGAATCAGGTCGGCGATCAGTTCACGAATTGCCTGATGACTCTGCAGCTTAGACCAGTCCAGTCGATTGTCGCCCGCGAAGATCTTCTGACCAATCTCAGCCAGGATCGATACTTCGCTGCGAGCGTTGTTGTGTCGACTCGGACCCCCGTCGCTCATGCGTACGTAGCTGAACATCGACTCCTGAGTCGTCTGCTGTGGCTCTTCGTCACGCGGCAGGACCGGCAAGATAAAAGTTTCCTCGCCCGTTCCCCAGGCATGGCCGGTATTCAGCGTGGTGGACAGGTACACAATCGTCTTGATCTTCCGCATGGCATCAAAAGCCCGTCTGGCATTCGGGTTGCCACCGTAAAGATTGCCGCCGAGCTGCAGAGTGAAATCCATTGTGCCCAGGTAGGCTGCGTCCATGCAGGCCATCGTGTCAAATCCCGGCGACTTCGGTGCTTCGATTCCGAGAGTCTTCTCAAAGCGTTCCAGCATGTTCTGCTTTAGCGCGGGAGTAACGCCCACCGTGCCCAACCCCTGAACATTGCTATGTCCGCGAATTGGCATGAGTCCCGCGTGAGCCCTGCCCACCATTCCTCGCAGCAGAGCCAGATTCGCGATCGCATGGACGTTACGAGTCCCATGCAGATGATGCGTGATGCCCATGCACCAGGCGATCACCACGTTTTTGGCTTTGCAGTACTGATCGGCAATCTTGCGAATGGTTTCTCGGTCCACTCCGCTCTGATCCAGGATCGAATCCCATGAGGTGGAATTCACTCCCTTGACGAAGTCCTCGAAGCCCTCCGTGTGCGATGCGATAAACGTCTGATCATGCCCGCCGCGTTCAAGAATGTCCTTCGAGATTCCAGTCAGCAATGCCAGGTCGCCGCCAATGTGAGGCTGAATGTAATCACTGGCGATCTCAGTACCGAACAGCAGACTGCGCACGTCACTGGGCACTCGGAAGTTGGTCAGCCCGAGTTCCTTCAGCGGGTTGATCACAATAATCCTGCCGCCACGTCGACGAATCTCCATCAACGATCGCATAAGCCGCGGATGATTCGATGACGGATTCGCGCCAATCAGAATGTAGAGATCCGTCTGATCCAGATCTTCCAGCCGAACTGTTCCCGCACCGGTGCCGATCGACATCCCCAGCCCAACACCGCTCGCCTGATGGCAATAGTACGAACAGTTGTTGACGTAGTTCGTGCCGAACAGTCTCGCGAGCAACTGAAACAGAAAGCCGGCTTCGTTGGATGCTCGCCCACTGGCATAAAAAAAGCTCCGCTCCGGTCCGGCGGCCTTCATGCGTTCGACAAGTGTCGAGATCGCATGTTCCCAGGTTGTAACTTTGTACGACGTCGCACCTTTGGCAAGATACAGCGGTTCGCTGATCCGGCCGGACATCTCAAGTTGCCGCGAGGTCATGGCTCGCAGCTGATTCAGGCTGGTCTTCTCAATGAATTCTCGCCGCACCGCGCCCTGGAGATCGGAAGCCATCGCCTGAAATGATTTCTTGCAGACTTCCGGGAAGTGACCGCCTTCATTGACCATGCCTCCCAATTGTCCGCCCATCCCGACGGCGCAGGTCTTGCACGTGTTCTTAGAACGCATGGCCTTCCACATGTTCCACCAGCCGACTCGCGATGCCAGCTTAAGACTGTATCCGATGGCCTTCCAGCCACCACCACTGTGAGGACGCTTCATGAGTATGACCAATATCTAAGTGGACAGCGCCACGTTCCATCAGCCGCAGTGCGCTAGCACCCGGTTTTTGCAAGGACTATCACACGAACCGGACTCTTCTGAGTACCTTTTCTGAGACCAGAGCACTAGTCTTCCACTTCCGGCGGCTCGTAAACGTATCCGTCCGCGTCAACAGCATATTCAAGCAGCACTTCCATCGTGATGTGTTCAATTGCCGAAATGTGCGTCGCACGCAATGCCAGTTTAGGAGCCATCCCAGCCTCCAGAGCTTCCAGCCATCTCGGCAGACAGAGGCACCAGCGGTCGCCGGCCTTCAAACCCGGAAATCGGTATTCCGGAATCGGGGTAGAGAGATCGTTTCCCGCTTTTTTTGAAAACTTCAGGAAGTCAGTTGTCATCACCGCGCAGACGGTATGCATGCCGTGATCATCGCCACAGGTCTCACACTTGCCGGATCTGAAAAAGCCCGTCACCGGATCTGCAGAACACACCAGAAGATCTTCTCCGAAAACATTCTTGGCCAAGGCCGTGATCCTCAGGAAGGAGTTGATTGATCGATCGATTCGATGAGAGGAGGATAGTCGAATTTCGATGTGACTTCACGCCGAATCTGGATTTATACCAAACGCTCGGTATAACCCACGTTCCACAATCCCTGATCTGAGAGGAATAGTAAATGAGAACCGCGTTTCCAATTCTATTGGCCCTGTTTTGTTTTTCGACCGCTTACGGTGAGATTCAAACCTCCACCGTCGAATACACGGATGGCGACGTGACGCTTCAGGGATTCGCTGCCTGGGATCCCGCTAAAGTGACTCAACCGGCTCCCGGAATTCTGATTGTTCACCAATGGATGGGATTGACCGAGTACGAAAAGTCTCGCTGCAAGCAACTGGCGGATCTCGGTTATGTGGCATTCGCTCTGGATATTTACGGCAAAGGCGTTCGACCAGAAAATCCCAAACAGGCAGCAGAGTTCGCCGGCATCTACAAGAAGGATCGAGCCTTATATCGGCGCAGGCTGAACCTGGGACTGCAGAAGCTTCGAACTCACGAAAATGTTGCGAAGGACAGAATTGCGGCCATTGGATATTGCTTTGGTGGAACCGGCGTGCTGGAACTCGCTCGCAGCGGTGCCGACATGAAGGGTGTCGTCAGTTTTCACGGCGGACTCGATTCTCCCGCACCGGAAGACGGCAGCAAGATAAAGTGCAAGATTCTCGTTTGCCATGGTGCGGATGATCCGTTCGTCCCTGCGAACGAAATTGATGCGTTCAAGTCCGAGCTGAATTCTGCAAAAGTGGACTGGCAGATGATTTATTATTCCAACGCCGTGCACGCGTTTACTCAGCCTATGGCCGGCAACGATAACTCACGCGGCGCTGCGTACAACGAACACGCCGATCGTCGATCATGGGAAGCCATGAAGCAGTTCTTTGACGAGTTGTTCGGCAAATGATCACGGAACAATATTGTTCCAGGGTTAAGACTCCTGCAGAGTTGCTGCGCGCCTCGGAATTGTTGACGATGCTGGCGTTGTCGATCTGAGGCAGATCGATTGACAGTTCTTCCCATCACTTGTGATCGAGGGTTTTACCATGCAGATTTGTTCTCGATTGTTTTGGACGTGGTCTCAGATCACTATCTCCGCCATTTTCATATGTATCGGTGGTATTCAGGCGTCGGCCCAGGATCCCATTATTCCACCCGATTCTGTTGTGGAAAAACTGTTCGAAGGGAAAGTGCTGACGGAAGGCGTTTCCGTGGCTCCCGATGGGATGGTGTACTTCAGTGAGATAACGTTTTCGCATCTTTCTCGCGACGAAAAGGGAGCGATGGACGCGGGGTTTATCTGGAAGTTTGATCCGTCGACAAAGAAAACGTCGATCTTTCGCTCACCCAGCGGCATGTCGAATGGAATCAAGTTTGATGCCGCGGGAAACATGATCGTGGCCGAAGGTGCCGATTACGGCGGTCGCCGAGTCACGCGGACTGACATGACGACCGGAAAGACAAAGATCATCGCTGCTCTGTATGAAGGTCGGCCGCTCAATTCGCCCAATGACATCACCATCGACGAGAAGGGCCGCATCTATTTCAGCGACCCTCGTTACCTTGGCCATGAACCCATCGATCAACCGGTGGTCGGCGTTTATCGCATTGATCTCGACGGTTCACTTCATCGAATCATCACGGATGCCGGAAAGGCGAATGGAGTCTGCATTTCACCCGACCAGAAGACACTTTATGTCGTCAGCAACGAAAACGGCGGCACCGCAATCGATCGACTGGCCAAGGGTGATGCTCAAAAGCAGGCGGACAAAGTCACGGCACCTCTACGAAAGGGATTGATGGCGCTGCAGGCCTACGATCTGGCCGAAGACGGATCGGCGACTTTCCGAAAAGTGCTCGTGGATTATTCGCCCTTCGATGGTCCGGACGGTCTGGTTATCGATAAGGACGGAAATCTCTATGTCGCCGTGAGAGCCGAGAATCGGCCGGGGATTTGTGTCTATTCGCCCGACGGCAAAGAATTGGCTTATCTCAAAACCGAAGTGCCCACGAACGTAGGATTCGGTCGCGGCAAGGATGCCAACCTGCTTTATATCACCGCCGGGTCAAGTCTGTATCGTATTCGGCTGAACCGTGAAGGATACCAGTTACCCGCGAGGTAGTGGCCCAATCGCGAGGTAGTGGCCCAATCGACAGGAATCGACAGGATCGACAGCTTCCAGAGGCCTCCATTGTCGTCAGGTACTCCGGGTTTGCAGAACGGCAGTTTGCTAACCCGGAGTTTCATTCGCAGAGCCGCTGACACAATCAGAAATCACGGTTGACCAAGAGGCTGTGGAAAATGGATAACGGCGCCAGGATTCTTCAGTCGACGGGCGATCTGAACGAGATCCATTTGCTCCCCGTCAACCAGGAGTTCTCCAGGAGCAACCGGGATGACTCCAAGGCTGATCTGACTGCGGCGAGTAAAGCCTTCCGTTACTGATTTTGGAGCTCCCTTTTTTGCGTTTTTGAACGGCAGAACTTTGTAAGTTTCTTTGTCTGACCAGAGCGTCAGAGAAAAACGCTGAGCAGGTGGAATCGGATGACTGGCGGTCTGTTCGATTAAAACACCTCCAGGTCCGGGGACAAGAAAAACTTCTTCCAAAGTTCCCCCGGACTCTCGTGCCAGTTCAATCTTTAATTGTCCGCCTGCTTCAATCGTCTCTTCTGGCGGCTGACGGGGATTAAACAAGTCCACAATCTGAACCACCAGCGGATCCGCACCGGAATTGATCAATGTCACAGAGGCCGGAGGCAACTCAGGGTTTGGAATGATCTGACGACTCACAAGCTGAGGCGTGAATGTCAGCAATGGCATGGCATAGCCTGTTGACCATCCCGATCCGCCCCAGTTCGCACAGACCAATCGTCCGATCGGATCGACGGTGAAAAACGTTCCCACGCTCGGCGCGCAAGCGATTGGTGCTCCAATGAAGAAGCCAGCGCCGACCAAATGGCTTGTCCAGCCAGCCATTGCGTCGTGAACCCACACATTCCAGTTCCCGCCAGCACTGATTGTGGACAACATTGGGCCAAAGGCAGTGTGACCGATCTCAAGCGGTGAACCGGGAGTTTGGCCGGAGGCGATGACAGCGGGCGGCAACCATGGCAGGCCGACAGGCTTGCTCCAGAGCACAAGATTGCCAGCGGGATCGATGGCCGAGACATTTAACATCTGATTCGGCGGCAATCCCATCGCAAAGACGTCAGTGGCGACAGGAGTCCCAGGCAGCAGTCCACCGGCAATCGCGACGGAATTCCAAACGCCTCCGGAACCAAAGTAATAGTGCAGCGTGCCAAAATGATCGACGGCAAAAGTATGGAATTGGCCTCCCGCAGAAACAGCAGACACCGTACAACCAAACGGAAAGTTCTCGGCTGGACTGTTGATCCGATGCCCGATATTTGTCGCGGGATCAACGGTCCAAAGATCGCCCGTCCCCGCCACCGCCAAAATAAGTCGCTGAGGACCATTCTGGACAAGATCAACATGCGCACCCACGGGAAAGCTCTGAGCTGGCAATAGGACCTGCGACACTCCTCCATCGATGATTTGAACCAGTTTATTGGCAGAAGTCACCGTCACGACGGTCGGCCACGATTCTCCTGCAGCTTGCGGCAGTAAAACAATCGGGGCGCCTGGCACCAGCGGATGGGGAAATACGCCAGGCCGAAGCGTCCAGCCCGCCGCGCCACCGTCAAACAGCATCAGTTTCCCATCCGGAGCGATGTACCCTGCCGTTGTCACAGGTCCAAAGGGTGCCCAGCCGATATTTACCGGGCCAGCCTGTGCCGCCACGCAATTCAGCAGGCACCCACATAACAGCAACAACCTGATCCGACCAAACACCGAATACAAAGACAGAGTAGCAGACATCGTTGTTCTCCATTTCACAGTCGTGACACGCACATCTCACTGGACAGCCTGTCTCAGAGGGACGAGCCGGTAGGATCAGAGGAACGAGCAGATATAATCGGTGATCTTCGTGACCTTCAGCAGGAAGTAAGAGTTACCTGGAACCTCGAACGCCTGTCCGCCTGTGATGGCATGCCAGGTGGATTCACCGCCGAGACAATACGTAAGTTCACCGGACTGAATCTCCATCAGTTCGGGCTTGCCGGTATTAAACTGATATTCTCCCGGCAACATGATTCCCAGTGTTTTCAGGCTGCCATCAGCGAACTCGACAGACCGGCTTGTGACCTTGCCGTCGAAATAAACGTTGGCCGCCTTGACCACTGTGACTGATTCAAACTTGCTCATCGATTCCTCTGATTTCCTCATCTGCTGGTGACGAAAACTAAGTTTCCAACGCTTCCAAGTGTATTGTCAGCGCTGCCTGCAGAAAAGTCAGTGGATCTCGTCGCGGGTTGCGAGGAAATCGCCATAAGTCAATCCGGGTCAATTGAATGGAATGGCGGATCGAGATAGATTCGACGCAGTCGAGAAGATTGTCGTTTCGGAGCGAATGAGGACTGATGGACCTGAATGATCTTCCACTCAGTGGGACGTGGGGCGAACGGCATCTGCTGGGGCTTGAACGATTGTCGGCCGAACAGCTGATGACCGTGCTGAACCTGGCAGAGCATTATGATCGGGTGACGAACGGCGGGACGCAGCGTCTGGACGTTCTGAAGGGACTCGTTGTTGCGAATTTGTTTTTCGAAAACTCAACTCGCACTCGCACCAGCTTCAGTCTCGCCGCTCGCCGACTAGGTGCCGATACGGTGGACTTTACCGCCAGTTCCAGCAGCCTTTCGAAGGGCGAAACTTTTATCGACACCGCTCTGACGATTGAAGCGATGGGTGTCGACATGGTTGTTTGTCGCCACCGAACTCCCGGTGCTCCTCACCTTCTGGCAAGGCATTTGAAGGCGAGCGTTCTGAACGCAGGCGACGGAACACACGAGCATCCGACGCAGGGTCTGCTGGATATCTACACGATTCGCAAAGCGCGAGGCCGCATTGCCGGACTCACGGTCGCGCTGGTGGGAGATATCCGCCACAGTCGTGTGGCGAGGTCAAATATCCACGGCCTTGTGACTTTGGGAGCTCGCGTCATTGTCTGTGGTCCGGCGACGCTGGTTCCCCAGGACATCACTCAGATGGGTGTTGAAATCGCGTATAACCTGGATGAGATCCTTCCCGAAGTCGATTGCGTGAATCTGCTGCGAGTCCAGTTTGAACGACAGCGCGGTGCATTTTTTCCTTCGATTGCCGAGTATGCCAACTTGTTTGGCATGAACGGAGAACGCATTCGACGAGCCCGGAAAGATCTGCTGGTTTTGGCTCCTGGGCCCATCAATCGGGGCGTGGAATTGACACCCGATGTGGCCGATGGACCGCATTCCGTCATTCTCAATCAAGTGGCCAACGGTTTACTGGTGCGAATGGCATGTCTGACCCTGTTGACTCAGGAACGACGCAGAATCCTGGGAGGGCAGTCATGAGCACTTTGCTGATTCATGGCGGTCGAGTGATCGACCCGGCTAACGGTCTGGATGCACTCGCCGATGTTCTCATCCGCGACGGTGTTATTGTTTCGGTGAACATCCGGAATTCAGACGCTGGGGCCGCGAATGCTCCCTCCAATTCAACAAGCAGTGACGCAACAAGCATTGACGCAATACGTAGTGACGCCACTCTCATTGATGCGACGGGGCTGATTGTCAGCCCTGGCTTTATTGACACGCACGTGTCACTGCGAGAGCCGGGGTACGAAGAAGATGAATCCACGGCCTCCGGGACGGCAGCAGCTCTGGCTGGCGGATTCACAACCATCGCGGCTCAGTCCGATACGAGTCCGGTTGTGGATAATCGGTCAGCGGCCGAGTTTATTCGACTCCAGGCCGAGAGAGCTCGAAACTGTCGCGTCTATCCGCTGGGAGCTGTGACTAAAGAAAGCAAAGGCGAAGAGCTGGCTGAAATAGGACAGTTGGTTCAGGGAGGAGCTGTCGGATTCTCGGATGCCAAGCGTGCCGTTGCCAATTCGGAAGTCATGCGACGGGCACTCGAATACACGCAGATGTTTAATCGGCCAATTCTTCACTTCGCCATGGTGCCGGAGTTGTCCGAAGGCGGAGTCATGCACGAAGGTTTTCAGGCCACTCGGCTTGGTCTCCGAGGAATTCCCGCGGCAGCTCAGGATATCATGACCGGGCGAGACATCGCGTTGGCCGAATTGACGGGCGGTCGCGTCCACCTGATGTGCGTCACGACAGCAGACTCTGTAGAGCGTGTCCGCAGGGCGCAGGCGGCCGGGATTGCCGTCACTGCAGATGTCACCCCCCATCATCTGCTGCTGACGGACGAAGTGATGGATTCGTTTGATACGATGTACAAATGCAGTCCTCCACTGCGATCTGCGGAGCATGTGAAGGCCTTAATTGCTGGACTGAAGGATGGGACACTGTCTGCGATCACTGCTGATCATCAGCCCCTGGCTTTCGAAAAAAAACAGGTCGAACTGGATCTGGCCCCATTTGGGATTTGCGGAATCGAAACGCTTCTGCCGGTCTGCATTCGAGCTTTGATTGAGCCGGGCCATCTCAACTGGTCCGAGTTGATTGCTCGGCTGACTGTGGGTCCAGCGGCAGTGCTGGGATTGAATCATGGTTCTTTAAGCGTGGGCAGCCCGGGCGATGTGACATTGATCGATCCGGATGAAGTCTGGGCAGTCAGAGCATCCGCGTTTCGTTCCAAAAGCCGCAATACGCCTTTCGATGGCATGACATTCACCGGTCGCGTCGTTGCCACCATCGTGGATGGTGAAGTACGTTATCGCAAACCGTGATTACCTGATCGCCCGATTACTTAATGACCTGATTGCTGACAGAGACCCCTGAAGTCGATGAAGTGTCACAAGTCAGAAGGAAGTCAGGACGCTGACATTTCCGGACCACAGTCAACTTAGACCATTCACCCTCAACTCACTTTTAACAACACGCTCCCCCTTATGACTCTCATACCCTCCACGATGATTGAAGTGAAACGCACCAAAGGCAAAGGCCGAGGTGTCTACGCTCGTGTCCCGATCTCCGCGGGAACCGTCTTTGAACGAGCTCCATTGCTGGTGATGTCGTCAAAAGAAGCGCTGGAGGGTGAGCACAGCAACTTGATGCCAGCCTATGTCTTTGAATATGGCAAAGGCAAAGTCGCGCTCGCCCTCGGATTTGGTTCACTCTACAACCATTCGTACAGTCCGAACGCCCGCTACGACGATGCCGGAAGCCAGGTGAAGGAATACCGCGCTCTGCGAGACATAAAAAAGGGCGAAGAAATCACCATCAACTACAACGGGGCGGAAGATGTGATGGATCCGGTGGAGTTTCATGTGATCGAATCCTGAATGCAGCACAGCGTTCTTGGCCAGACCAACGCGATCAATCGCCACGTACACTGCCTTGTGACGGCCGGTGGCCTGGATTCTGACGGTCGGTTCGTGCAGTCGACTCGCCAGGGCTTTCTGCCGGGGCCGGTGCTGGCCGCGGTGTTTCGCGGCAAGCTGTGTGACTTTCTGAAGACCGCAATCGCCTCCGGCGATCTGGTGGTGCCATCGTCAATGACGGTGGCGAAGTGCCTGTCGCTGCAGAATCGTGTGGGGCGGGTTCGCTGGAATGTGCGTGTTCAGGAACGGTATCCGCACGGTGTATCGGTTGCCGGCTATCCAGTTGATGAAACTGACACCTCGCGATTTTCTCAGCCGCTGGTTTGAGCACGTTCCGCCGCGAGGCCTGCGGATGATTCGCCGCAGTGGATGCTACTCGAATAGTTCGGGCGACGTCCGAAAGCAGATTTGCGACCAGCTGGCGGCCGAGCGGCGATCGTCTCCGGCCAGCCGCCACGCGGAGCCGGCCGGGGTGAATCGGCTTGACCCGGAACAGTGCCCTGTGTGTAATACCTGCGTGACTGTCAGAATTGTGACTCGTGCGATTCTGGAAATCCGAACTCCGGAACCGCGACGACCAGCCCTGTCAGCCTGCCTGACTCATCCGCCGTGAAACAGCCGATCTGATGATGGCCAAGTCCCGGAAAAGAAAGCCTGGGACAACTCCAACTCCATAGCGGTGCTGAATCCCTCGAACCAGCCCCGCCTCCATGTTCAACAAGGCGTTGAACCACAACCGCGTCCACTCTTTATAATCAACCACCCTCAGCCTTTGCGGTTGAAGTTAACGCTGACGTTATGCTTTATTATCAACACACCGATGTCGGACTCATTTATGAACGATAGCGCAAACCGATTAGTCAGATTGAGCAGGCATGAAATGGGGGCTGTGATTGCACTGGGCGACAAGGTCTTTTACTTCCTTGGTGGCATGTTCTTCAGTCAAATTCTGTTTGCCTTCACTGGCTTCTTCTTAGACATAAATCATCTGATCCTCGCATTCGCCGCATTCCTTGTCATTGGCACTGGCTGGGTGATCTACCGTTCTATTCTCCGCCAGCGCACAGCGACCTCGCCTCCCGAAGGAAACAGCGAAAACCCATGGCATCGTTGAATCGAGCGACAATAATTGGACATTCTACTTTGCGAATAAGAACAATGTCCCCTTTCGTGAGCCTCTTGCAAAGTTACAGGCAATTCGTGAGAAGTTGGCGAACTGGAACCTCTTAAACGCCACAGAAAACGGTTTCTGGACTGATAGCACGAGGCATCTAGGTACGCACACCAAAGCCTACCTGGAGGAATTAGTTAAGGCATTCAAGGGTGTCAGGACGAAGGAAAGGGCAATCGAAGTACTCGACGAAATGTTTGAACGCATCAAGAATTTTGAATGGGAACCATGAGCAACGAATCTGCCATCTACCACTTGCGCGGTTCGAGTGACCCACGGTTCAAATGCCTGACGTACAAGGCAAAGAAATCGCTTTTGGGGAATCAACTTCCGGTCGAAGACTGGGACACGGTAGATGATGCGCACGGCGGATGGCTCCCTCCTCCTCTCGGCAAGCTCTGGACACCGCAACCTGTTGGCGGCGATGTTCCGCCATTTGTTGACTACCCGACGCTTGAACTGGCAACACCTGCGTTTAGCCCACGCGCCGTACAGGCACTCCGTCAACTCCTGGAAGCAGGTGGCGAATTGCTGGAAATCCGACATAAAAATGGGCCATATTTTGCACTAAACGTCACGAAACAAACTGAGGCATTGGACGTCCGGAAAGCAGAAATCAAATGGTTTTCGGACGCCGTCGGAGTGCGTGCTCGGGATATTACCCGATTTGAGTTTCACAAATCGAAACTACGTGGATTGTCGATCTTTAGCCTGAAACAAACTCCACGATTTACGCTCGTAACCGAAGAGTTCAAGCAGCGTGTCGAAGCAGCCGGCTTAAACGGCTTTGCCTTTACGAAGGTTTGGCCACCTCCGCCAGGTGTCTACTGGAGAGATGCGCAGATCGAGGCGAGAAGGTCTTCCAAAAAGAAATTGGACCTGTTTGGAGAATCGCTCATTCTTCGGTTCCGCCCCAAAAGTGAAGGACCAACACCGAAGGAAAAGAAGCAGATTCACGACTATGCAGCGGAGTTGAATTCTCTCCTGACGAATCAGCAGTCCATCACAGATCCGTATTACGGCTCTGTTGAATCAGTAGAATTTGCAGAAGAAGACTGCCGCATATTCCTTTCGTGCCCGAATGTGGAGAACTTGATCTCATATCTGAACGACTGGATTCAACACATTGAATGGCCTGGTGAATTCCACATGGTCAAGCGGTTCGGGAACCTGTTCGATACGAAAGCAAAAGAGACACGTGTCGTAATTCGTTAACCGCGTCAACTCTGCGAGATTTGTTGAAAGACCCCGGCAAGAAACTGGTCATATTTCTTCCATCGTGCAACGCTGTTAAGGTACAACGGCTGGCGCGCCTGCGACACGCTTGCCGTTCGTACGATACCCTCAGCTTGTGTATGGTCGAGGCAGTTTTCGCCCCACGGTAAGCCAATCCAGTCGAGCATTCGTCTGGCCTGTAATTCGCGATCTTGGATCGTATGCTCATAGGCGACAGCTAGTGTTTTTCCAGGCAGTACGTTGTCCCAATGCTGCATCAGTCGGCGATGCTTTTGGAACATTCATTAAGGGAACATTCTACTTTGCAAATAAGAACAATGTCCCCTTTCGAGCCCCTCGAACTGCATAGTGCCGAATCCGCATCAGCGTTCGAATCTCCTGCAGCAGGGGCGGTTCACGAGGATCGATTCGACCGATCAACATTTTGTCATCGACCGGATCATCACCAGCGTGCCCTGAATTCACATCAGAGGATCGTTTTTCAGATCGCTCTGCTCTCGCAAGATTCTCCAGCGTCGACCGGACATCACTGAGGTCTGGAACCGAAATCTGCAGCACAGATTTTTGATAGAACTCGACAGCTCGAACGACCTGCAACCGAACCCAGGCAGACTTTCCGGAATCACGCATCCGCCGAAGTAGTGAGATCAAACTTTCCCGCGAAATTTCGATTCGCGGCGCATCGACTTGACGAACGGAGCGGGCATAGGCTTCCATCCACCTCGGCCACCATTGAGCGTCACTCTTTGCCAAACCACTGTTGTTTGCCAATCTTATCATTTCACTCAGAGACATTCTATACCTCGCAGCCCATTCCGGACTTGTTCAAATTGACACCTCTCAGGCACGCTGATACCGTTATATCCGCGTCGCGTCCAATATTTGATATTGAACGCGCCGTGTGATATTGGAACAAACCATCGTGTCGCCCGTGTTTTTTGCCCCTCTTGGCCAATATCACACGGCGCGTGTAATTCAGAGTTCGTCAGCTATGGAGACACATACTATCTCGATGCAATGCGCGAAATGTGGCGCAGCAATTCAATCGACGACGGCGGAAAGAAACGCGGGCCTTTGCCAACCGTGCGCTGAGGGGCGAACAGTTCAGAGCCGAAGTTTTGGCACGGTGCCACTGCCACAGGGTCGGTCGATTGATTGGCAATGCATCGGCATCGAAAAACACGCTGAGACGGACGATGATGTCACGTATCGATTCGTCGCTGACATTTGGGAACCAAATCCGGAAATCCATGGCCGATCGCGGATTGCCGGACAAGCAGAAGGGGTGATGCGTATCATTAAAGCCTCTGGCGAAGTGCTGCTTGATGAACCGATGCCCGGCGATGCAAATGAGAGACGTATCAACAGCGCCGCACGGAAAGTCAAACAGCATTGGACCAACGGAGAGTATCCCGAGAAAACAATGTTCGCCTGTGGTTGAACGTCAAACAAAAATGCTGACGAACACCTGTATGGCCCCGCGAGTCAAGGGTGCGTATTTTAAGTGTTCGGAAAAAATGAGATTCTTTTGAGTGGAGCCCCTTTCGTTTTCGCCATCGCCTCGGTTCGCGGGTGAGTGA
>JANPHT010000020.1:0-4042 GCA_031424595.1 Planctomycetota bacterium
CGTTGTAGGCGCAACCATTTCGTTCTCGACACCCCATTTGAAGATCGTCCGGATTCGCTTAACGCCCTTGTTGCAGGTATCTCGAACCCAGCCAGCTTCCACGTACTTCTGACGAACGGCTTTGAGCATCATTGGCCCAAATGAATCCACAGGGGTGAATCCGTAGAATTCGACCAAAGGACGGGTCGCGGATTTCAGGCAGTGAATCTCTGACGTCGGCTTGCCATTTTTGACGTAGTGGCTGTCGGCGTGTCGCAAAAACGCAAGAACCAGCTCGTTGATCGTCAGGCCGGCCTCAGGTTC
Source organism: Planctomycetota bacterium (assembly GCA_031424595.1). Taxonomy (GTDB): domain Bacteria; phylum Planctomycetota; class Planctomycetia; order Planctomycetales; family Planctomycetaceae; genus SXXK01. Next base: position 304 of record JANPHT010000020.1, read on the forward strand.
AATTGTGGTAGTACTACCACGTTTCACATTCACAAACGGATCAACCTGGACGCCTCCAGCCAGATTCGCGACCAATTGCCCGTAAGCAATTCGCGACGCCTCAGAACCATACTCACCGAGATAATGGTCTTTCCCGGCAATCCGGACCCGTGCCTGTCCGGTGGGCTGATGAAGCAGATACGACGGAAAAAGATTCGCTTTTCGTGCCATGTGCGGGCCTCCCGATCATTTCGTGGTAGTTACTACCACGATTGAAGCAGAGTTTTCGCCGCACTGACGAACGTCGTCAGGTATCGTTAAACACGATTCGGAATGCAGTTTTGTGAACAAATCGGGAATACAGGATTTGAACCTGCGACCTCTTGGCCCCCAGCCAAGCGCGCTAGCCAGACTGCGCTAATTCCCGGATCTCGGGTAACTTTAACAAGTCAAATGAGGGGTCGCAATCACATCGGGTGAGCTATCGACAGATCGTCGAGAGTTGCTACTGAGACGATTCAAAATCGTTAACTCAATAACGGATTACACGCACCTGATGAAAAAGGGGCGAAACGCTGTCTCCGCACGCACCCGAGTACCGTGACCGCAGGGCTGCTTCCTCTCGGACCTGACCCGGTTAGGCTGGACCCGCCGCGATTGGAGACAGCGTTTCGCCCCTGATGTCGGAAAGGCAAAACGCAGGGGCCAGATTATCCATCTGATCTATTGCAATCGCAAGCCCTCGATGCCGCGAATGCTGAATTCCGCAGTAACGAGGTAAAACTCAAGGCCAGCCCAAATGGACGGCAGCCATTGCCGATTCAGTTCCAATCGAGCAAAACTGACCGTTCGAGCGGAATGTTGGGACCAATCGGAACAATTTTCCGATCGGTGGCCTCACATACAACCGATTCAGTGGAAAACAGTCTGCCGAATGTCCTTCATTAACGATGACTGAAGCAGAAAAACACGCTACAAGGCCCAGCGGAATCTCGCCTGTGTGGTTTTTCAGTGCAATTCAATCGGAATGGATCGCAAAGCGAATTTCAGAAATGCTTACAGTGATCTGGTTTGCGATTGATTTGGCTCCCCTGGGTGGTCATAGTTTTGTTGCCGTTGGTCACAGGTCAGCGTGCAACTGCCTTAGGGGTGTGAATCGTCGTGGTCGCTATGTTCCTGTCCAGTCGGACAGATATTGATGGTATGAAGGACAAAGCAGATGAGCTTCAAGAAGCAAAAATCCAGTCGACGCAAATTAGACGCGGCCCTCGTCTCGAACTCGGCAGAGATCTGTGAAACGCGAGCCATGTTGAGTGCTGACGCGGTCAGTGCGCCCGCCGCCGAAGTTGAGGCTGCTGCGGACGTGACCAACGATGGCGAAGTGGCACCCGTAGAAGATGTCGATGCGACAACACTTGAGAATTGGGATCCATCATGGGCCTACCGCAGCTTTTCTGCCATTGAAGACGATGTAGATGTAAAGGGCGAAGTTGTACAAGAAGATTCCGTGATCGTGGACGATGCAGGCGACGGCGAAGTCGTTGACGAGAATTTAGACCCCGCAGTGATGTATTACAGCTTCTTGCCTGTCGATGTCGGTGTTGATGGTGAAATCGTCGATGAGGAACTTGTCACTTGCGAAGTCTGTCCTGTCTACAAGGGTGAGGGCGAAGAGCTAACTGTTGACGGTGAAGAGTTCGTCGATGTGACAACTCTGGAGGATTATGATCCCTCTTGGGCGTACCGCAGCTTTTCCGGGATTGCAGATGATGTGACTGGCGAGGAAGTGGTTGAAGAAGAGTTGGTTGATGTAACTACTCTGGAAGACTATGACCCATCGTGGGCTTATCGCGGCGGGGTTTCTGAGGGGGAAGAAGTTGTTGAATTGAACGACGCGGGTGGCGAAGAGATTGCTGACGACTTTGTGCTTTATCCTTATGATCCCGTAGTGCTGAACGACGGTGGCGAAGTTCTCGAGGTGTCGGAAGAGCCACTTGGAGTGAAGGAAGAGATCGTCGAAGAAGACACGGTAGTCGTTGATGGTGAAGTTGTTACTGTCCGATACCTTGGAGGTCCTCAATTCCGCGGCAATGCGGCTGAGGAAACTCCTGACATTCTCATGATGTCCGCCGGCGGGCCTTTGGTATTCGGGTCTTCTGGCAGTGGTGTCGTTGGGCCTGTGGCTCCGGAGAATCCAACTGACGTGCCGGTCGAAGTGACAACCGTTGTCGCCGCACCGGCTTCACTTCCTGTTGCACAGGTCTCGACGCCAACACTGGCAATTCCTGTGCTCCAGAGTAGCCGGTCAGCGTTGTTTGACGATGACGAAAACCTTTCCATTGGTGGTTTGGTTTCCGCGATTGATGACTCTGAGTACGTTGCTTCTGATTCCGTTGAAGAAACTGTGTCACCAGTACTTGACACGGCGTTTGGGGACCTGCTTTCATCAACTACGCAGGCTGAAGCGACTGGTTTGGACATTCTGAATCCGATTCTTGAATCAGAGTCCGACGAGGAACCCGTGGTGGCTCCTGAAGCTTCGGAGATCGAGGAAGTCACCTCGGACTCTGAAGAGTCGGTGAGTGCTGCTGAAGCCTATCAACCAGTTCCCGAGCCTTCCTATGCAAATATGGTTCGGGAGCCGTCATCCGGAATGATTGACAGGTTCATGACTGAATTTGCTTTGAACAGCTTTGTTAGCTGATCCGTTGCTCGGGATTGCTGTTAAATCAACAGGGATCTGAATACAGAATACAAAATCCGGAGAAGGTTCCAATGCGAACCTTCTCCGGATTTTTCCTTTGACGGTGATGCGGTTGCGGTGAGTAATCGCCATAAGAACTGGTCGCTCATTGGGAACGTAGCCACTCCGGGCTGCTTTGGTATCCACGACAACGCATTTGAAACGTTGGAAGCTGAATCGAAGTGCAATCGACTAATTCTTCTTATCCTTGCCTTCAGGGCCTGACATAGATCGCTGATACATTCGGAATCTCTCTTCGTATTGTTTTGGAACAATAGATTGACGAGATGTCGTGTCCTGCTGATCGCGATCTTTGTCTGTACGGCCTTCCCGTGTCCTGGCAGATGGTTGAACATCAAGACTTCGAAGCATTTCTTCAAAGCTTTTTTGGGAGAGATTTTTTTCTCGCTGTTGCTGCTCGTTTAACTGACGTTCGTTCAGTTGATCCTGCATACGCTTTCTAAAGGCATTCAGCTCTTCTCTGGTCCAGCCGAGCTCTTCTAGAAGTTTAGGATCTACGGTGCCACGGTCCAGTTCCTTTTCCAGTCGACGTAACGCCAATCCGGCCGCTTGAGCAGCCTCATCTACGCTTGAATCGTCTGGCTCATTCGGCACCATTTTGTTTAAGGCATTGCCTCCGTTCAGGTTTGATTGTCCTGTTGATTCACCACTTCCGGATTTGCTGGAAGAGCCTTCAGACTTGCCTTCGCTCGATTTACCGCTGCCGCTGCCCGGCTTCCCGTTTGGCGGCTGCCCTTGTCCTGGCTGGGCCTCGCCAGGCTGCCCGTCGCCAGGTTTGCCTTGAGCGGATTTGCCTGCCCCTGACTTGGCTTCGCCTGATTTAGCTTCGCCTGACTTGGCTTCGCCTGATTTAGCTTCGCCTGATTTAGCTTCGCCTGATTTAGCTTCGCCTGACTTAGCTTCGCCTGACTTGGCTTCGCCTGATTTAGCTTCGCCTGACTTAGCTTCGCCTGACTTGGCTTCGCCTGATTTAGCTTCGCCTGACTTAGCTTCGCC
>JANPHT010000021.1:0-10668 GCA_031424595.1 Planctomycetota bacterium
GGACGTCGTAAATCTTGTTAACGCGAACAACGCCAAAAAGGCCACTCTGCCCGAAGCGCCATAGGGGAACAGACGTTGTGTGGGACGAAGATGACCGAGCACAATGAGTTTCATTGCCTTGCGGGCAATCCGCCTCCGGTCGCGGTTTGGGTTGGCCTGTCATAACCAGTTGCCGAATAATGAAGCAGGGCAGACGTGGCATCGGCGGCTTCGGGAGTATTTGTGACGACATCCTCGTGTCCGTGGTTCAGGGAATGATTGAACTCTGCGGGCGAGTCATTCGGTGCGTCAGAAACAAGTAGGCACTGTCTTCCAGCTATTCTGCGGATGTTGTTGCATTTGCAGGAATTGTTCTAATCGATAGCTTTCGAAAAAAGCTCCGAGACCGTTTTGGCAGATCAGGGAGTGCCATCTCAGCGAACTCACTGAACGGCATGGGCTTTTCGGCATTGTGAATGCGTTGCAGATAGTCTGTCAGAAGTTGCTGAGATTCGGCCGACTCATTCAAGAGCAGGCAGGCCCACGCCCAACTGTCTCGATAAGCCTCGGAGTCCAGATCATCCATCGCTGAAATGGCTTCCAGCGACTTCAGACCTGGAGTCCAGCCGAGATGTGCCTTCCAGCGAACGTTGCTGATTCGGGAAGAGTTCGCCCGACGGTCGGGTTCGTCCTCAAAGTATTCTGCCAACCCTTCATCGAGCCACAGAGGCAGGATTGGAACATGCTGATGAAGAAGCGCATGGGTCATCTCGTGCCGCAGGTCTGTGATCAGAGTTCGACTCCGATAGGCGTAAATGGTGCTCAGTTGGCCCTTTCGAACGAAAACTGCTTTTCGCGTTCGACACTCCGGTACACTGGCCAAAAGGAACGCGAGATAACTCGGCTGATCACTGAAGATGAGGATCTGAATGGGTTCTCCATTCGTCCGGACCTGCAAAGACTCATCCAGTTCGCTGGCAAGATCCTGAATTTGCTTCCAGATGAACTGAGTGTCTGTGGGAAACTGACAGAACAAGTCAATATTCGAAGCTTGCTGCTGAATGATCCATTCAGCGCCCTTTGCGGTGCAGACGGCATTCACGGCCAACGCAGCGGTGAACAGCAACAGAAGCGACCAGCGCATGGAGGCATTTCGACAGGGCGACTTGAAAGACGAAAAACAAAGAACTGAATGGTGTAGAAAGCCCGAATTCCGGTCAACATGTCTTTGCTCAGGATTCCTCCACGCTGGCCCCGCGACCAGATACTTTCTGCTGGAACTGCCGAAGGGCTCTCGCAACAACACGAATTTGTATGAAACGGCAGGCGAATAGTCAGTCACTGCTGACAGAACTTGCGCCGCTATTTCGTCGGGTCGCGGTTAGAGTCTGGCACGCACCGCGTCCAGAGCCTGTTGAGCGTTGTTCTTTACAGTGAAGTCTCCGGATGTCGCTAGTTTTTCGAGAAAGCCTTCACACTTTGCGGTTCCCACTTTTTTAAGGACCTCCAGAAGCTCATTCTTTGCGGGCCAGTCGCTGATCTTTTCAAAGGTCTCAACGATGGGCATTTCAATGGCCGGTCCAATAGAAATCAAAGCCTCCTTGACCTCGCGTCGAATCGCATGATCAGTCACGGACATGATCAATGCGGGATAGTCATCAGACTTTGCATACTTTGCCAGCGTCATGATCGCTCGCTTCTTAGCATCGAATAAAAGTCCATCAGCATCCGCGAGCACGGCCTTGAGTTCATTTGTATGTTCGCTTGTCGCCCAGTGACAGAAAGCCTCAGTCGCAGCCTTCTTTACGAACCCATTGCTGTTCTTCATATGATTTTTTGCGATCTTGATAATCTCCGATCGCTTTTCGTCAACAACCGCGACCAGCCCCAGTCGTGACAACGGCTGACTGGCTCCAATGCCGCCTTCAGCCTTACGAACTTCAGCAATCAGATCATCGATCAGCTTAGGATTGGCTACGGACTTCTCTTCATCCTGCTGTTTTTTATCGGCCTCCATTTTGGCTGCTAGTTGTTCCTGCTCACGTTGGACATCTTCCGGGTTTCGAAGTGTGTAGGTGACACGAACAGGAACATCAACCGCACCGTCGTCATTGGTTTGTTTGACGCTGGCGGAATATTCGAGACTGGCCGGCATTCCGTAGACAGTGTCGAAGACGAGCGTACCTGTACCGCGGATCGACATGTAGGGTTGTCCGCCGGCCCGCGTTGCCGTGTATTCATAGCTCTTGGTGATGGAGACCTTGTTGTTCAATGTTTGTCCGGCCTGATAGGTCACTCGCTCAATCGCCGGAATCTCTTCGATCACCTGGTCTTCCTGCCCACCAGGCATCCCGGGCGGCCCAAAGCCTCTCATGCGACCTCCAAATCGCGGCATCCCACCGAACGGCCCATCATCTCGTTTGATGCGCTGAAGCGTCGACTCCGTTTCGACATGCCACTGAGACTCAGAGTACGCATCCAGAGGTTCCAGGAAGAAAACTCCCACCGGCCCAAGCACTGCTGGCAATTGTTCGGACCCTTCGAAACTCAACACTTCACCAAGTGCGTTTACTGTCAGCTTACCTCGGTCAATTGAACTGGATCCGAACGATGGAGGTCCCGGAAATCCTCGGCGACTGGACCGCATCTGAGGCATGTCGTGGAAGTTGGCGTTGAACGTCACTTCGTACATTTTTCCACCGCTGTTTCCCCACACCTTGATGTAGGCCACTGCCGGTGTCACTCGACGAGCCACCTCCGGTCCCGCCAGTTCATTGCCTCGTGGAGTTACGGCAATCTGGAGGCCATTGCTGGAAGCCAAAGCTCGCAGTTCGTTAATCGGCGCAGCAAAGCCGACGGAAGTCACAGAAGAACCTGACAGCTTGGCACTGGCCACACCAATCACCTGGCCAGCGCTGTTCACAACGGGACCACCGCTGTTTCCAGGATTGATAGCCGCATCAATCTGAATCTGCTTACCGCGTTCTCTTTGCTGGATGATGCCGGCGACAGTGCCGGTGGTCACCTTCACGTCGGTTCCCAGCACGTCCGACAATGGAAATCCAATGGCTCGGACTGCTTCCGCCAACTGCACGGAATCGGAATCTGACAACGTCAATGTCGGAAGGTTGTTCGCATTGATTTTAATCAGAGCCACATCATGACGAGGATCAACAGCAATCACAGTTGCCGGATATGTTTGACCTCCCAAATGGACTTCCATCCTCTTCGCGCCTTCGACCACATGCGCGCAGGTGGCAATGACGCCGTTGGCGGCGACAACAAAGCCCGTGCCTGAGCTCTCCTCATCGGATTGAACGCGATTGGAGTCTCCCCCAACCGTATAAGCACACTGGCCGTTCGTCTTGATGGCGCTCTCTCCCGATCCCTGCTCTACAGTGAATGTGTAGGTGTAAATTGCTCCCGGTTTCCAGTGATATCGCAGCTTGCGAGAATCGCCACTGATCGCAGCCGTCGCGGGTGTGTTGTTGCCAACAGCAAAATGACCGCTGTTTGCCGGCGGAGTCGACGCGGTACCTGCCACGTCGGGTATCGTGGGCATTCCAGACGCTGTAGAAGGCAGGCTGTTTGCGGCACTTCCCTGGGCCCCCGCAGTGGCATTGGGATCAATAGCTAAAGCACCGCCATTGGACGCCAAATCCTGAGAGGCATCGGAGCTGTTTGAGGAACCTGATTTCCCGATGAACGAAGAGATGGCAAAGATAATAACGCCAATGAGTGCCAAACCACCTCCAGCCAGAAGCCCGACCATCAGGCCATTATTTTTCTTCCCGCCCGCAACGGCTCGTGGCTTTGCAGCAGGTTTCTGCCCATAGCTGCCATAATCGTCGTATGTTGGCTCTGTATAGGAAGAGCCAGCATTCCACGGATCATCATCGACTTCATCCGGAACTGATTTTCTCGGCGGCTTCGAAGACGCCGCCGGCCTTGGACGCGACGTTGCCGGACCGTCATTGCTCTTCGATGCGGGCGTCACCGCTGGCCTACCTGCAGGTGGCTTACCGGCAGTCGGTTTGCTGACTGCCGGCTTATGACTGGCGGCGGAAGTTTTGCCTGGCGCTTGAACTGGAGACGGTGCGGCACGTCCAGGAGTTGGGGCAACCTCAGGTGGGTCAACGGCCAGTTGCTCACCACACCGAGGACATTGCAGAGTAAACGTCGTCAACGACTCACGAACTCGCAGTTTCGTCAGACACCCAGGACACTCAACAATTTGATGACTCACTACAAGTCCTCCACACAGGCCATCAGGCGTCGCTTCACTTCCTCGAAAGACATTTTACAACGCATTCATTGTTACCGCACAAACCAGAAGAATGCAATTGCCATCATCGTGGGAGGGACAGCACCAAGGAACAATCCGACGGGACTGATGCCAGTTTCGCCGAACGCCCTGGAAGACTGCAAAATGCCGGCTCCGGCGGGATTTGGGGCATTTGCGATGACCGTAAGTCCGCCCCCGGTCACTGCACCCGCCACTAGCGAGTACTTGAGTTCATCTGAGATGCCCTCAACGAGCGACCCCAGGTATGTCAAAGCGGCATTGTCAGTAATCGCTGTCAAAGCCGTGGCTCCGAAATAGAGTTTGGCTCCGGTCATGCTGCTAATCAGTGGTTTCAGCCAGTATTCCTGAAGCGAACCAAGCGTCACCAGGCCCGCCAGAAAGAACCCGACCAACAGACCCTCTTTCAGTTTAAGGGGATCCTGAAATTCCTTCGTCGCGGTGACGAGCCCCAGGAACATCATGAAGATGCCAAAGAAGACGTCCGGGTGATGAGCGAACGCCACGACGGCCCCCAAAAATCCAAGGTGTAATGCCGTGAGCCAGGTTGGAACCGCCTGATGCTCCGTCGTGTCGGCTTCTACCGCATTGAGTTGCTTCCAGAAGCACAGCGCCACAAGCGTTGTCGCACAGAGGCAACTTGCGGCCGCTCGCCATCCAAATTGCGACGCCATGTGCCAAGTGCCCCAACCCCACTTGCCCGCAACCATCAGGACCGGCGGAGCGGCAAAATGAGTCAACGTGCCTCCGATAGAAACATTCACAAACAGTAAGCCAATCGTGGCATAGGCCAACGGTTTACTGATCGCCTGGTCGAAGTAGCGTCGCTTTAAGAGGAGTGCCAGCAGCGTCATGGCGGCTGGTTCCGTAATGAACGAGCCGAACAGTGATCCGATTGACAATGCGACAATGTAGAAGGACACACTTTCTTTCACCGGCAACAATCGGGCGATCCGCAGAATGATCGTTTCCGCCAAATTCACCACCGGCCGGGTTGCGGCAACAACCATGACGACGAGCACAAATTTGGGCTCTGTGAAGTTCAAACTCTCGACATAATCGACCGCTGCCTGAACAGAAAACTACATCACCACGATGGTGAAGAACAGCACTGCCGCCCAAATCCCAAAGACGATTTCCGTCTCCGCAAGAAAATGGAAAAGGTTTTCTCCTATCGAGCCCTCCGGATACTTATGGGCGAGTTTCGCAAACTGCTTCACACAAAACGTGTGAAGAATGGCAAGCGTAAACAGAATCGTAGCGACAATTTCAACCGCTCCACTAAGCGGATTGCCAACGACCGCCTCTGCATTTGACGACGCTTCGGCAAACGACAGAAACGCGGCCACGGGAACTTCAAGGGAATAAAGATTCATAGGCTGCCAAATGTCCTAACAGGATCCATTGCTGCTGAACTCACGTCGGTGGGTGAGGAGTTCAGGGGAATTCGCTGAGTCTAAGAGACGCTCGGTCGCATTTCGATCGCCAGACGGATTCTTGTGGCGACTCGCGGAAAATTCGCAATTCGTCGAACGACAGTGGCGGGATACACAGCCCTAACCGTTTCGCATCCGATCGACAATCATTAGACTCTCATCGGACGCGATGCATCGCCACCTACGTGCGTGCTGACTGGTTGCTGCCAGTTCGAACGCATCTCAAACCGTTCAAGATCACCCCCTTATTGAATATCTGTCTCGGAGCGACCTGACATGCCCGTATTTCTTGGCATTGATATTGGCACCAGTGGCACAAAAACCCTTGCGATGAATGAAAAGGGCAGGATTCTGGCATCAGCCACGGAAGAATATCCGCTGAGCAGCCCGAAACCAGGCTGGTCAGAGCAGGCACCGCTCGACTGGTGGACTGCATCCGTGAAAACCGTCAGAAAAGTTATGAAAGCCGCAAAACTGAAGCCGGCCGACGTCGGTGGTATCGGGCTAAGCGGACAGATGCACGGCAGTGTGTTCCTGGACAAAGGCGGCAAAGTAATTCGTCCGGCGCTCCTGTGGAACGATCAACGGACAGCCGCCGAATGTGCAGAGATCGAGAATCTGGCCGGGGGGCGCGACAAACTGATTCACATGGTGGCCAATCCTGCCCTGACAGGGTTTACGGCACCAAAGATTCTGTGGCTGCGAAACAAGGAGAAGAAGAACTTCGACAAGACCGTTCAGGTTTTGCTGCCAAAGGACTACGTTCGCTATCGACTCACTGGACAATTCGCGACGGAAGTGAGCGATGCGTCCGGCACGTTGCTGTTGGATGTCGTTAATCGAAACTGGTCAAATGACTTGCTTCAAAAACTGGATCTGGATGCGAAACTGCTTCCAAAAGTCTACGAATCTGAGGACGTGACCGGTGTCCTTTCGGAGATTGCCGCGAAGGAAATGGGGCTCAAGCCGGGGACGCCGGTTGTTGGCGGTGGCGGTGATCAGGCGGCCAGCGCGATTGGCAATGGAATTGTGGATCGCGGTGTGATCTCCGCAACCATGGGTACAAGCGGCGTAGTGTTCGCGCACAGCGATGAAGTTCAGGTCGATCCTTTGGGTCGCGTTCATACATTCTGTCACGCCGTCCGTGGGAAATGGCATGTGATGGGCTGCGTGCTGTCAGCCGGCGGAAGTCTGCAGTGGTTTCGCAATCAACTGTGCCAGGAAGAAATCGCAGCCGCAAAGAAGCGCAAAGTGGATCCTTACGAACTTATTACGGACCAGGCAGCGACAGCTCCTGCGGGCAGCGAAGGACTGTTCTTTCTGCCGTATCTGACCGGCGAACGAACTCCGCACGCCGACCCGAACGCCCGAGCGTGCTGGGTTGGTCTGAGTCTGCGGCATGGAAAGGCACATATGGCTCGATCGGTCATGGAAGGTGCAACGTACGCCATGCGAGATACGCTGGAGATCATTAAGTCGATGAAGATTCCGGTCAAGGAAATCCGGTTGTCGGGAGGCGGTGCCCGCAGCCAGTATTGGCGGCAAATGCAGGCTGATATTTACGGTCAGCCGGTGGTCACAATCAATGCGTCAGAAGGACCGGCTTACGGCGTCGCGCTGTTGGCGGCGGCTGGCACCGGGGCGTTCAAGAACGTCGTCGAAGCCTGTGAAGCCACCATTTCCGTTGTGACCAGAACGGCTCATAAGGCTTCGGCTGTCAAAACTTATAACGCAGCCTATCCGGTGTATCAGCAATTGTATCGTTCTCTGAAGAATGACTTCGGGACGATTCAGAAATTGATTGAGTAGCCCCAGATCAGTCGCTCGGATTTGGCTGCGTTCGCGTGGTCGTCCATGTCACACCGTTCAATTCGCATCGGAGTTGTCCCTTGACACAGCACAGCCGCAGACGTTTCCTCAAAACCTCCGTCGCTGCTTCGACGCTTTTTTCACCCTGCTTTGCGAGAGCCTCCACGATGCTGTCTGCTGATAACCCGATCGTTGGTTCTGGGGAGTTCACTTACGCATGCGTTCACAATTGGGATCGTGCAGGACTTCCAGCCGGACATGAATACGGAAATGCATCGCACGGAGTGGCAATCGATTCTCAGGGGTTAATCTACATCACTCATAACGGAAACCCCGGATCAATTTTCGTCTTTGACAGCGATGGCAAGTTCGTGAAGGCGATGGGCGAGGTTCACAATGCCGGACCGGCTGCGAAAGGCCATGGCATTTCCATCCGCAAAGACGGCGGCGACGAGTTTCTCTATCTGGCTCCTGCGGATTCGAGCATGGCTTTCACCAGGATGACAATGGACGGTGAGGTTGTCTGGAAGAAAGACCGAGCCACCATTAATACTGAGAGCGACGGCGTTCTGGCGGATCCTAAAATCGGCTTTCGACCGACAAATATCAGTTTCCGTCCAGACGGCGGTTACTATCTTGGCGACGGTTATGGCAGTCACTTTGTGTTCGAATATGACAAGAACGATAAGTTTGTCCGAGCGCTGGGTGGGAATGGTTCCGAGGCAGGAAAGTTCAGTACGCCGCACGGTCAGTGGCTCGACGCGCGGGACGGAGTGCCTAAACTCGTTGTGGCCGACCGAGCGAACAAGCGGCTTCAATGGTTTGCGATGGACGGGCAACATCTCAAGACGATGGAAGGCTTTCTGTTTCCAGCGGATATCGATGTTCAGGGCGAACTTATGCTGGTGCCTGACCTGCATGCTCGCATCACCATTTTGAATGGCAAAAACGAGGTCGTGGCTCAACTGGGAGATGACGAGGCCTGGCGAAATCAGGTGCTGGCAGATAACTTCGCGATGCGTGCCAGGCCGGCAGACTGGAAACCAGGCCGCTTCGTACATCCCCATGATGCCTGTTTTGATGCCGACGGCAATATCTACGTCACCGAGTGGGTCAAGTCGGGGCGTGTCACCAAGCTGATTCGCAATTTCTGATACTGTAGTTCCGCTGAAACAAAGGAAGCAACATTGAACTCGACACTCTTTGACCTGACCGGAAAGGTGGCCATTATCTCCGGAGCAGCGAGTGGACTTGGCAAGGCTTCGGCTCTCGCGTTAGCGGCCCATGGGGCAGACGTCTTGCTTGCCGATCTGAATCAGGACGGGTTGAATGACACGGCCACTCAGATCCGGGCAATGGGCAGAAAAGCATTGACTCGCCGAACAGATGTGTCCGATGCGGACGAAATTCTGCAACTCTTTTCCGTACTTGATCATGAGTTCGGGCGGATAGACTTTCTGGCTAATATTGCCGGCGAAGGAATACTGGGAAAACCGGAAGAAATACTGCTGTCGACTGTCCAGCAGGTCTTTCAAAACCTGGTGTTCGGCCGCTTCGTCATGTGCCAGGAGGCCGGTCGACGAATGCTGGCCGCGGGCAAAGGCAGTATCGTGAACATCGGCTCGCTGGCCAGCACAACGGCCCTTGGACGGGGGCACATTGCGTATAGCATGAGTATGGGGGCTGTGATTCAGATGACTCGGGAACTAAGCACCGAATGGGCGGCCGGGGGTGTCCGCTGTAATGCAATACTCCCTGCTCAGGTGATCAATCCCAGTCTCGAAAAACGAATTGCCGCAGACCCGTCAATTAAGGACAAGTGGCTCAGCGGAATTCCTTGCGGTCGCCTTGGAAAGCCCACAGACATTCAAGGTTTGATCGTGCTGCTCGCATCCGATGCGTCCGAATGGATTACCGGAACACTTATTCCCATGGACGGCGGAAACCTGGCCGCAAATGCCGGAGCGACTTTGCGGCAACCCGGACGCTGACTGAAAGCTGACTGAAAGCTGATCGGACGCTGATCGGACGCTGATCTAAACACGGCAGGAATTCCTTCCTCCCTGGCAACAAAACTGCATCCGCGTCGTGATTGTGACGGGACTTAACTCGCGGCAGATCAATCCAGGGGCGCCGTTATTTCCAGCAAATCGATCGCCGGCGAACCATTGCAGAAGATGGTGGCCAATCGACCGTATGTCGTCTGGCCCTCATTCATTTGCAGGTACTCGGCCATTCCCGGACCGGCTGAAAACCTTAAAATAGCGCCCAGATCAATGTGCCGGAAGACGTTGTGCTGAATCAGCACTCGACCTAACGGAATCTTTTCGGAAAGAATCTCGGCTCGAACTTTTTCCGTGACATAATCCAGATTGAAACGCACGTAACCAAATTGCACAGCGTCCTTTGAGCCGCTTTTATGCAGTCGGATTTTTCGCAGATAAAGTCCATCCTCAAAACGCGACGCCATGACCTCAACATCGACAGTGCAGTCATGATACGACTCCATACTGATCGTCATGTGATGGTCATGGACCAGCATTCGATGATAGGGTTCCGGCGTCGCTTCTTTGGCGACATGTTCGGCCGTCAGATACAACTCATGCCCCGGAGCCTCGGGAAAGAGACCGGCCAGTTCCTGTAATTCTTTAAGAGGATTCATCGAGTGTTCTTTCGATCAGCGAACCGGTCGCTGCCGGTGAAATGTAAAAAAACGAGTGAGATCAGCAGAAGTGCGTCGGCTGCAAACGCTGCCAAAACCAAGCCGCGTCAAGTGTATCGAACCGCTCTGTGTTGAGGTTCAAAATACTCCGGAAGCAGACTGTCCACCTGGAGCAGTCCTTTTCGAGTCAGCTTCAGCTGATCACCATCAACGGTCAGATAGCCAGCGGCTTGCTGGTTGCTGAAAGCCGTCGCGAACTCCTGCTGAACGTTGACTCCGTACTTCTGATTGAGGCGACCCAGAGAAACCTGCCCTTCCTTCATCAGTAAAACCAGTTCCCTGATCAGCAACTGATGCGGTGTTGGGGTTAAGGCCCTGTTGATCGGCAACTCGCCCCGGCCAACGGTCTCCATATAGTCTTCAATGTGATCAAGGTTCTGATAGTGGACGCCCTGAAAGTGGCCGAACGACGAGACGCC
>JANPHT010000022.1:0-6394 GCA_031424595.1 Planctomycetota bacterium
CGTTGTAGGCGCAACCATTTCGTTCTCGACACCCCATTTGAAGATCGTCCGGATTCGCTTAACGCCCTTGTTGCAGGTATCTCGAACCCAGCCAGCTTCCACGTACTTCTGACGAACGGCTTTGAGCATCATTGGCCCAAAAGAATCGACAGGCGTGAATCCGTAGAGATGGATCAGGGGACGGGTAGCGGATTTCAGGCAGTGAATCTCTGATGTTGGCTTGCCGTTTTTGACGTAGTGACCATCGGCGTGACGCATGAACGCCAACACAAGCTCATTGATCGTCAGACCGGCCTCAGGGCAGGTAGTACTACCTACTTTTGATCCTGCAAACGGATCAACCGGCTGACCGCTGACCAGCTTTGCCACCAAGTCACCGTAACGAATTCGGCTTTCTTCTGTGCCGTACTTGCCGAGGTAATGGCTCTTGCCGTTGATGTAACAGCGAGCCTGTCCAGTCGGTTTGTGCAGTCCGTAGGTCGGTACTTTTGGAGTCTTCATCAGTGCGATTCCTCAAAAGTAGGTAGTGACTACCTACACAATTGAAGGATTTCAGCCGCACTGACGAACGTCGTCAGGTATCGTTAAACACGATTCGGAATGCAGTTTTGTGAACAAATCGGGAATACAGGATTTGAACCTGCGACCTCTTGGCCCCCAGGAACCGCACGAATCACATTCTTTTCAACGAAAACACTGTCTTTCATTGCCCTTTATCGGCTTTGTTGTGTGTCTCGTCAAGTATCAATCACTCTCAAATTAACGCACGGAATGAGGGTAGACGGTTCATTTCGTGGTAAACCACCTGTGTACTACCACGAAATGAAATCCGGGACGCAAACGGTGTTTTGAAGAATTCAGAGCGCCCCTGACAAACCCTCGCGCCCTGCGCTCTGGCAGTCCAATTCGAATGTCCGGAAAATCCAACCATCCTAAAAATCAACACTACGTTCCGCAGTTTCTGCTTCGAAACTTTGCGCCAGAGCGGCAAGAGCAAGTCCATGTATACGACAAGCTGAACGAGCGCAGCTTTCTATCGTCCACTCGCAACGTTGCCGCTGAGGCGGGATTCTACGACTTTGAGCATGATGGCGAGCAAGTGTCGCTTGAACCCTTCATGACACGGATCGAAACGTCTGTAGCGGGAGCAATAAAGAACATACTGCTCAATCGATCGCTGATCTGTCTGTCCCAAGATGATCGGATTGCCATCTCCATTTTCGCCGCCGTACAGATGCTGCGAGTAAGAGGTAGCCGACACCGAATTCAAAGCCTCAATAACGCCATTCGCAGTGCTCTGGCCAACCGTGGAATTGATCCCGCATTATTCGCCCCTGAAATGAGCAACGAAGAAGCGAAGTTGGTGAGCATAAACGGAATTCAGGACACCATTGAGTATGCCGAGCATTTCCATGAAAAGGCGTGGATTCTGCACCAAGCACCTCCTTACAGCCCGTTTTACACGTCAGACAATCCGATCACTCTGTTCAACTCACAGAGAGCCTTCGGCCGAGGTAATCTTGGGCTCACCAGTCCGGGTATCGAGATATATTTGCCACTCAGCAAAGAGTTCTCGATCTGTTTTTTTTGCCGTTCATCCTACCAATCGATTGTAGCGTGTATGCAACTCGCTGAGACCAAGATGAAGCAGACTGGCAGTGGCGCTATCGACTTGTCGGAACTTCAACAAATCGTTGATGCTGTAACAGACGGAACACCACTCGCCTTACTCCCAGACAACGTGACCCACCAGAACTCGCTGCAAGTCAAGTATTCTTCTCGATTCATCTATTCTTCCGCCAATGACTTTGCGCTGGTTGAATCAATGCTTTCAAGTCACCCCGAACTGAAGACCCCCCCCGAAATTCGCTCTGAGTGAGCGGTGATCGCCTCTTGATCAATCGTCGTGAGCTTTTGCGGGGTGAGCGGCGTCAAAAACGGCTTCAATCTCGGAACGTTTCCATCGAGGCGACGAGTCTCCGAGGTAAACAGGGTTTGGCAGTCGCCCTTTTTGCACGAGGATCTCAACTTGCCGCGAACTGCACTGTAAAAGTTCGGCCACCTGCCTCTTTGTGAGAATCGCAAAGCCAGGCTCAACCAAAGGAATCTTCTCGCTGCCAAGTGCATTGTCTGGACGGAATTGAACTATGGGTCTTGCCGGCTGTGACAACGCTTTTTCAAGAGATGCTGACATATGCTGGTAGAACTTCGAAACGTCAATCAGCACGGAACGTCCAAAAAGAACATGCGGCACCCGGAAGCGTTCGAGCAGTGAAATAAATTCTTCTTTGTTAATCTGCAACGCCCTGCACCAAGGAGTCTCCGTGGTCCACCCTGTTTGTGGAAGGTCGGGAGGGTAAGTTGCATCTGGCTTTTCCTCGGTCACGAGTCTGCTCCGTTGCCCATTTTCTTCTCGAGTGCCTGCGCACCAGCCCAATCACGTCAGGCAGCTTATTCAATTGAAGACAAACCAACCTCAACATCTCCGTTTCACTGGCGGACACGGAGAAAGGTAAACCGCTCATTCTGCCAGCTTGACGTAAAGTGAAATGCCCTGTAGGGTGGCGATCAATTCCGTCCGCTCCTTACTTCGGAAACGCTCAAATGGCTCAGAACATCCCAGACTTCATTGTTAAGCAGGAAGACGCCGTTACTTTGCTTTCAAAGGTTCGCGGGATAATCAAAGGTGGCCCGTTCTCCGGCTACCGGCTTGAAATCCATACGAACGTCCGAACTCCTGAAACAATCGTTCTGAACGAAGAATGGGAGCAGCGACTGCAGGAAGTGATTCTTGAGCTTCGCAAGCACAAGGGAATGGATGTTTCCCTTTGGCGAATATCTTGCAAAGACGGCAAGCGAACCGGGATTGAGTTTCTTACAAATCGGCAGGATGTTGTTTCGCATATTCAATTCATCAATCGGAACGATGGGGATGTCTTCAATGTACTTGCCGCGATTGAGTCCAACTTCGAATTTGTCCGTCGTCCAGATGCCATCTTAGATGCTCTGCCGAGCGAATTGCGTCAGCGGTTCGTTTCTGAATCCAACGCCACCGATGTTCTTCGTCAACAGACTGCAAGAATGTCCGAACTGCTTACGAAGTACACCGATGAAGCGCTTCAGAGAGAAGCGGAATTGCGGCAACGGCTTGAAAATGAGTATTTAACAAAACGTGAATCATTGGATGCAGCTTCAAACGCCCGAATTGAAGAGATCCGCCAGCGCGAAGCCGCCGTCGCTAAGAGTGAAAACGAACTGAAACTTCGAGAACATCGCGGTGTTCGACGTGAGACACTTGAGAAGATTCAGGAGAATGCTGGCCTTAAATTCACATACTCTCCAGCAACATCCAAACAAAGCCTGTTTATTCATGGCGCTGTCATCGCTTCTATCGTATTGTCTGTCTGCGTATTCGTTGCCGTTTGTGGAGTCCTTGCATCAGGTGCCTCGGAAAAGGCCAGCGGAGATTCGCCCTTCTGGTCCTCTGTTCATCGACTCCCGATTCCGGTTTTATACGCGCCCGCATTGACGTCAATAATTCTGTTTGTTTCCTCGATCGTGTTCTATCTGCGATGGCTACGAAATTCGCATGACAACCTTGCACGACTGGACTTTGAAAACAACAGGCTTCAACTCGATATGATGCGCGCGAGCTGGATTGCTGAGTTGATTCTTGAGGCGCAGAATCCAACAAATCCTGATCAGAAACCCTTCGAGATTCCAGAACAACTTGTCTCTCAGTTGTCACACCGACTGTTCGAGGACTCGCAATCTGATTCCGCAGAGGACCCAATCGAGGCACTCCAGCGATACGCGAAACAGTTCAAGAAGCTTACTGTGGGACCAGTCATGATTGAATCCCAACCACGCTCCGAAGCGAAACGTGGACTTCACCCGAGCGACAACTGAATCCTCTGATACTTAACTTGATTCTGAAAATTACGACGTACTGGCGATTGAACAAGGGGGGGGGAATATCAATGGCGGACATCGGGGAGTTTGCAAATCAGGCCGCTAACAAGTTTGGCGTCCATCAAGACACGCTTCAGATGACGCGAGAACTCTACATTCGCTGGGGTGGATTGCCTACATCCCGCGAGGCAGCGTCAAAGTTCATCAAAGCCGCCTATTATGCGAGCCTCATTCCAGATGAAGGGCGCTATCCCGAGACTTGCTTAATGTGCTACCGGGCGGACCAAGCATTCCAATTTCACACATCATTCGACAAATCACTCGAAGCAACGGCCTCAGAAATTGCAAAGCTCTCTCATGCGATTGACAACAAAAGTCACATTGCGTGTATTGGCGATAAGGACGCAATCACGCTTCAGGGCTTTCAAGTCAATATGCTTTTTAACCAACGCGAATACGGCTACTTCTCAGGTCGCATCGCGAATCCGCTGAAGGTGAGAATAAAAGGCCCTGGGAATATTGAGGTGTCTTGCACTGGCATGGCGGTGGTGTATCGAGGCGGCGAGATCTCCGAGGAATCCCCAGTCACACATAGTAGCTCAATGAACCGTCTCGTCGCCCGCGTCACAGACGAACTTAAAAAAAATGGAGCACGCCTGGTTGAGTCTATTGACGATATTTTCAATGACCTGATGAGAGAGATCGTTCGGTTAGGACATGGAGGGATGGTAATTTTCTCCGGCGGAAAGGAAGGACAGAGTTTCTCATCACTTCGTCGGACGACATGCAGTTCCTTTCGCGAAGCGTTGGACCACTATTGGGAGGCGGCAGCGGAATTAATCAAAGCTGCTGGCAGTTTGGACGTATTACTTAACATGACTGATCACACGCACGTAGCGCCGCAAAAGATGAATTTGGCAAGGGCGACGGATAGACTCGAGAATTGTCTTCCGGCGATTGCGAATCTCTCTGGCATGGATGGTGCGATTGTTGTCAATTTCGATTGCACCGTTGCCGCATTCAACGCGATCATCGACCGAAAGAGCAAGCCTGAGTCCGAGCCAAAATTGATCGATGTTGACGGCAGCGAGATTGACTATAGGAAGGCGTTTGCGCATAAGGGTTCGCGGCATCAATCAGCGATTCTTTACGCTCAATCAGTTCAGGACAGTTTCGTTTTTGTCATTTCGCAAGACGGCTCGATTAACGCGTTCCACAATCCTGGGGATGGTTCCGTGATTTGTGAATTCGGTCTGCGACCGATGGAGTAGATCTTGTCGAATAAGCAGCCAGTTACGACAACAGACTGGGTCGACTTTTGTTTCTGTCTTGCAAAGAGCTGGCCACAATTACACCGTGGCTGTATCTCCCAGAAGGAGATCGAAGGGCACGTCAAAGTGGAAATTGTGATTGCTGTGGAGGTCGATGACGGGATTGATGGAGTACAGTAATCGGTGGCTTCTAAGAGTTATTGACCGATCTGCATGTTGAGTAAGGCGGCGCCCTCGGCGGCGTGCTGGTCTGCTTGATCCAGCGGGACGCCTTTTGCACCAACGTCACTGTTCGAAATGATGTCGATCGCTTCCTGAATAAATTCGTCCGACTGATCTGCCGGAGGTTGAGCGTACACGATGGAAAGTTCGACGTCCGGGGCTACCCCATAGGATTTCGTGCCTTCGGTAATGGCGCCGCCCGATTGGCGAAGAACCTGCATCGTCCAGTCCCAGGCTTTCACTTCGTTCAATAGTTTTTCAGTGTCCTGTACCTGAAGCGACCAGCATTGCGTCAGCCGCTTTGCGACTCCATTGTGGATTGCGATGTCGATCAATGCACTGTTGTGGCTGGTCTTCAGTCGAGCGCGTTTCTTTAGGTGATCTTTGCCGAGCCGATTGGAAGTAAGCGACGTCCAGTAACGCGAGATTACGGCTTTCTTTGAGACAGCATTTCGTTTCGGCCGCACAGATTCGACGATGAACGTGTTCCACAGTTTGGCCATGGCTGCTTCGGCATTCTCAGCGAGCACCAGCTGTGGTGGCGAGAACTGAATGACATTCTTCGACTCGGCAGCTATCTGCGCCAACCAATCTTCACTGATCTCTGTTTCGACGCGGGACAGATCATCGTCGTCATCATCACTGGGAAACCTGGACTTCAGGCGTTCCAGTTCGCCCACAACGTTTGGCCAGATCCCAGCATCATCCAGGCTTGTAGCGCGACGTTTTTGATCGGCGATGTCGATCACCCATTCCGCGGTGGCATCGGAGCCCACGATCATTCCAAGATTCACCTGCTCGCCGCGAGTTGGCGATGGTACGAATCGGACGACTGAGTAACGATAACGAGGCATGATGATCTCCAATCTCAACCAGCAAGGGTCGCGGCAAGTTGCCGGATTCGATGGGCCACTGGCAACCGTCGTGAATCCAGAAAAAAGCCCACCGTCTCGAGTTCGAAATCTGACACCGGCCAGCTCGATGGGATT
>JANPHT010000023.1:0-3678 GCA_031424595.1 Planctomycetota bacterium
TCGTCGGCCAGCAGCACCTGAGGCTCGCGCACCAATGAGCGCCGCTGCTTGCAACCAATAGCAGGTCTCATCAGCGGACTGCTGATAAATAGTGCTGCTCGCGAGATGGACAGTGATTGTCCCTAGGCGACTCACCAGTCACCAGCGAGCCTCGTCAGCGCCGCCAGAATAGAGATTGGAGTAGCTTGCACCGCCCTCGAGCAGCGGTGTTCCTTGACACAACCGCTCTTTCACAATCTCGGCAACGCAGTCGCTCTCGAACATTGTGAAAATCCTGCCGCTCGCGCGATGGAGAAACTGAAACGCCGGGACGGCACACGGAATGCCATACATGACTTCAGCCTGAACGGCAGGTGTTGTCGACGGCAACCCTGAGTAGAAGCTGACTCGACGAAAGTATCCAGCGTCTATCATCGATTTCAGAAACGGCAATCTCCCGTTAGTCAGCGCGGCCTCAAACTGCTTTCGGGCAAGTCCGTCCAGCTGGATAATAATGAGTCCGGGCTCGTGACTTTCCTTCGCGGGCGGACTGAGTTTCAGCCAACTCCGTAAGAGGTTGCTGCGACTGATTCGATTACGCAGCCGACGCAGTCGTCGCCCGAGCACTGAAAGCATGTTGGAGCCTGAAAAAATGATTGAGGATTGTTATCAGAGGCGGACAAAACAGTGCTTAAAAGGCCACATCACACAAGGGACGCAGTCGTGGCTTCCGTCTCAACAACAGCCGCGGCCAATGCCGAGGATTTTTCTACCAGAAGTTTCCATTCTGCCTCGAGACGACCTTCCATTCTTTCCCACGCCGACAATGGTTCCAGTGCCTGATGAGGATGTTCATCGATCAAGGTCTGGTAAAAACTCTCAAGGCGATCCGCACAGGACTTAAGGCTGTAGGTTTCCACAGACAGTCGAGCCTGATCCGCAATCCGCCACAATCGCTTCGTCTCGATGGTCAGGCCATCAATGGCGTCAGCAAACTCTCCGGCTGTGGCATCACTTTCCAGCAGACGCCCATTTTGCTCATCGA
Organism: Planctomycetota bacterium; assembly: GCA_031424595.1. Lineage (GTDB taxonomy): Bacteria > Planctomycetota > Planctomycetia > Planctomycetales > Planctomycetaceae > SXXK01. The sequence goes on from JANPHT010000023.1 coordinate 1,025, forward strand.
CAATTTCACGAACACCGGGACCATCGAGTGCAACAACCGGGTTTCCTGCTGCCAAAGCTTCAGCCAAAACCATCCCCTGTGTCTCAGATTGTGATGAGAACACGAACAGATCCATAGCGGCATAAGCATCCACCAGTTCGTGTCCCACCTGCCGACCAACAAAAATGTAGTGCTCAGGAGCAACGTACTCTTCCAGAATCGCCTTCATCCCGTCGCTGGATTCACCATCGCCCACGATAAGAAAGACGGCGCTTGGGTGCTCTTTCAGATAGATCCCCGCTGCTTCAGCAAGAAAACGAAGATTCTTCTCTTCTGACAGCCGCCCCACATGTCCTACTACGATGGCATCGTGCGGAATTCCATGCGCCTCCCGAAATATTCTGCGGTTGCCGCTATCAAGAAATTGCAGATCAATGCCCGTTGGAATCGTCGTGATGGGCACTGTCACTCCTCGTCGACGCAACAGCTGCTCAACGCTCCTGCTGGGAGCAATCACATGATGACATAGATTGCAATACTCAGTCGCAATCTGAACGGCCACGCGTTTAAAGGATTCGAAATCAAAAGGCAAATAATGGGTGTACTGCTCATACATTGTGTGATGGGTAAAGACGAGCGGAAGACGGCGTTCATAAGCCGTCCGCAATGCCGCGTCACCGAGCAGAAACGGATGATGGGTATGAATGACATCGGGAGCGAATTCGTCGATGTAATCGGAGATCAGAAATGGCTGTGGCACCCGCAGTGCGAAGCCGCTGCCGTTAAAGTCCGAAATAGACGGCACTCGCAGGATGTGCTTTTGATTTGGATCCTCACCTTCCATGTGTGGTGCAATAATTCGAACGTCGTGGCCTCGTTCTCGAAACTCTGTTTCGTAGGTCTCAACACTTTTCGCAACCCCTCCCACATGCGGAGCATAAGTATTCGTAAACATTGAGATCTTCATGAGATCACTTTCGTAACAGCATGGGTCGAGCAGAAAAGAGGCAGTGAGCGACTCGCTGCTAAGGAGTCCTGCAACGTTTGCAGTTGTCAGGCAACCAAAGCAGTTTCGACAGGGGTTCCGACTTCGGACGCTTGACCTTCAATCGATGAGCAAGCAGCATGCCATTGACTCAAGCAACACGATCACCAGGCATTTGTCCGAGCCGATGCAGTCAAATCACGTCAGTCGTTACCTGCAGGATTTAGTGACCGGTCTGGCCACTTCAGTCTCACCTCAGCGTGACTGAGTCTTATGAAAGCTCATAGGGCAGACTTCCGCGACTTCATTGGCTCGGTTACTGATCGACGGAAAACCGATTTGACTGATCGGCGATCAGGCACGCATCCCTCCGGTTGCATGCATAACAGGTTTTCACAAAGGGCGGTGAAGCTGGAATGCACATGACAGTTATCGCGGCGGCAAAGCGATCGTTGCTAGCAGCACATTCACATGATGAAATTGTTGGAGCGATTGGCACGGTGGCTGCAGTATGACATTGTCATGCATCAAACATCCGGTGACTGAATCCGACACTGAGCCAGCAATCATGCGAGGGCTGATAGCCCATTGATAAAAGTCAGTTTGTCGGAAAACGTCTCGATGAAATTTGAATGCTACCTGAAAAGTGTGCGATGGCCTGGTAGAGTTCAGCGTGTGCGACACCATAATCAAAGGGCTCATTTGAGACCCATTTATTCAAAGCACAGATGCTCAACCAACCAACTATCGCACACTTTTTCATGCGCTGCAGGCGGTGTGAAATGTATGGCAGAGTTTCGGCGAACTCCCTGGTCGTCGATTCGATAGTTTTCTGGGAGTGACATTGCCCCAATAAGACCAGATTGATCAGGGCCTTTTGTCTTTCTTTACTTCGAAGGGGACTCAGCATTAACTGGTATGGGCTGAACAGGCGGACGCCGTTCAATGGATTGAGACGGTACCGGATGTGAGTCTGCAGGTAATGGTTCAATTCGGACGGCCCGACGGCTGCTACAGGAAATTCGCATCGCCTCGAAGATTCGGACATCGATCAATCCTTCTCGTCCTGATGGCTCCGGATCTTCTCCATTCTGTATGCAGTGCGCGAAGTACAGAATCTCTGAAGCGGCCTGATCGCGGTGTTCAAAAACCCTCTCTTTCAGTTTTTCTCCGACGATAATTGTCTGATGAATGTCGTCGTGCCACGTGTACGCAGGATCCATAATGAGAATGCCCTCGGTACCAACCACTCGGTATTCCGAGACCTTGGTTGCGCCGAATCCGCATACGAATGAAGCCAGCCGGCCTCCGGAGAAACGCATCGTGGCGCTGACTGATTCGGGCACCTCGTCGAATCGCGGATCGTTGCCGCTGGCTTCGAAGGCGAAAACGTCCTCCGGTTGGGCACCGAACAGACAGCGAGCCGCATTAATGCAATAGATCCCAATGTCTTCAAGCGGGCCACCTCCCAGAGAGCGGTCAACGCGAATGTTGTCAGGCTCGACCTGCATTGTATGAATGGAACTGAACAGTCTCACGTCACCAATTCGCCCTGAACGTATCGCCTCGATGGCTTCCAGATTTCCTTCCTCAAAGTGCAGGCGATAACCGGTCATCAACCGGACCTTAGCTGCTTCGCATGCACGCACCATTGCCTCTGCGTCCTCGGCCGTGTGCGCGAGTGGCTTTT
>JANPHT010000024.1:0-2413 GCA_031424595.1 Planctomycetota bacterium
AGAGGCGACCGGCTATGAGTTGATTTCGGGCAATGAATCCCCGTCAGCAGACGAAGATTTCGAACCGGACTTCGGCCCTGCTGATGAATCGGCTCCGTTCTGACAAAAACGCGAAGAGGATTTGACGTCGCGTCGACGATGGTGACCGTGGCTGCGATGCCTCGTCCGGGAAAACACCGGCCCCGGTTTTAGAATCGCGACTAGGCGGCCGCAAGCAGCGATAACTCTTCCGAATTGACTGCCACGATTGCGATGCCAAGTTTGTCAGCTATCGCCGCCACCTCTTCGGGATTGATGATGATGGTCATACCCGCTTCAATTGCGAGCACCTTGCCGCCGGACTCGTGCATTGTCTTGATCGTATCGGCCCCCACAGTGGGCACATCAAATCGCATGTCCTGTTGAGGCTTGGCAACCTTAACAACAGTAAAACCGCCTCGACGGCAAAGTTCACCGGCACGTCGAATACAACGATCTGTTCCTTCGATGGCCTCCACGGCAATGACCGCCGTATCATTGACGACGACCGTCTGGCCAATGTCCAGCCGTCCCATCTCGCGAGCCATCTCCCAGCCAAAGCGAATGTCTTTCCATTGTGAGGCCTACGGCCGACGACTCGTCAGGAATCCATGTTTCACAAGCAGCTCCGGGCAGTACTTCAGGGCCGAGTCAAAAATTAATCCATCACGTTCAAACTCACGGATGACGGCAAGCAGCAACGTGTCGTCTTTCTTATTCTCTCGGGCATAACGAATCCACATATGGATCGTTCGCCAGTCGGGCATGAGTCGGATCCATCGAAACGGATGAAACAACACCGTTTTCTCGATCTTTCCGGCCATGATAATTCGCTGAACCTGAGCTTTGCGAAAAAGCCGGATCGCCTTTCCAAACCTGGCCAAAGGAGCGAATCGAAATGCGTCGCAGGCGTCGTACAGTTCTTCCGAAGCCATCCCTGCCACACCAAGACCATAGACATAATGGCCGGCGTTGCGGGCAGCTCGCGCAAATCGAATGGGGAACTCCCCTGCACCGGCCAGTAATCCCAACCGCATGGGTTCAGAAGATTCCAGACCTGCAGCAGGCGTCAGCACGGTAGAAACCGGGCGCACAAACGGAAGGATCTCAGGATTTGAATCAGAGAGTTCCATGGAGGGCACGAGGATCAGCAGAGAATGTGGGGGAAAAACCTGAGTGAATCACATGAATAATCAACATCTGGCACTATGCCGCAGCAGAGTCACGACTCTCCGTAACGGAAGCGACGGGCGCATCCTGCAGGCGTCGTCGCAGACATTCCAACTCTTTTTCCATCTTCTTGACGGTGTCGCGAATCTCCGGAAGTCGTCTGAGTGCCATCAATTGTCGAGTTGTCTCGGCCACCGGACCGGCTGGAGCACCAAGGTATGTCTGACCACCGGGCATGTCGCGATGCACTCCGGCTTTCGCACCTACAATTGCTCCGTCTCCAAGGTGCACATGGTCAGCAATGCCAACCTGGCCCGCACAGACGACATAGTCACCAGTGGAAGCTGAACCAGCAAATCCAACCTGAGAGACGATCAGATTGTGTCGACCAATCTGGCAGTTATGAGCGATCATCACCTGATTGTCGATTCGCGTACCTGAGCCGATGACTGTCTCACCAATCTTTGCTCGGTCGATCGTGGTTGCAGCACCAATTTCCACATTGTCACAAATACGCACCGTTCCATGATGGGCCAGTCGCTCATGACCTCCGTTGACAAACCGATACCCGAAGCCGTCTGCCCCGATGACACAAGCGGCATGGATCGTGACATGACTGCCAATAATCAAATCGTGATACAGAACAGTATTTGCAAAAAGAGAGACATTGTCGCCCAGTTGACATCCGTCGCCGATAACGACGCCCGAGTGAATTTCGCAGCTATTTCCAATCACCACATCTCGACCGATGACGGCCAGCGGGTGAATATTCGTATTTCCACCAATCCTCGCGGTAGCATCCACAACGGCTTGCGGCGAGATTCCAATACTCGTTCTTGGTCGGACGGGACGTAGTAGCCCCGCGATCGACAAAAGTGCCGTTTCGGCCTCCGGAACAAGCAGAAAGGTTCTTCCCTTAAAGGCTGCAAGTTCATTGCGAACACTGGCGGGAGCAATTATCAAAAGCGAGCGGGAAGATTTGATTCTTGCCACATTCTTTGCGTCACCCACAAAGCTGAGCTGATTCGCGGAAGCCCGTTCAATGACTTCGACGTCATCAATGGCCAGAGTCGGATCTCCGATAAGCTCAGCGTCCAGAATTTCGCCAATTTTCTGTGCCGTTAACGATCGTCGCATAGTTCCTGCGTTCATCGAGCCCTCCGTGCACTCGTTCGGGGTGCCGAAATTAAGCATCATGCCTCACCCGCTGATGGTATTGCATTTG
>JANPHT010000025.1:0-2140 GCA_031424595.1 Planctomycetota bacterium
CTGGCACTGGTTCTGGCATTATGGCAATGGGGAGTTGGGCAACAATGGCATTCACTCCATCGATCTTTCACGCTGGGGCCTGCAAGTCGACTATCCGGTTCGAGTGGTCTCGTCCGGGGGCCGCTATGGATTCGATGATGATCAGCAGACGGCCGATACTCATGTCGTATCTTTCGAATTCCCAGGTGAGAAGCAAATCGTCTGGGAATGTCTGAGCTGTAATCGATACGGTATGGATGGAACCGGATTCGGCGCAACATTTCACGGTGAAAAAGGAACATTGCGGCTGAGCGAATGGGGCTACAAGCTGTTCGATGAAAAAGGAAAAGAGGTTGAGGACGTCCCTGGAACAGATGGGCTCAAGCCACACATCGAGAACTTCATTGCTGCTGTAAGAGCCAACGATCCGACCATGCTGCACTCTGATATTCAAGAAGGCCATAAGTCGACACTTCTTTGCCACCTTGGCAATATTGCTCACCGCACCGGAGATTCGCTGATGTGTGATCCGGCCAACGGGCACATTCAGAAGAATGAGGCCGCGATGAAGTTGTGGACTCGGGACTATGAGCCTGGCTGGGAGCCACAGGTTTGAAACGTGTCGATCGACAGTGTCAGAACTTTGGAGACTTCTTGATTCGCAATCGGAATCGACCTGTCGCAAAAGCACGAGGTCTTCGTTTCGCCGTCGTTCCCTGCTCAAAGAAACAGCCGCCATGAAATCAACAACCGAATACCTCACCTTTCATCTCCCGGAACGCATGGGATTCCTGAACATCACCTCTCAAATTCAGGATGTTCTCCACAAGTCCGGCGTGAAGGAAGGCTTGTTATTGTGCAATGCGATGCATATCACAGCTTCGGTTTTCATTAACGACGATGAGCCGGGGCTTCACGCCGATTACAAAAAATGGCTGGAGACGCTGGCTCCTTTTGACGCTTCGCCGCAGCGATATGCTCACAACCGAACAGGAGAAGACAACGCGGACGCTCATATGAAGAGGCAGGTCATGGGCCGGGAAGTTGTCGTGGCCATTACCAACGCTCGTTTGGATTTTGGCCCCTGGGAACAGGTTTTTTATGGTGAATTCGACGGCCGCCGACCTAAGCGAGTACTGGTAAAGATCATTGGAGAATAGAAGAGCCCCTGGGAATCCGTCTGCCGCCGCCAACTTGTTGGTGACGCGGCACAGTACGTGGATTGGGGCTCCAAGGCACGCTCAACGGCATTTCACGCTCCGATTTCCACAGCTTGACCTTGGTTTGCGGCAATTCCTATACTCCACAGCTTGATTGTTTGGTCTCTCGACGTTTTTTTCTGCAAGAAAGTCCCCCGACGATGTCGGATCGACACTACGTACACCACGAAGATGAAGTTGCTTTGGCAAAGATTTTGAAGGAATCAAAGCCGTGGATCGAGCAATACGGTACGACTTTGATTTACGGACTCGCTGCCGTTCTGGCTGTTGCGGCATGTGTTGTCTACGTTTCCCGACGACCGCCAGCTACAGCCAGTGAGTCGAAGGGTCTGCTGTTGGCTTCGACTCCTGAGGACTATCAGGCTGTGGCCGATGAATCCCCGGATTCGCCCCTTGGTACGATTGCGCGCCTTCGTCAGGCGGAATTGTCACTGAGCAGCGCGATGACCAAAATGTTTACTGATCGTAAGGCGGGAGTCGAAGAGTTGGATAAGGCCGCCACGACATTCGAACGCCTGGCGGAACGCAGGGATCTGAACGGGGACCTTCGTGAACGAGTGCTTGCTGGTATTGCCCGCGTTCTGGAAGCTCGCTGCGATGGAACTGAGGCGACTGTCAAGCCAGCCGTTGAAGCGTGGGAGAAACTTGTGAAAGAGTTCCCGGATTCCAGGATGTTCAAAGACATTGCTGAAAGCCGCATCAAGAAACTGCCGCTGGAATCCACGAAGGTATTCTATGCTTGGTTTCAGCTGCAGGATCCAAAGCCAGGTGATGACCTGCAGCTGCCTCAGGATGGACCCGGATCTGTTCCCGACATTCCCAACATCAGTATCCCGGATTTGACCGCTCCTGTTACACCTTCAGAACAACCAAAGGCTTCTGCTGAAGGCGCTGCCTCAGCTACGTCAACTCCCGAGGCAACACCAGCACCAGCACCAGCA
>JANPHT010000026.1:0-2297 GCA_031424595.1 Planctomycetota bacterium
GCAAGTCTGGTGAGGGCAAGTCTGGTGAGGGCAAGACTGCGGAGGCCAAGGCTGCGGAGGCTGCAAACAAGCGCGCGGTGATCGCGCAGACTTTGCGAGTCCGCTGGAGACAGGTGATGGAGAAGTTGACAACCCTCAACAATGCGGAAATTTTTCCGTTGGAGAGCGATTTACTTGAACTGTTTTCCAAAGACGTTACTCGACGAGTTCAGTCGACCGCGGCAGAAAATCAAAGTTTGTACACGGGAATCCAGCTGTCAATCCTTTCGGCGGCACCGCGGCCACCGTCCTCGTCGATTGCAGTCCTGAATCCGGATGCTGAAGTCAGCTCAGAGAGCGCCGTCACGACGAAGGTTCGGATCGGCAATGGCGTGGAGCTCTATGTATTGAACGATGGTTTGACCTTAAAGAATTTTCCGATCAAGGCGGACCGAAACTGGCTCCTGGCGCCCGTTAATGCGACAGATTTTCAGGAGCTCAGTCTGGATTTCCAATTGCGTGAAGCTCCCCAGGCCGCAAGGCCGTTGATGTTGGTTGTGGTCAACGCCGACGGTGCGCCTGTCGCAGCGACAACAACTACGCTGCAGCCTCCCGCTGACAACGCCTGGAGTCTTGAGGCTTTTCATGTTGAAGACGGTAAGCCGGATCGCTCGATTACGCTGGAAGAGCTGCCATCCAGCGGCATTCGCAGACTCCGACTTCCGCCATCGACGCTGGATCCGGTGACCAGGATGGATGTGCCCGCTCAACTCCGGCTGAAGCTCCGGCGCACGAAGGGCATTTCAAAGCGAGTTCGCATCAGGGCGATTCATGCCGAATCCGGAGTGGCCGCGTGGGTGCCGGCGGATCCATTGACGATTCCCGATGGCGACCCTGTGGCGGATATTGCTTTTCTTCCGCCTGCGGCCCCGGCGACGGTTGCTGCACCGGCTGCAGCCGCAACTGCGTTGCCCCTCGACATCTCCAGGGGCTTGATCTTTGAAATCACACCAGACGACCTGCATCGGAAAGTGGTATCAAAGGTCCGGATTGATCCAAAACTTCTTGAGCCGGAGCGAATCCTCCAGAAACCGATTCCCAGTTACAACCCGGCGAATAGTCAGCTTGAGATCCCACTCAAACGATTGAGTTTTGATAATTCATCGGCCTTGTGGCCATCGAAATTGCCGGCCCAGCTCGAACTAAGCCCGGGTCTGCGCGAGTATGCTTTGCCGGGGGCGATTCTGACGACGCCCGATGCTGATGGCTCTACTTTAAAAATAAGTTTCAGACCAGAGATCGAACAGGTTCTGGATGAAGAGGGTCTCGAGTTCGGAATTTCGGTGGCCGGAGTCCCGCATGCCTGGTGGTGGAAGTTGACGGATGGCAGTCCTGTCATTCTTGAGGGCACTCCGGAAGTCCGTGCATTTTTAACTGTCGATAATGAACTGGAGGTCCCACCCATCGCTCGATCACCCGGCTTGCTGCTGGGCAAAGGATGGAGAAAGGCAAAAATGAGTGCCCAGGCATTTTTGCACGGCGATCAGTTTAATGACGGGTGGTCGCTGGATTTGCATTTGCAGCGAGAGGGCATCGAAGGGGCAATACGATTTCAGGATCCACCGTTTGTGGTCCGGAGCCGTTTTGTGGAAACCGTAACGATGAGCCCTGGTGAAAATGGAGTTTGGCGGTTTTCCACAATGACTGCGGGCTATTCTGTCGCTCCGTTTGAACCGGCTCGAATTCCGCTGGAAAATGGAAACTACTTGCTGAATGCCGCGTTACAAAAAAAGGGTTCGAGTGTCGATCCGGCGGTGTTTGGTGTCAATTTGACACTCGATGATTCAGCTCCGGTGCTTCGGGAGGAGGATGTCACAATTAATGGCCGCCGAACGAACGTCAATGGGGTCCTGAAGGGCGACATCCGATTAGCAGATCCTGAGTCCGGTGTGAAAGAAGTTCGCGTGGGACTTAATCCGGAGATGATGACGAAGTTGCTGATTACTCCTGGGAATGACGTCACGGCAGCGTTTCAACTGGATGCGTCCAGTGGTTTCCCGAAGTTGGAGCAGAAAGAGACGGATACTGAGCAGACGGTTTCGCTACTGATCGAAACAGTGAACGGTGCTGGGGAGAAAACGGCTGGAAAGAAGTCGGTGACTTTTTATCTGCCAGGCAAAAAGGGCCCTCCCGAAAAGATGGCCGCAGGAGCACCCGGCACGATTGTTGTGAAGTTCAAATCCAGCTCCAAATATAATGTTTCTTTGGCAGGGGCTAATGGCGTCGCCAAAGAACTGCCCGACAGCATCAGCAGCGCC
>JANPHT010000027.1:0-8264 GCA_031424595.1 Planctomycetota bacterium
ATAGCTGCCGCCATTGCTCCTGGAATATCGCCTCCAGGACATTGCTTGTTCAGTCGAAATGTAGGACGGTCGGTCATCAAATGCGCAAGTTCAGCCGCAGCCCACATCGCGTGAACCGGGCGAGGTTCGACTCCTTCGCGGCCTCCACAGCCAATGGCGACTTCGAGTTCATCCGCAGGGTCGTTGCATTCCGGATTCAAAATACACTTTAAAAAGTATTGGTTCACATGAATCAGTGACTCTAGCAATTCGTCCATTTGACCGGTCTGAAGCCAGCCTTGCGGTTCCTCGACCGCACTCCATGCCAGCGACATGGATGCAAAGGCCATTGTCAAATTCGCGGTCCAGTGGTCCCCAGCATCAAACCAACCTCCTGAAAGATCACGCCCGATGTCCTGACCATCGGTCAGTCCCGACGCACCTCGCCATTCCACTCGATTGTTAGGGGAAAGTCTGCCGTTCTGCTGAGCTTCGTAAAAGTAGATCGATTTTTGCAACGCCTCGGCGTAGTTAAAACGCGGTTCCGCTGCGCTTAGCGGCGGGAGACTACCCGCCAACAACAAAACGAGAACAAGGCGTTGGAGAAGTGATGTCATTAAGGGAGGTGATATCATGAACGAATTAATCCTTATACGGGCGAAGGTTTTGTTTCAAAATTCCGTCACAGTGCCAGGGGATTCGGATTTTAGCAGTCTTTCGGTGTTTCCTCTACGAATAGTGACGGGACCGGTGCCGCTCACGAGGGTCTTCACCGTCACGCCGCCCGAGGCTTCGGCCGTGATTTCAACTTCGTGGTCGTGCAATCGCACCCGCGAGACAGTGAGCGATGGCCAACCTTTCGGCAGTTGAGGGGCGATGGCAAAACCTGTGGGCTCTGGCGTGAGACCAAGGAAGCCGTAAAGCATCACCTGCGGGACTAAAACACTCTCCATAAATTCCTGATCCATGCCCAGGCCACCGGCTGGGCCGCCGCCTTGCATCGTGCCACGACCTGGCTTGGCGTAATAGGCGCGGTACCCCCCTTCGGCTTTCACTTCGCGGAACCATTTCACGATCTCGTTGAGACGTTGCCACGCGTCGTCGGGACCGCGAGTTTTCAACCTCGACATGACGTCGTAATAGCTGAAGCCAAGTACAGCGCCGCCATCCTGGACTTGATCACCCCAAGCGATTGTCTCCGGTGCGCTCCACACCCATTGATACATTTCCACATTGCGACGCGTAGTCAGACGCGGGGCGAATCGCCAATGGTAGATGTCCGCGCCTCGTGATGTATCACCAGCCACCTCCCGCGAGCCATCGAGCCACGCGAGGACGCTCTGCGCCTGCTCGGGCGCGGCGAGACCGTAATGGATAGCTTGCTGATTAAGAAAGGTGAAGCCGTAGTCGTGAGCCCGACCTTCCACATCAATCCAGCCGACGAAACGGCCCGTATCAGCACTCCAGAATCGCTGCTGAAAATCCTGACGCACCGCCTCCGCTAGCGTGGCCAGATCCTCTGCAGAAAAAGCGCCTTCCGTTGGCACTTCCCACTCCGAATTCGCAGCCACGGCTCGCTCTAGTGCAGTGAAGTGTCGCAACGCATCATAGAGACAGATCGTTGCTGCCCCATCGTGTCCACCGAAGGGCAGCAGGTCGAAATAGTTCCCGCCAACGCCGAGTCCGACGCGGATACTCTTCTTTCCATCCGCCCCAATGACGATGCCGCTACGCCCATCATGCCCAACCCACGGCACGGTCACGCAGTGATTTTCGCGGACGCGAAACTCCGTCAACGCGTACCGCAACGCCTTCCGCATCCGCACCATGTTTTCGCGAAGGAAGACTACATCATGCGTCCAGCCAAAGTAGTCGCAACATCCACGAATGAAGTGTGCATTGGTGATGGGATGCCTGGTATCAATCGCCGTGATGAGCGATTTCAAGTCGACTGTCGTTCCGGCCGACACGTCGTCTATGCTGAGCCGGTAACGCGACAGCACTCCCGCGTAGCCGGGATGTCGGTGCATCGGCACATTCGCGTATCGCATACCATCCGTCGACTGCGGGGCTACTACCGCGACATATCGTGCTTCATTCCACGTCGCTTCGCCCTCCATTAGCCACTCCACCTTCGCCATTGCTCCCACGGGAAAATCCCTTCCCCCCCATTCCAATCGCACGAACGGAGCCACGATGGTTCCGCAGCGAAATGGCGGCGTGGTGATGCGAATGGGGCCGCCTGTGGCCCGAATTTGCAGCCCTCTGACCGGGTCTATGCCGCTTACGTCGGCACCAGAAACTTCCCAGCCGTCAGTGTTTGGCAGCGCCTTCAGCCCAAAGTATTGCAGCCCATAAACTTCATCATGGGTGGAGAAACGAAAACCCGCGCCTCCCGCCTGTTGCCACGTTGGAAAGGGCCAGCCTTCGCTGTGCCCCAACCCTCGATGCTGCTGCATGGAAACATAGCCTTCCTCATCGATACGCCGCTTCAAAAACACCTCACGATACTTATCCTGAGGCTCTTTCCCAGTCCACAACGTGGCCAGCGGAAGCCATGTATCCCATAGCGTGCAACTCGTGAACGCGTGCGGATAATGCAGAGCATGAAGTTCATTGAGCGCCGCGAGGTCCGCCTCCTGCCCCGGCACTGAAAACTGCGGTGGTTCTCCCCCACGAACCTTACACACCGAGAGGAACGCGGTTAGCAAAATGAGTGCAATGAATTCGGATCGTAGGATAACCGGCTCCATTGACCTGACAGAGATTGATTTCCAGTTCATTCCAACTCCTCCATTCCAACCTTAGCAATCCATTGCCGGGTCCATTCGACAGATCGCAGGTTCTTGTCCAGGACGCCGCTTCCCAGAAAGATCATGCCTTCAATCTCACCCGCTTTCAGCCACTTCAGGCCAAGCTCGCATTGCCGCTCCACACGGTTCAGCGGCATGAGTTGAGCATTCGAGTAGTCCCAGAGGTAACAGCCGAGCACAATTCGTTTTTCGGGCAGGATCTCTTTCAGTCGCTTGAAGTTGGCTTCGAGGTTCTTCAGGTCGCTGGATTTCCATGTCCACAATAATACGACATCAACATCCTTGAGGATCGGTATGATGCCGGGATCAATCTGGTTCGTGTAGACCACGACCGCCAGGTCCAGTTTCCGACCGCCAATTGCCTGCATCCGCTGTCTCGCCTGGGCCAGGTCTGCAGGACTGACCTGGGAGTCGAACCGCTTCGGGGCGGGAGTCTGGTCGACTATCGAACGACTCAAGCGGCTCGCTTCATGGCCGGGGTATTGGCTGTCGGTCGTGATCGTCGCCGATTCCATTAAGTATGGTTCATCCTGACGCAGGAGATTCACCGCGTGGAGGCCACAACCGTGCGGAGCTTCCTGATCATGCGACGTGAGAACGCGAATACGAAGGGAGTGCAGCGACTGTTCTGGAAACTTCACGGATCGCGACGCGCCGCCCTCGTCGGGTAACTCCCCTGTGGCAATCTCTTTCCACTGCGTGCCATTCGACGTGGCATCGATCGCGAATTTCGCTGTGCGGTATCCGCCCGCCGCCCAATCCGATTGTGTCAACAGCACCGAGTCCGCGAGCGTCATGTGCGGCAGTTGGATCTCCACGTTCACGGGGAACTTCGGGCTGTTCGCGGACAGCCATTGAGATTGATGTTCGTCGGGAAACGGACCGATCAAGAAGTCGTCGAGCAGTAGTCCTGTGATGTTGGAATTAGCTGCTGCCAGTCGGTAGACGTGTTCTTGCTCCGGCCCCAGTGTGTGGACTTGGTTGCCGTTGTTCGACAGGGTCCAGAAAACCTGCTGGAGCGATTTGAACGGGGTGTAATACTGGTCGAAGGGAGCTGCCGGAATGCCGTTGTACTGAATGAACATGACGTTCGGCACACCGAGATAGACCGCGCTTTCGACGGGGGTCATGCGATTCTTACCGGGTAATTCGCCCGCCTCATGCGCTGGCCAGTCGTAGCTCGCATCCACGCACCAAGTCCACATTCGATCACGAACTGTGTCGGGTGAAGGGGCTTTATCCTCAGCGATTGCTCGCGAGAGCAAACCCGGGCAGAGCGAAAGTACGCTCCAGAGTAACAATCGATTCATGGTTTCACATTCTCCACTTGAGGTGCTTGCAGCAGACTGATGAAACTCGCACCGATGATGAATGCCGCGCCAATCAACATTAATATCGTCGGCATTTCGCGTAGAAATATCGCGGCCGCGAGCATCCCGTAGACTGGTTCCAGGGCAGCAGCTACGCTGACGGCTGCCACACGGACGGTCTTCAGACTGGACGTGAAACAAGCATGTGCGATGCCGGTAAAGACAACGCCTAGCAGTGACAGCCAGAACCAGTCTTCCACAGTCACTTGGAAAATCTGCGGAGCTGCCAGCGGCAGCAAAACGAAACCTGCGATTGCCATCTGCACTGTGACCAGTGGTAGCGGCGAGACATCGCGAATCAGATGACGATTCAACAACGTGAGCAATGCGAAAGTGAATCCCGACACCAATCCCAGTGCTGACGCGAGTCCGGCTTGTGAACCGAAGTTCCAATCGGGCACAACCAGCCCCAGTCCGATCAGTACCGCGACCGCCGCTAACCAGTCTTTGCCGCGTACAGATTCTCGCTGGAGCAGCCAGTTCAGAATGGTGACAAAAAGCGGATAACTCGCGTAGGTCAGGAGTCCAAGCGCGACTGTTCCGAGTTGGATCGCCATAAAGAACGTGCACCAATGACAAGCAAGTAATGCACCTCCAACCAGCATCGCTGTGGATCTGCCACGAACCACTGACAGCAAGTCGCGACTGCGGGGTACATGCCACAGAAGAATCCCTAGGGCGACAGCACCAATCAGTGATCGCAAGCATGTCACTACGACCGCTGGACTGCTGACCGACTTTCCGATCAACCCCGAAAGTCCGAACATCAGCACTGCCGCATGCAGAGAAAGAAGAGCCGCACGTGGTGTCATTCATTTCTCCAGGCGCGGTCTTCGCAAATTGGCAACGTGGCCTGAAAGCCCTGCCGTGAAGCAATCATAGTTTCCAGCCGACCGCACCCATATGGTATCCGTCACGCAGCGGGGAGCTCTGAGCGTAGAAGACTGTCACGAGCTGTCCGTTGGGCAACTGAGTAGTACTCGGATAGCCCATGTCGCCGCGACTGGTTGTGAAGAGCGTGGCAGGCGTGTTCCAAGTGTGGCCGTTGTTGTTGCTGAGGCGAACTTCAATCGTGCCTTCGCGGCGGTTGCCGTAGGTCAACAGGATTCGTCCATCAGAGAGCAGCAGCAGATGTGGGGGATGCAAGTGGTATCCAGCGACCAGACCTTCATCGGTCCAGGCCTGGCCGTTATCGACTGAGCGAAACTGACGAAGCTCCTGACCATGCTCGGGTGCGGGTTTGTTCGATGTGCGGGCCACGCAGAGCCATTCCTTGTCAGGCAGCGGCAACAACACACTTTCATTGATCCCGTTGGCGAGCTTTCTGACATCACCCCACGACTGGCCACGATCACTACTGGTCACGATCCAGGCCGCTTCGGCATTGTTGCTCTGCTCGTTCGACGTATAAACGAGTATTCGCAGTTGACCGTCGGCTCCCTGAACGATGCTGCCGAATGGATAGGGTTTGAGTTCGCCCGGCATGCGGAGCGGAAATTTGCCATCAGCGTTCCATGTCGCACCCGCATCGGCGGATCGAAAGACCCGGACATCGTTGGGCTTGCGCTGCCCTTTCGCGTTGGTCGCGTCGTCCATGCCGCTGGCGATGACCAGCAGTTCGTTCTTACCAATCACCCCGGAAGCCCAGTGACAGTAATTAGCATCAGTAGCTGGACGCGGAGCGGCGATGCCGCGCTTGGCCCAAGTCTTGCCACCATCGGAACTGGACCAGCACTCGACGTCGGCTGGCAGAGTTGTATGAGCTGGAGCGTTGTAGCCAAACGTGAGCAACGTGCCGTCATCAGTGACCTGAATCTGCGGCCACAACCCGGCATCAGCGGCCACGAGCGAAGTAAACTCGGGCGTGATGGCCTCGACCTCGGAATGAGCTGCGTCTTCGTGCTTAGTCTCCGCGACGGGCAGTGATTCGAAATGATGCAATGCAGCCTGGTATTCAGCGAGCGCAGAGTCGGGCACGATCCCCGTGCTGCGTACGATCTCCTGTTGAACTCGATGTACGAGATAATCTTTCTCCTGCTGTGAGGGCCGGAGTGGCTTCTCGGGAATCTCCATCCGCCACGGAGCGGAGTGCGCGAAGCGCAGCCGGCCATCCGGTCGATCTTCCGTGCAGCGCAGGCAGAGCCAGCCACTGGTCTCGCAGGCGATCTCCGCATCGACTTCAGTTTGCCACGCTCCGGCTTCCGTTCGGGTGGTGGATCGCGTTTCCACGGGAATGATGCGCCCGTTATGAACAACGTCGACCGTCTTCAACGGATGCTCACTCAGGATCAGTCCCTTAAGCCACATCTTCCCGCCGGACAGCGTCGCCCCGGGATGTTGGTCGTTGAAATTGGCGAAAAGCATTGGGCCGGTCGTGACGAAACTTCGTCCCTCGCGGAGTCCGATCAGCCAATCCTCGTATGAGAATCGCCCCTCCAGCGGGACATAGATCCGACTAAAACCCGCCGGGACCGGATGGACACCGCTGGCCGTCCCGGCGGTCGGCACCAGCGGGAACCCGGCGTTGAGCAACGTGTAATACTGACCAAGCGTGTACGCGAGCCAATCGAATTCGTCCCCTTCCGTTCCACCGTGGGGAGGCTGTAAGAATGCCGGAGCCTCGGTGTTCCATTTTGTCAGGCCAAACTCGGTCCGCCACATGTGGTTGTTGGCGAGTTCATACAGCGTGGCACCTGTCGTGTGCGGCAACGTCATGGCGAACGGCCAGTCGAGCTTGTCCATGTCCAGCAGCGCGCCCTCGGCCCTGGCGCGGTCGGCGATTGGTTTCCAATCCGGTGCGCCCAGGTCCAGTACGCTGCGATGATTCAGTACGAACAGCGCCCCGAGGGTATGCTTGTGCTCGTTGACCGTGAAAATTTCGTACTCGGTGTTGCGTGGCCAGATGGCATGCGTGGCATCGACCATAATGAGTTGGTCCGGTATCTCGCCGCTCTGATTCTTGTTCCCCTGCGACGGAGCGGTGAAGGCTTTCGTCACCCAATACGTCAGCGGCATGGCCACATTCAGATCTTCCGCCTGCAACACGACCGGTAACTCGTTCAGCGGCCGATGCAAATGCGTCTCGCCGCTGTACCAGCCGCGCTCCGCCATATTCACCCAGCGTCGGAGTTCGACGATCTCGACAGCACGCTGCTCGTCCTCTGCCAGGACGATGCGCCGCGTCTCCGGGAAATACTCTTTGCCCCGTTCGATGGTTAGCAGGTACGTTCCCGCTGGCAGGTTCTCCGCCACGAACGGGGCTGCGGGCACGCTGGTATGATGCTCGATCGAATTCTTGTTTGCCCAGTTCTGTCGCTCATAAATCACCCCATCTGTCGTACTGTGCGCCCGCACAAAGTGCCGCGTCCCGGTGTCTACATGCTCCACATAAACACGAGCCGCCACCGGTTGCCGTGTCGCCGCGTCGATGATCGAAATCACAAACTCCGCAGCTTGGGCGGGCGTGCCCAGCGTAACGACAACGAGGAGCAGAATCGCGGAGCAGGATCTTCGGTTGTTCGCTGCTGTAAGTGCTTGCATGAACTGTCTCGTCCTTATCGGAGTGTCTCCATCAACGTGACTGTAGTTGTCAGCCATTTGTGAGTCGCTCGGTGATCTGTTTGTAACCGCCCACATCCGTCAGCCGTCGATTGCGGCCTTCAAACAAGTATGTCAGTTTTTCGTGGTCGATGCCCAGCAGTGTGAGCAGCGTGGCGTGCAGGTCGTGGACGTGGATTTTATCTTCCACAGCGCGGAAGCCAAGTTCGTCCGTTGCGCCGATGGCTTGGCCGCCACGAATGCCGCCGCCCGCGAGCCACGTTGAGTATCCATATGGATTGTGATCGCGACCTTGATTGCCCTGCATGACCGGAGTGCGACCGAACTCACCGGCCCATTGAACCAGCGTCGTGTCGAGCAGCCCGCGCTGCGCCAGGTCTGTCAGCAATCCGGCGATGGGTTGATCGATCGCAGCGGCCACGTTGCGATGGCCGCCCGCGCAGTCTCCGTGGCCGTCCCAGTCGGAGCAGAAGAGCTGGACAAAACGCACACCCCGCTCGACCATTCGCCGTGCGAGCAGGCACATGCGACCGAAGCGTTCAGT
>JANPHT010000028.1:0-6023 GCA_031424595.1 Planctomycetota bacterium
CTCGGTCGTAGTTCTTTTGATTCGTCTGACCAATCAGTTCCAGATTGCCATCATGGTCGCTCAACTCAAAGCCCTTCGGAGCGACAACATTCCACTTGATGTTTTCAAGTGGAACATTCAGTTGAGGACTGCTCAGCTTCAGACGGCTCAATCGATCACCCGGCACCGCGTAAACAAAACGAACCTGAGCCGTGCGATCGTCGATGCCCGGCAGGATGTAGAATTGCCAGACCTTCGACGTGCCGCCGAGGCGAATGGAATTCACGCTTTCTCCATTGACGAAAATACTGAACAGCTCGCCGCCCTCTGGCAGACCGACACTCAAGCTGCTGCGTTGAATGACGTCCATGACCACGTCCACTGAGGTCAGTTGATCGCCGGTTGGTGACAAAACAGTTGTCAACGAACCCTCGGACACTCGAAGCTTCAGAGAATCGGCCAGCGAATGGCGTTTGCTGCGAATCTTCAGAGCATCGGCAGGAGCCACAGCGCGGAACGCGAGAGACGGCGCGGTGCGGTTCTCCGCTTCTCGCAATGGTTCCGGTACGGTGTTCCAGTCGACCTTCTGCCATCCCTGGGTAAGAGCATCATGTTCCAGCTCCAGCCGCCCGCCGGCACGCACACCGAAGAAATACGAAAGCTGCCGCGCCTGAGGAAATTCGGCGGGGCTCAAAGTTTCTTCTTCGTTTTCTCGATCGCCTCGGCGTTCGTATTCGATTCGGAATTGAAGTTTTCCGACGACTCGGCGCTTGAAGCGAACTTCCCAGATATTCGAATCCGGCGCTGTTCGCACCAAATCGCTGACCGTGATTCCAGTGGCGCGGAGCGTCTTGATTTCGTCCTCATTTGTAATCGGCAGCATGACTCGCAGAGCATCGATCGATGCGTTTTGAACTGCGAAATTTGCAATCAACGCTTGCCGAGTCTGGCCTTCGCGCAGCGTGATTTCGTGCAGCACCTGGCCGGTCACCCAGGGATCCAGTTTTTCGATGCCGAGCAACAGATTCCAGTCGCGCTGCAGCAGACGAAACGCCAGGGCACCCTGAGCATTGCCGCCCATCGTTCGTGGATCGGTCTCGGACATGTTTTGCCGCGACACGGTCCGGAGTCGAATGCCGGTCGTCGGCCGCACGACAAGTTCTCCGCTCTGGCGTTCTGCTTCATTGAGTTCAAAGCGAGGAATCGCCCACTCGGCAGTGTCGGTCGGAGCTGTGCCGGACAAAGTGAGTGAAAAGGCCTGAGTGCCGATCGTCTTGCCGTTCAGATGAAGAATAATCTGTCGCTTGCCGTTGTCACTGAGTTCCGACCAGTGGTGCAGCGCCGGGCCTGTGAGCGATTCGACTTCGAGACCATCCGGCAATGGAAAGCTGAGTTGAAACAAACCGGCTCGCGAAATGCCGGCCGCGAAGTTGATCCCCAGAACAACTCGTTCATCGCCCAGAGACAGGACTTGCTTGCTCATCACACGAACTTCTGAAGCCACCGGGGCGACTCGCACGGCCAACTCACCGCCTTCCGCACCATAGCGATATACCTGATGGAGAACTGCCTGTTGGCTGGGCATCAGGCTGGCGTCGAAGTCACTCAGATTTACGGCCGACATGACTTTCGGTTCCAGCGTCTCGGGCTGAGCTTCAGAACCGAATGCGATCGCGACGAGGCCAACTTCACCATTGGCCCCCGCGACTCGCAACGGAGCCAGGACGACGTCCGCCGGCAGCGGTTCGAGCCCGCGCTGTGTTTCTATCATGACGGTGAACGCCTGGGACTGAGCCGGTTCGATCTGCAGCTTCAAGCCGCCGCTGTCTGCATCGAACTGCCACGCCCCGACGGGGCCGCTGACCGCGCTGACGGTGAGCCCTTTGGGAACAAGCACATTGAGTGTACTCACCTGCCCCTGCGATGGGCGAATGTTGAGACGATGCCGACCATCGACAACTCCGGGGCCGGGTAGAAACAAATTGGAAGCTTCGACGAAGAACTGCATCGTTTCCGCAGCGACGTCGCGGACTTTCGGTGTCAGCACAAGGCTTGCATTTCCCGGCCCAAGCAGCACTTTGGCCATTGTCGTCTGGCCATCGGTTTCAGCCTGTTCGACTCGGACGGCAGTCGTCGATGAGATCTCCCATCCTACTTCATCGTAAGTCAGATCAATTTGCTGAACCGAAGCCGTTCCGGTGAGCACCGGCACGCCCGCGAGGTTGACGGCTTCCAACTGATACTCGAATTTTGCGTTGAACGTCTTCGCCTCTGAAAGCCCGGATGCTCCCTTTGAGTCGGCAGCGTCACCGGCATTGACGACTGGTTCGACGAGAGGAATACTGATGACGTAGCACAGGCCTTCGCCTGGGACATCCTGCTGATTGAGCCGCAAGCCTTCGCCTGAAAATCGTGTCAGCACGGCCGGCGCTTTTAACAGCACGAATCCGTCGCCCGGTCGTCCGGTGAGTCCAATCGTGCCGCTGACTTTCAGCCGCGCGTCCTGATGAGTGATCTGCCATTGCTGGACCGTTGAATCAGCCGCCTCAAATCCAGCCGGCACGCCTGCGAGGCACAATCCTGACGAAGAAAGAGCCACAGCGATGAAAGCAATCGCCGTTGTGATCGCGCCGGAAGTTGGCCCCGGTTGAGTTCCCGATGTTTCCTGCGTGGCTTCCTTCCGTGATCGACGGGACTCAGCAAGACGACTCATCCAACGACCGATGTCGCGCATCGCGCTGATCGCCGATTGAACAAACACCAGAAGAAGAATCGCGATCGACAGCAGACCGAAAAACCACGGAGCGCCGTCGCCCTGAAACAATATTCCCAATGCAATCAGCAACATGCCTCCGCAACGGATGAGCATTCGTTGCCGCGTCTCATGGTTACGATACGACCACGCAAGCAGCACGATGCCACTCAACGCCGCAGCAAGTCCCAGCCAGGAGACGTTCACTCGCCAACTCGCAATGTTGTCGACCTGCAATTGAATGGTTTCTCCCGCCGCAAGGATCGGCAGACTGAGTTGCAGCGGTGCCGGTGATCCAATTTGGGCAAACGCTGACTGCGCTGTTCGGAACGAGATGAACACGGCGACCGCCAAACTCATCAGCCCCAGAACTCGCCAATATCCGGTTCTGTCGCGTGTCCAGATTCCGATACCCGTTAGCAGACCGATCATGAACAGCGAAACGATTCCGCGTTCGGCCACCCATTCGAATCCCGATGGACGCAACACCGGCTCGGGCGGTGTGACGGTTCCGCCGTTGGGAACCAGAACATGATGTTCATCGCCGGTCACATCCCATTGAGTCTTCAAAATCGGCGCAAACACGACGGGCAACGTGAGTTCAGGTTGCGATCCTTCGACGATTGGTTTCCCCAATCGCAGACGGACCTCGGTCGGAACATTCGGATCAGTGCCGCCGGGCAATGGAATCAAGGTTGCGTCGTCCGCCTGGCGTGCCGTGACCGCTTCACCGTTCACCGAAACCGACCACAAACGCACCGGGTCACCGGGCAGCTTGATTCGCAATGTGCGCTGGCCGCGCGACTTGACATAGTACAGCACGTCCGTCACCAACTCACCGTCCTGCGAAACACGAGTGTTGGCTTCTGAGAACTCCACGACTTGAGTCACCGTTGTGCCGGGTTCAAACCAATTGACTTTCAGATCCAGAGTGAACGGGCGATCGGTGTACTGCCATGTTCCCAACGACGGCGCAGTGCTCAGCAGGCGGAACTCCGCAGGCAATTCCAGCGGATCAAGTTTCAGCATGTCGTCGGATATCGAAAGCGTTTCAATTTCCACCTGCATCGGACTCACAACCTGCACATAACCACGTTCGCCCTGCACGCCGGTCGGCACAACCTGTCCTGCCTGAAATGTGTTTTTGTTCTTGTCCGGCTTTTCTTCGAACGTCACCAGCAATGTGTACGCGCCCATGACCGGTTGATGCAGCGACACAATCAGAGTGTCCGCGTCTCGCCGCCACGTGCGGACGTCCTGGCCATCGATCATCACATTGCCCATCGTTTCAGGCACGGAGATCTTCCATTCGGATACCGGTGCACCTGTGACGAAGTAGTTGATTAATGCACTGCCGTAGACGGTTTCCTGACTCAGCGAGTACATGTGAAACATATCCGCCTGCACGCTGCGGTCGAGCAGTTCGATCTGCATCGTGGCTGACCAGCCTGGCTCACGAATTCGAAACGCCTGCTGAAGCTGCGCGGACGGTTTCGGAAAATACGATAGCGGCTTTTCCACCAGCAGCTCGGTTTGACCAACGGCCACTCGGAAGCCGGGAGCACCCACGACTCCAATCGCACCTCGAACAGTTTTTGCGCCCGGATATTCGATGCGTTGCAGAACCCAGTTTCCGGCCGCAGCGGCTTCGCTCTTTTCCAGACGCAGCGTCACTAACTGCCGTCCCACAACGTCGCTGCCGAACACAACCTTCAGATTGCGACGACCGTCCGCGATTGTTGTTGCTGCGATGTAATCGGCAACGCCAGCACCGGTGACTGACACGACGGAGTAGTCAGCGGGAATTCCAAAATTCCATTCGCGAATCGGTGCGTCACGCACGTCAAGTTCGATGTCCGCTTCGATCACGCGATCCGTTTCCGCAAGCTGATACACGACCAGTTCTGAAATATTGACTTCCGGTTCGATACGATCGGCAACCACGGTGAATGCATGATCGGCGGCAGGAAAACGGTAGACGAACGTCTGGAGTGCCGTGATCGCTTCGCCGGGAAACTGTTCCGGAGCCAGCTGAGTCAGCCCGCTGAGCGCCGTTGGTTCCAGACGCACCGATCCTGAATTGGTCAGTCGAAGATGGCCCGAATGCCGGATCGCGCCGATGGGAGACAGCCGCAATCCTTCGACTCGCACGGGAAATGCGTCGAGCGGCGTTTGGCTGCGAATCTTCACCTGACTGGTACCGGTGATAGGCTGGCTGAGCGTTGCTTCCAGAAGACGATTGTCGCCCTGCTTTATGACGTTCCAGCCAACGATGTTTGTGCCCTGTACGTCCAGGATCTCCCCCGGTCCCTGGAGCAGAATCTGAAACGACTTCAGTTCTCCCTGCAGAACCTGGTAGTCGATTTGATGATCCTGACGCAGCAGTCCGGCACCAACGGTCGCATCAATACGCCCAGTAGTGGAAAAGAACAGCTTCCCTTCGCCGGTCGTGCGAGCCGCCTTCCAATGCAGTTTGGCGCGGCCTGTGGCGGGAAGAAATCCCAACCAGTTGTTGTTGTCCCGCAGAGGCACGACAGATTCCTGGTCGCGATGGAATTCGAGATCCGGCCCGAGCCCGGTGATCGCGAGTGGCACAACGGAACTGGCAGCCATTGAAAAGTCCATGCTGCGTTCATTGGCACCGGCCACGGCCAGAGCAGCAACAAAGTCCAGTGACACTGGAAACTTACCGGCCTTCGGGAACTTCAACTTGTAAACGGTCCATGCGTCCTGCATTGCGACACGCAGGCGGAAGTTGGCATCTGCCGGCACTTCGGTGACCGCCGCGTTTCCGGAGAGAATTGTGATCTCCGCATTCGGTTCCGTCACATCCACTGTGGCACGATATTGAAACAGAATGGAATCGCCGTTTGGATGCAATTCGCCCTTCAAAGAGGCGTTCGAAAATTCCACTGGATCAGGTGACGCGCCCGATCGATTGAGCGTCAACTGGATCTGACCGCCGGTTGCTGATTGGAAATGGAGCATTCCATCCGTCGCATTCAGCGGGACAAAACCAGTCACAGCCGTGACCTTGCCATCCACTCCGGAAGCGTACTGAAGGTTCACCACCGAATCGAAGCCCACCGAACCGGCTGGCGTGAGATGCGCGAGTTCCAACGCAACCGGATTCCGAAGGTCGTAGTCGTCCGAACGAACGCTCAACTGTGCGGTCAACTCCGTGGTGTCGTCAGCCACCGTCAGATCCAGAAATCGCTCCGTGCCTGTCTGACGCACAGCCCACGACTTGAGCTTTTCGCCAGTGACGCTGATCACGTGACCCTGGCCGTTG
>JANPHT010000029.1:0-29591 GCA_031424595.1 Planctomycetota bacterium
GGCGCGGATGTTGCGGATCGCCGAATCGTTGAACTGGTAACTCCGGGGGATTTGGTAATCTCCGCTGACATCCCGCTCGCCGCAGGAGTCGTGGGAAAAGGCGCAACGGTTCTCGATCCGCGAGGAGAAGTGTTGAACGCAGAGAACGTGGGATCAAGACTGGCCGCGAGGAACCTGATGGACGGACTGCGCGGATCGGGGATGGAGACCGGCGGACCGGCAGCGTACAGCGTCAGAAATAAGCAAGACTTCGCAAACCAACTCGACCGTTTGCTGACCAAGCTCCGACGATCGTGAGTGGCATTGAAGCCGGCGCAAAAAAAAGCCCTTCGGCGGTGAGCAGATGCGGGGACTGAACGTCGAAGAGGACTGGGGAAGCTGCTATGGCTGGGTTAACCGTTGGCAGCGAATGTATTCTTCGTTCAACACATACTCATCCATGCCGAAGGGCGGCTGGGTACTTCATCCAAATGCACATGACATGCCAAATATGCCGATTCTCATGATGCACGCTAGCACTCATGATTTTGCTGCTCAGTTGCCCTAAACATAGACGCCATCTCAGGATGGCGCTTGTGTTTCAGCGCCGAAACGCCACAATTACTGAAACGTCGGCGCTGAGATCTATCTCTTTCCAGTAACTTGTCGGCGCTGACAAGCGCCGACGGGTTGAGAAGAGGGGTGCAGCGTGAGATCTTGGTTATCGAATACGCAAGGGGTCTCACGGGACTATCGAGCTTTCGTCGCAACATGCACAGGCTTGGTTGTGTCATATTGTGTCACTGTGTTGTGGAATGTCGCAACGTTTCCGGATGTTGGGCTTCGTTGTTTGTTGCCAAATAGTGCTTCGCTGATTCCCGTGGCGTCGCCCGTTCAAATGGAAGGCGCGTTCGATGTGTTGCGGCTGGCCGTGGGAGGCCGTGATCACAGCGATGTATCCAGCGTCGGAAAGTATGAGTCACGATCGGATTTCATCTCCGCGTTAAGCCTTTTGTCGATGTCTGTGGGTAAGCAAGCCGACAGCAGGTTAGCTTTGGCGGGAAAGTCTTCGGCGCGGCAGTTCATTCAGGCGGCGTCCGCGGAAGTCAAATCTGTTGCGGTGCCTCGGTCACCGGAATCGGGGATCGAGATCTGGGAGTGGGTTCGGGCAGGTTCCGAAAAGGTGCATCCTGTTCCCATGGCAGGCGACCAGTTGTTGCGGCTCAATGGTCAGGAGATTGGCACATTTCTGGATTTTGTATCGGCGTTGGAGTCACTTCGATCGGCCAAGATCCCACCGGGAGGCCAGTTGGCACCAGGTTCCAATCCGAGTGATTTGCAGGTGCCATCGCTGGTTGAGGTCTACAGTTCCGATCCCTCTCGTCCGTCCGAACGTCTCGTGGAGATCATTTTTCGGAGGCCTGGGTTATCGAGCCCGGATCAGGAGCATCGAGTTTATGTGCCAGTGCATCCGGTCAGCGTGACGGAAGTTTCGCTGACAATTTTTTGGTTTGTCTGTCAGCTTTCGATTCTGGCCATCGCTTTGACTTCGTACTGGTACCGTCCGTTCGATCGCGTCGCTCAGAATTTTTGCCTGATGTGTTGTGCATCGATGGGCGCGTTCGTTCCTGGATTCCATTGGTGGATTCTGTCCGACAGTCCATTGTTGAATATCCCGTTCATAGTCTGTGCGGCGATGCTGCCCTCATTTGTGTTAAATTTCTTTCTGGTCTTCCCCAAGGAACCGGAATTTGTTCGAGGGCGACGAAGAGCCGTTTTTGGGACCATTTTTTGTTTGGCTGGAGTCATCTGTACGGCACTGGTCGTGATTTATTGGACAGCCTGGAGTCTGAATGGCCACACGACCCTGAACGTCTTCCAGAAGCTCGCGTATGTGACACAGATTCTGGTGCGTGGAGCGGCATCCTCGGTGGACTCGGTTGCCCATTCCACGGCAATGCTGTCGTTCCTTCGGTCGACAGTTCATCTGGCCATCATGCTGGCGTCGTTGTATTTCACCGCCACTGTCGGAAAGCTGGCTTTCAGTTTGTTTCGCATTGATACTCCGCGAGAGCGTCGGCAGGTCGTCACGATCCTTGGGGCGGCCCTGTTATCGACGATCCCGATCGGGTACACGCTCTACCTGGCTTTTTTTCGCAAGGTCGACTTCGCTCTCGGGAATGCTCAGTTACCAATGTTTGTAGCGAGCATGTTGTTTATGGCGGCGTACTCCCACGGGATGTTTCGCCACCGCTTAATGTTGGCCGAGGAAGCAGAAGACAAGAGCCGACGGTACATCCTGATGTCGATCGCAGTTTCCGGGGGATTCGCCACCTTTCTTGCTATCGGCGGAGTGTTTGCCCATTCCTACAGTCTGCCGCTGAATTCTACGACAACGCAGCAAATCTCATTGTTCTTTATTTTGCTGCTGGCTGCCGGATTGAGCCTCTGGGTACGCGATCGACTTCAGGCCGTCGTCGATCGGCGGTTCTTCAGTGAGAAGTATCAATTGGATCGCGCGATGCAGCAGTTGAATCGGTCGGCGGCCTATCTGGCGGAGCCATCGGGAATGGCCGACATTACTTTGAAGACCTGCCAGGATGTGATGGATGCTTCCTGGGCGATCATGTATGTGCTCGATGGGCATGGTGTGTTTCGACTGATTGGTACTCGATCTACTTCGGCCGCGCCGGCGCAGCTTCGAGCGGATCAGGTTCATGTGGAAATTGCCGGTGAGACCGTCATTCACCGAATACCTTCGGCAAATCGTGAAGCGATGTCTCCCATGCAGCAGCTTCTGCATGATCTGCGTGCTGAGTTGCTTTGTGTGATGGAGGGCGAAGGGGGTGTGCACGGAGTGATTATTCTGGGACGCCGTCGTGGTGGAACTGTCTTCACGGCCGAAGATATCACTTTTCTGCACGCAATCGCCCAGATGAGCGTATTGGCTTTGCATAGTTCGCGAGCCAATCAGGCCATGGCGAAGCTGGATGCGGAACTCAAGATGAAGATGGATCGCATCGCCGAGCAGCAGCGACAAATGGCCGCACTTCGCGCGGAGTTGACATCATTGCAGACGGATGCGGGCCAGTCACCGGTCGTTGCTTCGGAGCAGGATTTCGATCGCGAAGGCGTGCGAGGCAACAGTCCGGCCCTGTTGGAAGTTCTGGATCAGGTTCGTAAGGTGTCGCGCAGTACGTCCACGGTGTTGATTCGCGGGGAGAGCGGAACGGGAAAAGAGCTGCTGGCTCGGGTCATCCATCGAAACAGTGATCGAGCTTCCGGAAACCTCGTCTGTGTTAACTGTGCGGCGTTATCGCCGTCGTTGCTGGAAAGCGAACTGTTTGGGCACGTGAAGGGAGCCTTCACCGGGGCACATGCTGACAAAGCCGGTCGCTTTCAGGCGGCAGACGGAGGCACTTTGTTTCTGGAT
Source organism: Planctomycetota bacterium (assembly GCA_031424595.1). Classification (GTDB taxonomy): domain Bacteria; phylum Planctomycetota; class Planctomycetia; order Planctomycetales; family Planctomycetaceae; genus SXXK01. The sequence continues at coordinate 3,413 of JANPHT010000029.1, forward strand.
GAGATTGGGGATATTTCCCAGGAAACGCAGGTCAAGCTGTTGCGAGTTCTTCAGGAGCGATGCTTTGAGCCAGTGGGAAGCGATAAAACCGTTCATGTGGACGTCCGGCTTGTGGCCGCCACTAATCGCAATTTGGAGGAGATGATTGCCAGGGGTCAGTTCCGAGCGGATTTGTTTTATCGATTGAATGTTGTGGCGTTGACTCTTCCGCCGCTACGAGATCGGCAGGGTGATCTGGCCGAGCTGGTGTTCTTCTTCCTTAGCCGTGCGGCACAAAAAACGAAGAAACAGATACGTCAGATTGATCCGGACGCCCTGGCCGCTTTGGAGGCTCACTCGTGGCCGGGGAATATTCGTGAACTGGAAAACAACATTGAGCGTGCCGTAGTCCTTGCGGACAGCGACATTGTGATGCTCGCAGACTTGCCGGTAGAGTTACGCCGTCAGTCAGGGACAGTGGCCACTTCGTCAGCGGTGTTGAAGCGTCCGTCGATATCGTTCCCGTCGACGGCCACGGTTCGCAGCGTTACTCGTAAGCTGTCCGACTCAGATGGCTTTTCATCGCGATCTGCGGCCCGCGATCTGGTCTCGGAAGAACTCGAATTGCGAGAAGCTTTGCGGCTGGCAGGGGGAAACAAAGCCGTCGCCGCTCGACATCTCGATCTCCCCCGAAGCACCTTCTTCAGCAAGTGCAAAAAATATGGAATTACGTGAGTTTTCGCAGTGAAGGCAAGCGGCACGGCTACTTGCGGTCCAGAACCAGCAGACCGGCAATCGTCAAGCCGATTCCAATGAGTCCTGCCGTAGACAGCGTTTCATTGAAGACGAGCACCGCGCCAACGGCACACATCGCGTTTTGTGACGCGTTGATCACGTTCGCTCGGCTGATCGTGAGATACCGCATGGCGTGTGTGATGGCGTAAAACCCGATCGCATTGAAGACGCCTGCTGTGGCGATCGTGATCCATTCGGTGGGTGTTGTTTCGGTAATGGTCTGCAGTGGAAGCATCAGAAGACTAAGTGGACACAAGACCAGAAATCCGGCCGCACTGAACAGGAAGAGAGTTGCTGCGACGGGCATCTGAGAGCGAACCGCTTTGCGAATAAATACGCCAGTGACTCCGTAACACAGTCCTGAGATCATCGACAGCGCGACGCCGGTCGACACACTAAGTGGTGTGGGCCTGTCGGCAGACAGAGTGACGGCCGATTCAGAAACCGTATCGGGCATTTCCGTAACAACGTCGATCGCGTCCGTGACAGTCGATTCGATGGCACGGGATTTCGCCGCAGTCGAAAGAAAAATTATTGATGCAACCATCAGGCTCATGCTGATCGCCGTTCGAATAGAAACCTGATCATTCAGGACAATGCGGCCAACGATTGCTCCGCTGCAGATGATCGAAGAGAAACAGATCGGGACGGAAATGGCGAGTCCGATGGCTCTCAGAGACATCTGGAAAGCGAAGTTGCCACCCATCTGGTTGAAGAAGGCGGCGACGGCGATCGGCCAGACAAATTTCCAGGCGGCAAATGTCGTCTGACCTTTGGATTTTCGGATTAACAACAAAACAACGGCGACAGCGAACGTGGGAAAAGCCTTGGTTCCGGCGACCCACATGTCCCAGCCCGCCCCGCCATCCGCCCGGGAAAGGCCTCGCAAAGCAAGGTTGGCAACTGAGTAGGTCACTGCCGCCAGAAGTCCCAGCAGCAACGCGCGAACCACAATGGCTGGCGTATGTTCAGGCAAGGCGGAAGGAGCGATTGTCGGGCGGGATGCCGCATTGCTGGTGTCTGCCGGAGGTTTGGACTGGGTGCCGGACATGACGACCGTATCGAGCCTGAGGATGAAATGGGTTACAGAGACCAGAATGCCGGGCCTGTTGCGGGCGAATCATAGGCGGGAAGCAGCACAGGGCGAGAACTCGACCTAGTTTTTCAGGTGTTTCTCATTCTCTTCAACATCTGTCTGCCTGCACTGGGCCCGAAATGCTGCGATTCGATCCCAAAATCACGATTCAGCAGTCAAATGGCCGGCTTTACGCGCCACGAGCGGCGTTCAGTCTGATTGAGCTGGTGATGGCTTTAATGGTCATGGGAATTCTCACGGCCATCGCTGCCCCGCGCCTTTCGTCTCAGCTGGACGTCCACTCGGTGGGATCTGTTAAGACGCTTCTTCAAACAGACTTGTTGTCCGCGCAGCAGGAGGCGTTGGCCACCAGTTCGTTGGTCACGTTTTCGATCGACAAAACATCGCACATCTACACTTTGTCAGCGGTCAGAAATGGAACATCGACGATCATTCGTAAGGTCGCTTTGAAGGGCTCGCCGTGGAATTGCCAGGTCACGTCGTTGCTCAAGGGAAGCGCGAAAACCTCGGTTTCATCAAGTGCCCTTTCGATTAACGGGGCTGGCGTTTTCGGCGAAGACCTTGTGATCAATCTGGCGTGCGGTACTTCTTCAGCGATGGTGACGGTTGCATCGGCGTCCGGTCGGGTTCTGGCGGAGTAACCTCAGAATGCAACCATTTCGCACAAAGAAGAGTCTCCCCGTCATCCGGCCATCGCGATCAGCGATTACTCTGCTGGAGTTGCTGATTGGAGTCGCTGTTTCCGGATTATTGATGGTGAGCCTCGGGTCGGCACTGATGATCGCGACTCGAAGTATAAGGCCGGAAGAATCTTCTGCTGTCACGCTGGATGCGGCCCGGTCTCTGCGGATGTTGCAGGAGGACCTTCGATTTGCCACTCGAGTGATTGATCGCACCTCAGGATCGATTCGTATTCTGACCACAGATGCCAACAAGGACGGTTCGCCCGATGTCGTGAATTATTCCTGGACTGGCATTGCGGGGTCCGATCTTTTTCGCTCAGTTAACGGAGCGACAGCGACCTCTGTGTGCCCGAGCGTAACGGATTTCAATATTGCCATGGCCACGCGAGGCGAGACACAGTTGATCCCAGCACCGCCAGTACCCGGGTCTGCTGTACTTTTGGATGACCAGACATCATCGACAGGGCTCGACTGGGAAAGTGTCGGTTACCTCGATGCCTACGGGCAGATCATCCGGCCTTCAACATTTCGTTCGACCACATTGACAGCAAACGACGAGTGGCAGATCACTCGCGTGGAATACTTCGCTCTCAAAACGGGATCAACCTCTGGAAGCAGTTATCGATTCGAAATGGACAAGGCGACAACTGATGGCCTGCCGACTCACGAGTCTCTTTTTACGGCGACGCTGGATCCCAACGAAATGTCGCTCGCGGGAAGCTGGAAGAGTATTTCAATGACCGGACTGCCGTGGCTGGACGCAGATCAGGGAGTCTCCCTGAATTTCACGTACCAGTCGGGCACTAATTTGTTGCTTCTGCCGATTGCACGAGCATCGACTCTCCACGGTTTCACGGCGACAGACGAGTCTTCGCCGGAGTGGCTCCGGCCGGCTTTGGATCGAAGTTTGATGTTCAGAATTTATGGCAGGATCCGCACGAGGACACATCTGGATCAGCAGGAACCGGCTCGTCGCTTTCAACTGGCCGATTTGCGGTTGGCGGCGACTTCCGTGTCTGATGGACCGCTCTACGCGTCGGCCGAGTTTTTGAATCGACCTTTGGATGCCAGATTCCTCGCAAACACGGACTTCTCAAAGTTCTCCATTGCGGATGACAGCAACTACGATGGAGCTGCTGACTGGTCTTTGCTGACGACTAGCACGACCAACTCGTCGTCCGTTGCGTCCGGGAAATGGACGGCTACTAATAGATCCATCAGGTTGACACCTACGATTGCGGCCGGTCAGCAAGTCGATGTCCGAGTGATTTCACGTGATACGACCACTGCATCCGGCAGCGTGTTGATTCGTGCTGCCGTTGCCGCCGCCAACGGAGGAACAAACATCTCAGCACTGGCCTATCTCACATTGCAGACGAACGGAACTCAGACGCTTGCGATCTATGAAGAGACAGCCACGAATACCTTTGCACTGCTGGATCAATACACGATGCTGGACTCGACCCTGCAGGAGATTCGTCTGGTGCTGAACCCGCAAAATCAGTCTGTGGCGATTTGGGTGAACCAGGTCTTCCAGGAATCACTCAGTCTCGGATCGATCACCTCACCATCACTGCCTTCGACCGTTCAGATTCAGGCCGCCGACAACTCATGTGAGTTCGATTTCTGTTCAGTCATCACACGGTCCATTACTACTTCGGAGGTTGTGCTGCCATGAACCACGTCACAGTATTGACCGCACGGATCAGCCGTGACAACGTCACATGGGGCAAGCCGAGAACGGCGTTCACTTTGGCAGAAACAGCACTGGCAACTCTGCTTGTGGGAATGCTGGTTGTTGGTTCGTCGCAGTCGTTGACCGCTTCTTTTCGGACTCATAAGTTTGCCCAGAGTCGTGTTCGCGCGACGTTCCTGGCAGAGCAATTGTTGATAGAAGTTTCGGCCCTGAGCTGGTCTGATCCGAACAAACCGGCTTCGGCGGGAACGATCGGGCGAGACACCGGCGACCCCACAACAGTTGTTCGGCGAAATCAACTGGATGATATGGACGACTTCGACAACTGGACCGAGCAACCTGTCGCACGAGATGGAAGTTCGATGATCGGTGTCAGCAGCCTACAGAGGAAAATCGCCGTGGAGAACATTTCTACGGCAGATCCCACAGTTGTCGTTGCCGACAACGTCGATACCGGGATTCGCCGCATTACGGCGACCGTGGAACAAAGCGGCGAGGAGCTTGCACGAGTATCCGGCCTTTTTACTCGCGCGGAGAATCAGCTTCGCTCCAGTTCTTACGAGCAACGAGTCGTGCCAAATATCGCGAGCTATTGAAAAGGTTCAACGTTTTCAATGATGCAATTCCTCCCGCCAAAACAGCCATCTCATCGTCGCAGACTCTGTGGTCGATGTCAGCACCCGTGCGAGACAAATCGCCGCGGTGGTTTGTTGCTGCTGGTGCTGATTACGGGGACAGTTATCTCCTTGATCAGCCTGGGTGCTCTTGTTGTCCAGAATGTCTATTTGACTCAAAGCACAGCGATTAAAGACGCGACATCCGCGCGCTGGGCCGCGCGATCTGGCGCTACGCTTGCGACAAGAGAAGTCTCAGGTTCAACAGCCTGGCGGAGTCAGAAGACTCCCGGACGCTGGTACTCGAGTGTTATTCTGGACGCTGGTCGTTGGTCATTGGATGCATCGGACCCAACAGATACGAGTTTTTCGGACAGCGTTTCGGAACCCGTACTGCTTTCCTCTACTGGCACGTTTGGCAACGCGGTCCAGAAGAACGCCAGCCTGTGTCTCGCAGAATCGGCTTTGCGGCAGCCGATGATGTTTCATGCGTGTGCGGGGGACGATCTGACTTTCAATACCGCCACCGTGAATGGCATCGGATGGATCGGAGCGAGGGACACAATTGTGGTCAGTGGGGCAAACAGTGTCAGAACCGACGTAATGTTGGGAAATACTTTTTCCGGTTCGGGGTTACTGAGTCGAGTTGTCACCCAAGCAACGATTGACGCCCTGCCGATATTTTCAGATTTCGGTGACTTAATCGCCCTGGGTACGACAGTAGCGGCCTCTTCAATTCCGGCAGCATCGGCTTCGACGGCGGAAACAATTCTCAATCCCGACTTTGGTCGCGGCGAGATCGGTTGGGCTGTCTCTCCCTCCGGAACGCTGACAACTTCCTCTTCGGGTGGGGTCGGTAACACGTCGTCCGCCGTCGTGTCAGGTCGATCGACATCAGCCAGCGGCCTTGTACATGACGTCACAGGTATTGTACGGAATGGGCTTCAGACACAGCTTTCTGCAGCGGTGATGCCGATGGCCTCGAATTCAAAGTTTGAACTTGCCTTGATCGTGACGACAACGTCCGGAACATCTACGGCAGCAAGCTGGAAATCCCCAACGATTATTTCAGGATCGGTCTACACGAGTATTCAGTATATCTCAACAACAGTCACTCCCACCTGGACGGGACGACTGATTTCAGCACAACTGATGATTCGCACTTTGGAATCTGGTTCTGCTGGCACACAGGATTTTCTAGTGGACGACGTGAGCATGAAAGTGACTTCCGCTCCGGCAGGAAAAGCGATTTATCGCACAGTCGTTTCGAACGGCACGAATCCCTTTGGTGTTACTTCCAACGCCAGTGGCATTTACGTGCTGAATTGTGGTGGCGCCGACCTGACCATTTCTGACAGCATGATCGTTGGAACGCTGATCGTTCAAAGCGTGGGAACGGTTCGAGTGGGAAGCGGTCCGATTCAGTGGCGACCAGCAAAGCCGGGCATGCCAGCCTTAATTGTGGATGGCGATGTTGTGCTTTCCTTTGGCCGGAATGGATTGACTGAACGTGAGTTGGCTGTGAACCTGAATCCCACAGGTTCTCCGGATGAAAACGGCTCCACAGATTCGAGTCAGAACGACACTTATCTGCCAGAACTCCGCGGACTCGTTTTTGCGTCCGGCGATGTCACGATGGCGGGCGATCTCTGTCTGAACGGCTCCGTGCTTGCCGGCGATGACATAGTGATTCAACAGCGAGTAAATTTCGGACAAGTACCTCAGTACCTGACAATTCCTCGCCAGTCGACTCACGCCACACAGTCATTTTTGCGGGAAACCACCGGCGTCACGCGCCAGTTTGACTAAGCCGAACTCCCCAACTCGATACTGTGGCGAACCAATCGCAGCAGCTTGATTGACAAGGATTTTTTTGCGTTGATTCCATCGGGCTGGTGCCTTCCGAGGCTGGGTTTGGGAACTGTCCACAAACATCGGGAAGATCTAAGAACACAGGCCGCCGAAGTGACCTCGGCGGCCTGTGTGTTTGCCAGAACTTCAATCATCACAGCCCAGAGCAGGAAGTGTTCAAGTCAGCAAGTCCTTGACGCATTCCCGTTCTTCGCGAAGTTCGTTGACGGTGATATCGATTTTCGACTGTGCGAACTCGTTGTGTGTCTGACCATTTACGATAGAGACTTTCTTGCCATCGCTGACAAGCGGGAAGCCCGTGATGAGTCCCGCTTCGATTCCGTAGCTGCCATCGCTGCAGACAGCCGCGCTGAAGCAGCTGCCGGCAGGAGTTGGGCGGATCACACCCTTGACGGTATCCAGAACGGCATTCGCCGCCGATGCCGCGCTGGAGGCTCCTCGAGCGGCGATCACTGCGGCGCCACGCTTCTGAACGGTAGAGATAAAGTCGCCTTTGAGCCAGTCATGATCTGTGATGACATCTGTGGCAGGCTTACCGTTGATTTTTGCGTGATAAAAATCGGGGTACTGAGTCGCCGAGTGGTTTCCCCAGATGCCGACATTGCTGACGGCGGCGATCGGAACGCCGGCCTTCTGAGCCAGCTGTGAAGTCGCTCTGTTCTGATCGAGCATCGTCATGGCAAACCATCGATCGGAAGGGACGCCCTTCGCGTTGTTCATTGCGATCAGGCAGTTGGTATTACATGGATTTCCTACAACGAGGACTCTCACGTCTGGCGCAGAGGCAGCAGCGATGGCTCGGCCAGTGCTCGTGAAGATCGGCCCGTTAATGCGGATCAGGTCACCACGTTCCATGCCAGCCTTGCGAGGCACGCTGCCCACGCACAACACCCAGTTGCAGTCCCGGAAGCCGTCTTCAAGATGATCGCTGTCTGCTTTTACCACGCCAGCCAGTGTCGGAAACGCGCAGTCATCGAGTTCCATGTGGACGCCGTCGAGTGCCTTCAGCACAGGAGGCACTTCGACCAGTTGCAGGATCACGGGCTGGTTGGGACCGAAGACTTCACCAGACGCAATACGATAGATCAGCGAATACCCAATCTGACCAGCGGCACCAGTGACGGCAACTCGAATCGGAGACACCATGGAAGACTTACCTTTCGCAACGACTTGCAGAATGAGCCAGTTTGTGAGCACGTATTCGAAATCAGGCAGAACGGGCGATAGTGTAGTCAGCTCACGGTCAAAATTTCAAAACAAGCGGCAGTGGGTAAACCGCGAGTTCGTGCGGAAGGAGACGTAGCTGGCGTTTGATGACTCTACGGGCAAAGCTGCTGACGCGATAATCACCGCGATTTGAAATGAGCATCGTTTCAGACTTCTTGTAAATCAGAATCCTGCGCTGGGGGCCGTGCGGGATCGATACGCGGTCAGTTCGAAGAATGCGAGCCGCCGCCGCGGAACAATGTTTGCGTCCTTTAGGTACTACTTGGGCAGTTTCGGGTACTCGCCAGGAGACCCTGAATCGAGGTTTGTCGCGTCAGAGTCTTATGGCAGACTGGAGATTTCTCAGTTTGGGTTCCTGAAACACTTATACGCGTGATCACTTGTAATTAACGCTTTTTTTGTTTGGAATGACTTTTCTTCTTAACCTCTTAACCAAGCGACGAGATGCTGAGACCACTGAAACGTTGTTCAATTAGTTGATTTTTGCCATATGTCGTTGTTCGTGTCCTTTGAGAGGATCTTGTCATGGTGTTTCGTCATAAGCGTGGTTTTACTTTGATTGAATTGTTGGTGGTGATCGCCATCATCGCCATTCTGATTGCCTTGTTGCTGCCTGCTGTGCAGCAGGCGCGTGAGGCGGCTCGCAGGACTCAGTGCAAGAACAATCTGAAGCAGATCGGTTTGGCCCTGCACAACTACCTGTCAACCTTCAGTAAGTTTCCTCCCGGTCGAATGATGCCCGACTTTGTGAGGAACGGTGTTGTACAGACCAGCTACTCAAACTATGCAGCAGCAACTCCTCCAACAAGCGTATTCGTTGGTGCAAGGTCGGTGCATCAGCATATCCTGCCATTCATGGAGCAAGGCAATATCTACAATCTGATCAATCAAAACGTCCATTCTCAGCAGATGACGACAGGGTTGACGACTCCTCTGAATGCTAACTATGCGGCCTATGCCACGGCATCGGCCCTTTTCCTTTGCCCGTCGGACCCCTTCACAGGGCGAGTCATTTCAGAGAACAGCTATGTGTACAACTTTGGCGGGGACACTCCGTTCGCCGGGGCTGCATCAAATACCGCGCAAAACAATACATCGGCATCCTTCAGCGGTGGTACCGGATACTGGGCTGGCAAGACCCGGTCTTGTCTTGGGAACGGTGCCTTCACTGCGGGATCTGTGTCGGATCGAGATTTTACGGACGGCATGTCGAATACTGCGATGTTCGCAGAGAGGACGAAAGGCACTGGAGCCGACATGGCGGGCAGCCTGCCCGGAAGATCGGATGTCGTCACGTCGCCTGCTCGGGTGTCGCCGACAGCTCTCGGGGACCCGCAAGCGATGTTTAATCAGTGTCTTAACTACGTACCCGCAGTCAGTAGTTTTAACTTCTCGTCATTCGGGCGTTGGCTCAATAATTCCGACTATTCAAATGGCTGGCCTTTTGCCGCTCTGTCGGGCACGATGTACAACCACGTGGCAACTCCCAACTGGCGCGGGCAGGATTGTGGCATGCTGAGTGCGATTAATGACACACCCGGGGAGCACGCAATCATCTCTGCGCGGAGTCTGCATATCGGTGGCGCGCAGGCTGTTCTGGCTGATGGCAGCGTAAAGTTCTTCAGTGAGAATATCGATGCCAATATCTGGCGAGGGATTGGATCACGGGATGGTGGGGAGACGCTCGGTGAATTCTAGTGCCAGGTTCGCAAAAATCACCCAGAGCGGGATCCTTGTGGTCCTGGGATTGATGGGCTGCGGCTCTGACAGTGGCCCGTCAAGTGACGATGTCGATATTGCAGAGTCGGTGGAGAGCGGTTTCCTTGCAATCGAAGGCAGCGACTGGAAGGGAGCGGACGAGAAATTCACGACCGCTCTCGATTCAAAAACTCTGAGCGGCGATCGTTATGAAGAGGTTCTCCTGGCAAGAGCAAAGGCTCGCGTTCGCAGCGAAAATCTGGAAGGCGCCGGCGAAGATATCCTGACGCTTGAACAGGGCGCCAGCGCGATGGACCAGGTGCTTGCACTGAAGGCTGAACTTCTGCTGAAGAAGGGCGACCAGGCAGCGGCCAGGGCAAGTGCGGCGGAGGCTCGAAAGATTAACCCGAAAGTCGAGCTGCCTCCGGGCCTGAAGTAGTTAATAGTTTGCTTTCATACCGCAGAAAAATCGAACGGTTCCGGTCATTACTGGAGCCGTTTTTTGTTTGCCAGCTGTCGTTGATAGCGGCTGTGCTTGATGTCGGCTGTCGATAGATATCGTCAAGGGCAAATGGGGAAAGGTCATCATCGGAAAGTAGTGTTTCGTGGAAACCCGCGCCGAGTCACATTGTACGAGTTTTCGCTGCAGTGGTTTTAAAATGAGCAGAAATGCTCCAGGATCCGGTATGGACCGACGAACCACCAGCTTGGTTTCGGTAGCGTTCTGATCCGGCTTTCCTCTGATTTTCTGTGAGTGTCCCCGATGATCGCTGATGAAATCGAACGACTGATACAGCTTCGAAATGCCGGAGACCTGTCCGAAGAGGAGTTTCAGCAGGCAAAGCTGAGGGTTTTGAATGGCACAGCCGCTTCCGCGCCGGGGTTTGCGCCAGTCGGGCAGGGAGCAGTCACTTCAGGTCAGATCTGTGGATTGCCATCGAACGTTTGGCTATCGCTCATGCATGCCTCTCAGCTATTGACGTGGACGGGCGTTGGCATTGTCGCTCCGTTTGTGATGTGGCTCGTCAGCAAAGATCAATCGCGGGAAGCCAACCGGCATGGATTGGTGATCCTGAATTGGATGCTGAGCAGCCTGATCTACGGAATCATTGCGGGTTTTGCGTGTCTCATTGTCATCGGGATTCCGATGCTGATAGTCCTTGGCGGTCTGCACATCGTGTTTCCGATCCTTGGAGCACTTCAGGCCAGCGGCGGGACGCTATGGAAATACCCGCTGACGATCAATTTTTTCGACCCAGACGAAGTAGCCTGACGTGTGCTGAGTCCGTTTGAAGTCCCCATAACCAGTGCTCGGCGAGTTTCGAGTGCCAGAGGGGTGGCAGATTTCTGTTCGTCAGAGATTCTGGCAGAAACGGATTTTTAGGGCTTTTCTGCGATTTTTGACGGGCGGATGGCAGTTTCGTCTGTCCGGTTGCAGGTCGTTGTCGCTCACTTCGGCTAAATTCTGCTGTCCGCGCAGTATTGAGTTGTTGCGGTTGTTAGACTGTTACGCTCGGAAAACCGACGAGTTCGTGGGGACGAGTTCGTCGGGACACTGATCTGCAGATAGCTGCCGGTCAGACTTCTGTTGGCAGAAGCGGCTGGGTCCCGTTTCTGGTTTGTGGTGAGATCGATCCCGGCAGTCGAGTTGTGGGTGAACCGCAGCTTCCAGTCGAATCGGCTTTTCCAGAATCAGTAGCACCGCCAGACCGCTCTTCGTTCAGGTTGAGCTTAACTGCATGTCCAACTCATCTGCTCGTGATGTCGTCATCACCGGAATCGGCTTGGTTTCACCACTGGGGATTGGCCGCGAAGCGTTTTGGTCCAGTTTGTCGGAGGGTCGAATCGGCCTGAAGAGAATTGAACTGGCCTCATTCGTCGGAACACCCGGCTGTATTGGCGGCGAAGTGTCCGACTTCAACGACGAGACGGCAAAAAAACAGCATCTGAAGACGATTCGTAAGAGTCTGAAAGTCATGTGCCGCGAGATCCAGCTTGGTGTTGCATCTGCACTGCAGGCAATGGAAGACGCGGGACTTCAGCCCGGTGCTGTGGCTCCTGATCGTATCGGAGTGGATTTCGGTGCCAATCTGATGTCGACACCTCCGGATGTCCTGCTGAATGCGGTCATGAAGGCCAGCGACCGCTCATCCGGACACGCGATCTTCAATTACGACAAGTGGGGTAGTGGTCGTTTTGATGGTATGGAGCCACTTTGGTTGCTGCGATACTTACCAAACATGCCGGGATGCCACATTGGGATCGCCCTGGATGCTCGTGGTCCGAACAACTCGATTACTCACGATGAGGCCTCTGGCTGTCTGGTTGTTGCAGAGGCTGCGAATTCCATTCGTCGCAACCGTGCGGATGTGATGATCACTGGTGTCACCGGAACTCGAATTCATACGGTGAAGGCGTGCCATTCGAATCATTGGGATGTGTTGGCTGACGGTCCTGCTGAAACTCGAGTTCGTCCATTCGATAATTCTCGAACCGGTGAAGCTTTGTCCGAAGCGGCCTGCACACTGATTCTTGAGGCCCGGGAGCATGCGGAAGCCCGCGGTGCGAAGATTCTCGGGACTTTGCTTGGCTGCGGGGCTAGTACCGTCGTTGGACGTGATGGGCATCCGGATGAATCGACCGCCATCTATCAGGCAGCAACTGCTGCGATGGCACGTTCCGGAATTTCCACCGCCGAACTTGGTCATATCAATGCTTGTGCCTCAGGCCATCCACGTCGAGATCAGTATGAAGCCGAAGGGCTGCGAAGACTACTCGGCAACCACGCAGACAGCGTTCCCGTGACAGCCATAAAGAGCTATATGGGAAGTGCTGGCAGCGGGGCTGGCCTTTGTGAGATCGCTGCATCTTTGCTGTCCCTGCAGCATGGTGTGATTCCGAAGACGCTGAACTACTCAACGCCGGATTCGGAGTCTCCTCTGAATGTCGTCCATGGCGAGCATATGACAACTTCCAACGGCGTTTTCCTGAAGACAAGCGTGACTCGCATGGGTCAGGCCAGTGCCGTTGTGGTCAAGGTTTGATATTTCGAACAGTGCCGCCTGGAGTTGTTCTGATGGCTTCGAGTGTCACTGAGTTGTCTGATCGTTTTCGCATTGCCGGACTCCGCTTTGAGCAGGGTCGTGGCGGCTTAACGAAAGCGGTTGTCCAGACACCCACAGCGAGTGGGGAATTGTATCTGCATGGGGCTCATGTGACTTCCTGGCAGCCAGAGGGACAGCAGCCTGTCCTTTGGATGAGTCGGTCGTCGAATTTTGAGGCTCGCAAGCCGATTCGCGGCGGCGTGCCGATCTGTTTCCCCTGGTTCGGGCCCCATCCGACAGATTCGTCAGCACCCGCTCATGGTTACGCCCGGATCACGGAGTGGGAGCTGGTGGATGCGAAAACAACTGATGATGACGCAGTCGGATTGAAGCTGCAGACAGTGCTTGGCCCATTCTCTTTGATGTTCAGCGTGTCGTTTGGCGGCGATCTTCGAATGACCCTGCAGACAGAACTCGCGGCCAGCGCGACTGCGGCTCAGAGCTTTGAAGTTGCTTTGCACACATACTTCTCCGTCGGCGATGTGCAATTGATATCGATTTCGGGGCTGGAAAACGTACCCTATATCGACAAAGTCAACGGGCCCATTGAGAAAGCCGCGTCCGGCGAGATGATTCGGTTCTTGGGAGAAACCGACCGAGTCTACTCCGGAACAGATGGCGAATGCTTGCTGGCGGACGCGGTTCGGAAGCGTCTCATTCGAGTCCGCAAGTCTGGTTCACGATCGACGGTTGTCTGGAATCCGTGGATCAACAAGAGTGCTCGCATGCCCGATTTTGGTGATCATGAATGGCCGGAAATGGTCTGCATCGAAACGGCCAATGTCGGAAGCGATGCTATTCAGCTCGCACCGGGCGCCTTACATTCCACAGCAGTCGTTGTCGAAGTTGAAGCTTTGGCTTAAAGCGACATCAACAGATTTTGGGCCGACGTGTGGAGCTGTCCCATTAAGTGAGCCACGGCGCAAGTGTGGCAACGCGACGACGTCACAGATCACTGCCTTTGCGGTTGACCGCCTTTAATGGAAAAGCGACCGCCCTGATCAACAGAGCGGTCGCTTGAGTTTTCAGATGACTTGCAAAAGCAGCAATCCGAGCATTCAGATGATACCAACTCAGCCCGCGTAGAACGGGTGAGCCGCTGTATCTCGCTTGGCCAGCACTTCATCTACCGTAGGCTCGTTCTTCATGGCGCGCTCGATAGAAAGCTTGGTGGCTTCGTAGTTGTACTGATAAATCTTCTTGTCGTCAGCAGCTTCCCAGTGAATGAAGACGCCGCAAATGATGCATAGCTTTTCAGCCTGATCCTTTGGAATTGCGCCAGACTTCACACAGTCTGTCACCGCGTCAGCAACAGCCTTCTGGGCTGGGCCGAACATCTGGACGGCCTGACGAGCACCCTTGATCGTGACCTTGGTGATCATGACCGTGGATGGCTTAACAGCCAGGTTTGGAGTGGCAACGGCCAGCAGATTGCTGTGGCCCATTTTCTGGTCTGCCAGAGCGTTGGCAAATGCCACGCCTACCGGACCAGTCTTGTCACCAATCAGCAGGTCGATGTGCGCAACTTCATTGCCTTCACCAACCAGTGCTTCACCAACAAACATTGACATTTCTTACTTCCTTTGCAAAAACCAGTCGAACCAAAAACCAGCGACCGCAGACAAATTTGAAGTACTGCAAGCCAGTCAAAAGACGGGCGTACAGACACTTCCGAGCCACACTTTGCAGTTGTCTGCGGAAGCAGCAAGCCGCTGCTTCTGCAATGAGGTGCCTGTGTTGTGGACAAGGTCGCCTGAAAAAGTGAACAATGCGTCAACCGACCGGAAGGTTCCGTGAGAAAGCCCCCGTTCGGATTTCGAACGTTCATTCTTTGATCAGGATTGCGACTTTTGGCCTTATCTTCAACCGACCAGAAGCCAGAGTCCTCAACTTCGCCCGAACAAGAGCATTCTTCAGGGTTTCGAGAAGCTCGATCGGTCCTGCTTTGCGGTGCAAGCGTCCGGAGTTTGGCGGAATCCGCGATTGCTGCGGGATTGCGCCCGCTGTGCGTTGATTTCTTCCAGGATGATGATTTGACAAAAATCCTGTCCGGGAGCCGGGGGCGATTTGTTGCAAAAATTCAATCCTTTGCTGAATTGCCTGCGGTCACTCGGGCCGTCCGAGCTTCGATCCCAATGATCTGGGCCGGAGGACTGGAAAATCGAACGGACATCCTGCGTGAAATCGCATGCCGGCGACCATTGATCGGAGCAGATCCTGACCTTATCGACCAGGTCCGCAATCTGACCAGCCTCTCCAGGTGGCTGACGGCAGCTGGGATTGATGTTCCTCGTTGCGCCACGGAAGCGACGGCGGACGCAAATATCCAATGGTTGCGAAAGCCCATGGCAGGATCCGGAGGACAGGGTATCAAGGCTCACTGCGTAGACTTGTCATATGCCGCTGCAAACAAGGGCCCCAGGCCGTCGTCTGAGTTCCTGCAGGAATACATTGACGGTGTGCCGATGTCAGCTGTTTTTTTCTCGAACGATGACGGCGTGGATTTGATTGGAACGTCTTTGCAACTGATAGGATGGCCGAGTTTGGGAGCTTCTGACTTCCTGTTCTGTGGAAACGTGGGCCCAGTGGACCCTGGCAAGAATATTACAGAGCAGATCCAGTTAGCAGCGAAAACGATCGTGGCACATACCCATTTGCGAGGTGTTTTCGGTATCGATTTCGTTTTGCAGCGGGGCAGGGCGTGGTTGCTGGAGGTGAATCCGCGTCTGACAGCTTCCCACATGCTGTACGAATCCAAAGTGAAGAAGACCAATCATTGTTTGAATCTGGTTGAGCAGCACTTAGCCGCATTTGGCTGGAGGCCTGCATTCAATAGAAAACTGACACCAGGAGCGAGGATCGGGTCGTTGCCCGGAAGTGACCTTTGTACAAGAATGATTCTGTGGGCTGGAACGGATATGGAGGTGTCACGTGAGCTGAGGATGTTCATGAGTGTCGATTCAGACGTTGGTCAGATTTCCGACATTCCTGCTTCGGGAACGATCGTGCCCGGGGGATCGCCGATCTGTTCCGTGCACGTCTCAGCCAATTCTGCGGATCAACTTTTTGAAAGAGTCAAGAATTTGCCGTTCTTCAGTACGGCGGACTATTCATGTGTCTGGCCGGACGTCTGCGATCATTTTAGGATACTTTTCGATCGATTTCAGCGAAACCAGTCTGCGTTGTGAACTGGTTGTGTCCGTGTGGACACTTGGGGGCTTGTTGGCTCTCGAGTCGGAATGGTTGTTCAAAACTGAGATTTTCCCGGGGTTTCCGCGTATTCCCGGCGTTCGTTTGGGACAATGCGTTGCCACGTTCTTGAACGCCGAGGAAATGCTGGTAACCTGCTCCAAATTTTGCGCGTTTTGACGCCACCGGCTGTCTGCCTCCTGCTTCGCTTTCTTTCGGAAAACTCCGAACCCGTCTGCGAAAACGGTACGCGCAGGCGGCGATCAGGCGAGTTTACCTGTGATACTCCGAAAAAATCGGACTTCACCATTGGAAGGACCACTGCAAAGTGCCACGTCGTAACGACCTCAAGAAGATTCTGATCATTGGTTCCGGCCCGATTGTCATTGGGCAGGCGTGCGAGTTCGATTATTCGGGAACTCAAGCCTGCAAAGCGTTGCGGGAAGATGGCTACGAGGTCGTCCTGGTGAATTCCAACCCGGCGACCATCATGACCGATCCCGGTACCGCCGACCGCACCTACATTGAACCGATCACATGGCAATACGTCGAAGAAATCATCCGCAAAGAACGTCCGGACGCGCTGCTGCCTACGCTGGGTGGTCAGACCGGTCTGAACACAGCGATGGACCTGGTCCGAAATGGCGTGCTGGAAAAATACGGCGTGGAAATGATCGGCGCCAAAGAAGAAGTCATCAAGCGGGCGGAAGAACGCGACACCTTCAAGCAGATCATGCTGCAGATCGGTCTGGATGTACCGCGCAGTTTCACAGTCCACAACATCGACGAAGCCCGCGCAGCGGTGAAGGACATTGGGCTGCCGATCATCATTCGGGCCAGCTTTACGCTCGGTGGAACGGGCGGCGGGATTGCGTACAACATCGAAGAGTTCGAAGACATGGTCCGCCGCGGTATCACGCTGTCACCGATCAGCGAAGTGCTGCTGGAAGAATCCATTCTCGGCTGGAAAGAATACGAGATGGAAGTGATGCGAGACAACGCCGACAACGTTGTCATTATCTGTGCCATTGAGAACTTCGATCCGATGGGTGTTCACACAGGAGACTCGATCACCGTCGCACCGGCTCAGACGCTGACCGACAAAGAATATCAGCGGATGCGAGATGCCACGATCCTTGTGATGCGGGCGATCGGTGTCGAAACCGGCGGCTCGAACGTGCAGTTCGCGATTCATCCGGGCACAGGCCGCATGACGGTCATCGAAATGAATCCGCGAGTCAGCCGTTCCTCGGCGCTGGCGTCGAAGGCAACAGGATTCCCGATTGCCAAGATTGCCGCCAAGCTGGCCGTGGGTTATCGGCTGGATGAGATTCCTAATGACATCACTCGGGAAACTCTGGCCTGCTTTGAACCGACAATTGACTATGTCGTCACAAAGATTCCTCGCTGGACTTTCGAGAAATTTCCGGAAGCCGATCCGACTCTGACAATTCAGATGAAATCTGTCGGCGAAACGATGGCGATTGGTCGTACGTTCCGTGAATCACTCCAGAAGGCTTTACGTGGACTGGAGATCGGTCACTTCGGGCTGGGCGGCGGCAAAAAGGATCTGTGGGGCACTGACAAACAACCGACGAAGGACGAGATCCAGAGCAAGCTGGCAATCCCCAACGCGGAACGCATCTTCTACATTCGTTACGCACTGAAGTTCGGGATGTCGGTTGAGCAGATTCACCAGACCACTGATATCGATCCCTGGTTCCTGCGAAATCTCGAACAGCTCGTGAAGCTGGAAGATGAAATTCGCAGCATCACCCGTCTGGAAGATGCGTCGATGAATCTGATTCAGCGAGCCAAGAAGGACGGGTTCTCAGACGCGCAACTGGCGTTCTGGTGGGACTGCTCGCAGATGGAAGTTCGCGACCGCCGCAAAGGCATGGGTATTGTGGCCACGTTCAAGCAGGTCGATACGTGTGCTGCCGAATTTGAAGCGCATACTCCCTACTATTATTCGACCTATGAACAAGAAGATGAGACTCCGGGCAGAACACCTGGCAAGAAGCGGATCATGATTCTTGGCGGCGGTCCAAATCGCATTGGCCAGGGGATTGAGTTCGACTATTGCTGCTGCCAGGCGGCTTTTGCGATGGAAGAACTGGGTATCGAAAGCATAATGGTCAACTCGAACCCGGAAACGGTTTCGACGGACTATGACACGTCGGACTATCTGTTCTTCGAACCGCTGACGATCGAGGACGTTCTGAACATCTGCGATCGCATGCAGCCTGATGGCGTCATCGTTCAGTTCGGCGGACAAACACCGCTGAATCTGGCCCGCGGTCTGGAAGCTGCCGGAATCAACATCATCGGGACGAGTCCGGACAGCATCGATGCGGCGGAGGACCGAGGACGCTTCCAGGAGATTCTGGAGAAACTCGGTCTGCATCAGCCACCAAATGGCATTGCCACCAACATCGAAGGTGCACGGGCCGCGGCGGCCCGGGTCGGTTATCCAATTCTCGTTCGTCCAAGCTACGTGCTGGGCGGGCGAGCGATGGTGATCTGCTACGACCAGCAGACACTGGAAGACTACATGACCGAAGCGGTCGATGTGTCACCGGACAAGCCGGTTCTGATCGACAAGTTCCTCGAAGACGCGATCGAAGTCGATGTGGATGCGTTGTCCGACGGCGAAATCACGGTCATCGGCGGCATCATGGAACACATTGAGGAAGCAGGAGTTCACTCGGGCGATTCGGCCTGTGCTCTGCCGCCGTATTCTCTGCCAGCGAGCGTAGTCGATGAGATTCGCGTGGCAACGCAGGCTCTGGCCCGTGCCTTGCAGGTTCGCGGTTTGATGAATATTCAGTTCGCGGTGAAGGTCGATGGCGACAACACGAATGCGACGGTTTATGTGCTGGAAGTGAATCCTCGCGCGAGCCGGACGTCACCGTTTGTGTCAAAGGCGATTGGCCATTCGCTGGCGAAGATTGCGGCCAAAGTAATGGTCGGTGTTTCTCTGACGTCCCAGGGCTTTACGGAAGAGATCGTGCCGAAGTACACGTCGGTCAAAGAAAGCGTGTTTCCGTTTAATCGCTTCATGGGCGTGGATATCGTGCTTGGCCCGGAAATGCGTTCGACCGGCGAAGTGATGGGCATCGACGCGGATTTCGCTCTGGCGTTCGCGAAGGCTCAGATCGCTGCGGGTTCTCGTCTGCCGATGAAGGGCAAGGTCTTCATCAGCATGGCGGAGGCTCACAAGAAGCGCATGATCGAGCCCGCTCGTCGCCTGAAGAAGCTGGGCTTCCAGGTGGTCTGCACCAGCGGCACGGCTCGAGTATTTCAGGAAGCGGGAATCGACGTGGAGATCGTTCGCAAGGTTCAGGAAGGTCGTCCGAATCTGCTCGACTTGATGGCGAACGGCGAGATCCACCTGATCTTCAATACGCCAAGCGGCAAAGGGGCTCGTACAGATGAAGGTAAGATCCGTGCAGCCTCTGTGACCTACGGCGTTCCGTGCGTGACAACGATGCCCGGTTGTTCGGCAGTTGTCGATGCTCTGGAAGCGCTTCGAGAGCAGCCGAATCCGAGTGTGAAGGCGATTCAGGATTGGGTGAAAGTGACCTGAGTACAGTAAGGGAGGCTGACGGTTCGAAGTAACAAATCATACCTGGCCTGGGACCGAAACTGAAAAACCACGCTGGCTCGACAAGTGTGTCGGCCATGGAAATCGCCCTGACTCATCATGAATGATCAAACAACAGTACTCCCCGGAATGATGTTCTGCGCAAAGCAGCATGTTGTCGCCGTCGCAAATGTTCGACAGCTGGCTCAGGATACGTGGGCCGTCAAAGTTGACGCTCCGGAACTGGCCGCAACGATTACACCGGGACAGTTCTTCATGATTCGACCGGCTAAAGGCAGCGATCCGCTTCTTGGACGCCCGTTTGCGTTGTTTGATATCTATTGCGATGCGAATGGAAACCCTGCTGGGGTCGAGTTTGGATTCGTCAAAGTCGGCAAGATGACGTCGCTGATGAGCCAATGGTCCAGCGGCGATGAGGTCAGCATCTGGGGGCCGCTCGGTAACGGATTTCCGATTCCGGATTGTCGCCATCTGATTTGCGTCGCCGGGGGCATCGGTCAGACGCCGTTTCTGGGAGTTGCCCGAGAAGCGCTGGGGCTGGCGATTTATGGAAATCCGGCTCGGCAACTTGGCCAACGACCGCAAACTGTCTCGCTCTGTTATGGTGTTCGTTCGAAGAACTATCTCGCTGGGCTGGACGAGTTCACGATTCCGGGGCTCGAACTGCAAATAGCCACTGACGACGGTTCGTTTGGACATCATGGATTTGTCACGCAACTGCTGAAGAACAAGCTCGCTCAACATGGTGAAGGTGTCCACGTCTATTGCTGTGGTCCAGAGCTGATGATGAAAGCCGTTGCAGAAATCTGCAGAGTGGCGGCCGTGCCCTGCTGGCTTTCGCTGGAAACTCCGATGGCTTGCGGCTTCGGAGCCTGCTTCAGTTGCGTCACCAAAGTCGTTGAACTCGACGGCTCGTGGGACTACCGCCGCACGTGTGTTGAAGGCCCTGTCTTTCGGGCTGAGCAGCTTGTTCTATAGGATTCACTGACTCTGATTTTGTTGTCCCCATCGGCACATCATCAAATGACTGAATTTGCTGGAATTTGGGCGACGTGGTCCGCCGATCGCAATGTGCATTTCTGGCTACAGTGGCCGCGTGCCGGCGTTGTGAGGAGTTCGATAGGGTGACTTTGCAGAGGCGTGGCTTCGGTCAGCTGGCAGAACGGGACGCCGCTGGATTCGAGACGCACGCTATGGCCACTCAGGGAGGCCAGATCCTGAAAGCTGGCACAGGAACACGTGAGCTCGAGTGCGATCATCGTTGAAGTGATAGATCGGGCGCACATTTCTGTCCTCACGAAATGGGCGTCTGTCCGGCTTAGTAAAACGCCGTTGCCAGCTTGCGTCGAAAATCAGAGGCGAGTTTCGATTTGGGCCCCATGACTGTCAACAGGCCGACCATCGCTTCTTTTGCAGGAACGCCCACACCGGATCGGTCAGTCTTGACGATCTCCAGCAGCAGGTTGCAGGCTTCTTCGAATCGGCTGTCCGCGCCGTAAGCTTCGGCCAGTTTCAGCTGAAGGTTGAGGTCCGATGGATTCGCTTCCAAAGCCTTCTTCGCTTCCGAAACACCACCTGTTTCTTCTACCTGGCTTCGCACTTCCAGTTGAGCCACCAGAGCCTGGGCATCGGGTTCGAGATATCCTCGCTTGTTGAGTTCGTCCAGAATCTCGCGAGCTTCCTGGTCGCGGTTCAGTTCAATCAGAACGCGAGCGTGGGCAATGCGGAAGTCGGCAATTTCCGGCTCCAACTCGGCCGCTTTGCGATAGCTGGCTTCTGCCAACTCGAGAGAGCCGTCAGCTTCGTGCTGCTGGCCCTGCTCAAAAGCCTCCATGGAAGCAGACGGCAGGAAACCTTTCAGCCATTCGCGAAGCTGCGGTTCCGTCTGAATACCGGCAAAGTGAGTCACCGGTTGACCTTCGACCATCGCTACGACAAACGGGATTGACTGAACTCCGAAAGCGCTGGCAATCTCGGGGCATTCGTCCACGTTGACTTTCACGAGACAGAAAGCGCCATTGGCTTCAGTGGTCAGTTTTTCCAGAAGCGGAATCAGCGTACGACACGGCGCGCACCATTCGGCCCAGAAGTCAACCACGACAGGGCGAATTTGTGATTGCTGAATCACGTCCTCACGGAACGTCTCCATTGTGGAACTGATGATAGAAGGTACGTCAGGCATGGAATGGCTTCGGATTAAAGAGATTGTTGCGGAACGGCGATAGCTCAGGGATCGCTACCGCCACTGAGCAGAATGACTCCTGAGATCAACTCAACGATGACCCAACTCAAGCCAGCAGTCTGCCCACTGACCGAAGTTTTCTTCGACGCTGATTCGCAGGCGAGTCAGGCCATGCTGAGAATTCAGACCTAAACGGGAGATTAACGTCTGTCCGATCCAGCGGGAAATCAATTCAGCAGTCGTATTGGCAATCGGAAGAATGCAGCAGTCGTCGGCGGGAAATATCCAGCGTCGATCTTCAAATCGAGCCGTTACTTCACGTCCATCGTCGGACGAAGAAACTTTAATCGCCGGATGACGGTCAGGAAGTAATACTCGGTGGTCGAGTTCGTGGACCAGGCCTTGCAGGCCATCTCGCAGCGCGATGAAATCGAAGACATAGTGGTTTTCATCAAGGGAGCCTTCGATCGCCGCCTCGACTCTCCAATTGTGGCCGTGAATGCGTTCGCAGATCGTCCCGTTAAACGTAATGAAATGTGCTGCGCTGAAGACGAGCGTGTCTTTGGTGACTCGGACGCCATAGGTTTCGCTGGATTGGTGCGTCATGGGAGAAAACTCGGGAATTATGAGACAAACGATGGTGAATTCAGAGCTGTGGATCGGTAGCAAAGGCGTCTGAAGAATTCAACAAGAGTTCAGGTGGAGCCCCAGGTGTCATCGGGAGTAAACCACCCTTCACGGAGTGCCACGAAGAGTATGGCGGCCACCAGATCGGCTGTCGTACCCGGATTGCGGCGATTTCCGTCCGCGCGGAGGAATGCGTCAAATTGCGAGAAAAGTGTTTCGGACACTGCTTTGTTCGGCCAACCGCTCTGGATGATGGCTTTCGCCTGGATTCTAACAGAGTTCGACATCTCCTCACCGCATTTTCGAGCGATCAGGCTATCACCAAATTCGGCGAGAAGGCGCACAGCAAGCCACGCAATCTGCATCTGTTGCGAATGGACAACCCCCACGGCTTCTCGAAGCCACTCGAGACCGCAGTTCAGCACTTGTTGAAAGCCATTTGTGTACTGCGCCGCGATCAGATCTCGCTCAGCAGCCAGACGCATGCACTCCTGAAGCGTCAAAGTAGGCTCGCTATACAGATCCTGGTCATCAACTTCACCGAGTCCCGCAGGGTGCGCAAGTCTGATCGCCCGATAAACACAGTGGCTGTCCTGGATTGTTGTCCGGGCGAGAATCTCCGGCACACCAACAAATAATGAAATCTCCGGAGGCACGGCCGCTACCGGCGCGATGAGCAGAACGATGCCAAGATTGGTATTGTGGCCGACCGCCGATCGAGTTGCCTCAATACAACGAAGAATCGTCTCACCAAGGGGCCTATTTTCCGCCAGCGCCATTTCGGGAGCAATTGCTTCGGCCGACGTTAAAAAATCGGCAACCGACGCATTGCTGAACTCCGCGCCGGGCGAGACATTGCCCGGCTTGGGACTCAGGACTTCCATCTTGCAGGCGACAGTAACCCATTTCGCAATTTGCTGCTGCCAGAGCGTCACAGGAAGTTCCTGAGATGCAAACCAGGTTGGTCAGAATGGCTCAATCCCGTCGGCTTTCCAGTGAGAATCTGCGTCATTCTGTTTTCCTGCCGACTCCAAACTGATCTCCGGTGCGAACAACGGCGCGATCACTCCAGTGAATCTCGACCATCTTTTCGCTCATCACGGTTGCTCCGGTTTCATCGGCCAGTGTTGCCACGATTTTCCTTGACGAAACCTCAATAATGTCACCCGTGGAAGGCCAGGCAAACTTACCGTCGAGTGAAAAAGTAATCCACCCTGGCTCATCACGGACTTTGATGCTGGCCATTTGTGTGGGTGGCATGACCGTTGAGTCAAATACATGCAAGTGTTGATTGTGCCCGTCAGTCACCCATAATTGTTTCTCGTCGGGAGTCAAGCCTATGCCGTGGCTGGGACATCCGTGACGCTTCACCGGGCCGGCCTTGAAGCCCGTAACCTCCACGCGATGCAATTTCTTTCCGCTGGTGATGTCACCGACTTCAAATCCCAGCAGATCATTGATCGTCACGAAGCACAATGTCTGTCGGCCATTGATCGTAAACGGCCGAATCGACTGACTGAAAGGACCAACGGTGCGAACTGAGTTATGAGTTGCGGTATCGGCAATGGTCAGCAGTGGCGATCTCAAACCCGCGAGGTAACAGAACTTGCCATCGAGACCGTAGACTGTGTTGTGGGCCCCCGATTCCGGCGTAATGGTTGCCACAAGTTCCCCGGTCTCACCTTGAACGACGTTCCAGTGAGCCTTCTCAAAGGAGGGAACATAAAGAACGCTGCCATCAGGAGCGATGGCCATTCGATCACAGCCACCTTCGTAAGATCGCTCCCACAACAGCTTCTCCGAGATCAGATCGAAGCACTGCAGTGTCTCAATCGTTGCGATATAGAGTCGCCGAGTCTTCGCATTCGCGCAGAGGCCCTTTACGTTGATTGGCTTTCCGTCTTTACCAACACCGGCCGTTGGTATACGTCTGACAAATTTATGCCCTTTGTCGATGTCAAAAACGAGCAAGCCATGACCACCGTATTCGAGGTAGTTACGAATTCCGGGCGAGGCAACGTACAGCAATCGCCTAACTCCGGGCTCGTCGGCCATCGAGTGTTCCGCAGCGGCAACTACCATCGTCACCAAAACCAATAAGCAAAGCAACGTTCGAAATGGCTGGCCAGATTTCATGATCCACCCCGATAACAGTTTTCGCATTTTCCACAGCCTTGTGAGGCGGACTGTGATCAAATTCAGGGACATAGTTTCATAAGACCGCTGCGGCCCCCCCCGCCCCCATCCGGATGCTGCTGCTATTTTCGGCGAACGTAGGTTACGGTCATCATTTCTGATTCTTTGCCATCCGCAACGATCAGCATCCTGAAAACCATGCGATCATCGGTCTCATGAGTCGTGATTGTTTTGTACTTTGAGACTCCCGCTGGTCCAGGGCCTTCACCTGTCATCGTCACAACGTTACCCTTTTTTGTCCCTGTGAGCATCATTGGGGAACCGCTCATCGAGTCGACCCAGACCGAAACGTACTGTTTTTTGGCTGAGTCATAGCTATCCAGACCTTTGCCGTGAAATTTTAGTCCACCAAGATCGCCTTTGAAGTCGGAGCTCAGCCACATTCCTTCGCAGACCATTTTAAACTCGGAAACCGCCTTTGTTTCACTGCCATCGGCCATCTTCATCGCCGCATCCCACGTGCCTTCCAGGGCTTTGAGTTCTTCGTGTTCTTTGCCTGGCGATTGGGGTTCCTGTGCGGAAGCGAAAGTGGAAAAAATGCCGGTGACCGTCAGGCAAAAAAGGACTATGGAAACGCGCATTGTGAGGCTCCTGTAGAGTTGGACTGGGCTTTGTGAGAATTCTGGCATTTGAAACGACGATGATTACGGCAACCGCGTCGATACGAAACTGACGTCGATCAAGGACAGACTGAACCTGTTGATGATAACGATTTGCCCGTCCCCGCAACGGCTAGCTCTTCCCGAACATCCCGGATTTTGCCTATCTCGCGCAAGTCCGCCATGAAGAAAATGGGGACGAGCCGAAGTTTGTGGGCAAATAGGATGCCGGTCTTGACCGCGTTTAGCGATACGGGAACAATTCCGGGTTTTCGGCGATTCAGGTAAACCTTGTGGGAGTTGTTACTTTTCAGCGTCCACAACCGCTAGAAATGTTCCCTTTTTCAAGTACCCTGATCACCCTCGTGTGGCCCAAATATTACTCTCCGAGCCACGGTCGAAGCCCGTCCAAGGGCATCGGCACCCCTGAGTGCATTGGAAATCTCCATGACTGAGCCAGTTCCTACCGACGAAAATCTGAAAAAAGTCCGCGAGCGGGTCATGCAGCTGGCTCGCGAGATTGAGCAGATGTCCGGCCAGGATCTCACTCCGCCAGTATTCTTTCAGGAATTCCTGGTTCGAGTTGTGACTGCTATCGGAGCGCGAGCTGGCGCGGTTTGGCTGATCGATGAATCCAGTCGGCTGGGGCTGATGGCTCAGGTGAATCTTGATCAGACCGGGCTGCGAGAACGTCCGGGTGCGATGGGGCTTAACGAAAAACTTCTGGTGGATGTTCTCCAGACTGGTGAGGCTCGCACGATTACCCACGGTGGCGAGGCACAGCTTCCGACAGAACATGTGCTGGTGCTTTCTGCGTTGCACAAAGAAAAAAAATGTGTGGGCGTTGTTGAACTATTCCAGAGACCAGATGTGCCGATTAAGGCCCAGTCCGGTTACATGCAGTTTCTGGAACAAATGTGCGGTTACGGCTCACGGTTTATTGAAGGCCGACGTCGTAATCAGGGCGAGTCGGCCGATCTGAAGAATCAATTCTGGACGGACTTTGAGCAGTTCT
>JANPHT010000030.1:0-12338 GCA_031424595.1 Planctomycetota bacterium
GGCATTTCGAATATTCGTGAGCAACCAGACTGATGGAGAACGTGTGCGAGCCTGGATATTCTGCATCGCGATGTCATCCGTTTGCCATGTCAACTTGCGTTGAATCGCGCCCTCAATCGCGGTTGTGTAAAGCTGAACGATCTGATCAACATCAATCTCGTAAAATGTTCCACCAACGCCGCTAGTCACCCGCTCCGCCGCATTGCGAGTCACCTCAGAGCTGTTGCGGGTCCCCTGATAGACTCCCGCGAACAACAGTTTCATAATTCCATCGATGTCTGTTGTCGCCGCGATTCCTGGCACATGACTGAGTCTTTTCTGGAATTCTGCCAGTCCCAGTTCTGCCAGTCCCAGTTCGACCATACTTCTGATGAGCACAGCACATGCTGAAGAATCGGCCCCGCCGCTCATGCTGACCACAAATCCAAAAGAACGGCTCTTTCGCAGATAATCAAAGAGCGCCAGGGCAATCGCCTGTGTAAATTCATCGAATCGCGTGGGCGTCGGCCAATGTCGAGCGGATTCGATTGATCCAATCACTCTGGCGAAGCGACCCGGAATGCGCACGATTCGGTCAAAGATATCATCCGAAACATCCGCGGCCATGGAATGGATGCTGGCTCGACGAGTGC
Organism: Planctomycetota bacterium; assembly: GCA_031424595.1. Taxonomy (GTDB): domain Bacteria; phylum Planctomycetota; class Planctomycetia; order Planctomycetales; family Planctomycetaceae; genus SXXK01. Next base: position 633 of record JANPHT010000030.1, read on the forward strand.
GAGTCAGCTCGACATCGACGTCGGCCGCTGTGACGTCAGCATCGTGAAAGCGAAATCGTTTTCCAACAGCAACCAGATCTCCGCAGGAGGCGATCAATGCACCCCCATCATAAATGGCACGCCCGGCTTCGTTTCCGCAGAGGTTGGCGTAGACATAGCTCACACCGAACGACCGGGATCCCTCCAGAACAAAGCGTTTGCGGATTTCATGCTTTCCAAATGCAAAGTGGCTTGCGCTCGGGTTGAGGATAATATCCACGCCGCATTCGGCCATACGATTGCCCGGTCGGCCTGCGACCCAGGCATCTTCGCAGATTTCGAAGCCAATGCGAACACCATCGCACTCAAAGAGAAGATCGCCGATTGGCCAACTCTGGCCTTCATGGTGAAATTCGCTGATCGTCTCCGCTGGCCAGGCGCGGAACCAGCGAGGCTCATAATGCAGGCCATCGCCCGCAAGGTGCTGTTTGGCAACAAAGCCAACGATACGCCCGTGAGATAAGACGCAGGCTGTGTTATAGACACCATTGGTGATGAACAGAGGAATGCCAACAGAAACGATCATTCCTTCTGTTTCCGGAACAATCTTTAAGAGCATTTCCCACGCCGTCTGCCAGACATGGGGCGCCAGAAACATGTCTTCACAACCGTAGCCCGTGATACACAGTTCCGGAAGGCACAGGAGATGAACATTTTGTGCTCGAGCGATGCGAATCGCCTTGATGATTCGTTCCGTGTTTCCTTCCCAGTCCATCGGAGTCTGATTGAGAGTCGCTGCTGCCAGTCGAAGTCGCTTCATGTATTCGCCCAATGATCCAAATCAATAAGGAAACTCGCCTGCCGATGATAACGGAAGACGTCAGGTTCACGAAAGAGGCTGTCGCGTCACCAGTGAGGAAATACCTGCCTTTTTGAAGAAGTGTGGTCATGGCTTCTGTGCGGTGGAGCTTCAGGACACATAATTCAGGATGAGCGGTCTCAAATTCCCGTGAATGATACATCCAACATTGCGGCTTCGACGTTTGCAGACGACATTGCCACGAGAGTTTCTCTGACCATTTTGAGTCCAGTAACAGGTCTCCGGGGTTTTCCATTATGTTTTCACGAAGAGTCTGGATGGCGTTGCTGATGATCATGTCGGCCGCAATTCTTACGCTGGCCATCGCTCTGACATCCTTTAATTTCAGAGATTGGCAGTTCGTAACATTGTTGGTCGCCAGTCTTTTCGGATTCATCAGTGTCATTCGCCTATGGCCGCGGAAAAGCGAAGAAGATTCGGAAGTTGCTGCGCTGCGAAGGACTTTGGAAGCGGCCCATGTGAGCGGCCAGGAGCAATTTGAGGCCTTTGAAAAAAACCGTGCACTTCTTCTGGCGGTATTGGAAACACGAACGAAGCGACTCGATGAACGGGAACGGGATCTCGTGACGCGATTTAGTCGCTTTCATGAGTTTCTGGAATACCCGATTGAGGATGTCCACGCGGAACAAACTTCAGGAGAACTCCAGAAGCTAAGCGAGCAGGATCGACAGGTTCGTCAGGTGCTGGAAGCGGAAGCCGAGAGGGTCTACGAAAAAATTCGTCGAAATGGCTATACCGTTGAAGGCCGCGTCGATGCCCTGGCCATTCGTGACGAATCACTTGAGCTGATCAAACGAGTTGCCAGAATCTACAAACCGGAGAGCGAGTTTCCTTTACTGGAAACAAGTTTCGAGCAACTGGCCCGCGCGGCAAGTCGTATCTGCCTGCATACGCTCGTGCTGCTCGAACAGTTGCCGGTGAATGTTCAGCATTACAATATTAACACACTGTACGGCTACATTCGCAAGGCCGTTGTTGGCTACGGCGTTTACCAGAAGGCAACACCGTGGCTGAATTATCTCAGTCGCGGAATTTATGCCGGCCGAATGGCGGCGACGACGAATCCTGCCACATTGGGTGCGTGGTGGCTGGCGACCGAACTGGGCAAACGCGGCGCTCAGAAGGTCGTGGAAAATGTCGTCGATCGCCAGGCAGTCGCAATGCTTCATGATCTCGTGACGATCATCGGGGTCGAGGCGGCCGGAATCTACGGGACTGGATTTCGACAGCGTGATGGAGCATGGATTCTGGGTACCGAACTGGTGGAGTTGATTCACGCCTTCCCTGCGTCTGGCGAAAGTCTGAAGTCCGGATTGCAGCAGGTGACTGCATTACCTCTGCGAAGCGAATATGATCGCATTTACCTCTATCGTTGTCTGGCCGATCATCGATCCGCCGGTATGCAGTTGTCAGATTCCGCAATGCTGAGTCGCGACGAACGCGAATCGATCGCACGAAAGCTGGAAGAATTTTTCGCAAAGCACATTCACGGAGCAAGCGAAGCGAATGTCAAGCGGTGGCGAGAAGCCTTTGAACGGCGGTTTGATCTGAGGCTAAAACTCGATGGCTCTAACAATCAGGATCGGTCGTCACGAGAACAGCAGATTGAACAAGCCTTAAGAGCGCTCGTAACATTTCTGCGACGTGTGCTGGTGGTGGACGAGTCCGCTGTACAAAATACTACCAAAACATTCCGGACGTTGGCAATGCTTGCCGATCCCTTGAAACAGGCGTTTCTGGGCAAGTTTTCGGTGATGCCCATGGATGAATCCTTTGAGCCCCCTGAGTTAGATCCGGGCTCCGATGTCACGAAGGCCTTCCTGGAGGATCTGGCAGCTTGCATTGCCGTACTGGATCGGCCTGATGAACATTCGGAACAACTGGTTGTTGAGACATGGAGCTACTTTCGCCAGACCGTTAAAGAAGCAAAAGCCAGCATTGGGCAGGCATGGCTGCATAAGCTGCAATGGCATTGTACTGAACCTTCACTTGCCGAGGATTTGCCGTCCTCGGCTGCGAGAGCATTTTTCTGCCACCGACGGCAAGGTGAAATACTGCTTTTTGCATTCAGCGGGCTCTCCCATCGTGTCAATGAGAACATCCAGCCGCTGGAGAACCATTGGCTTTTCGGGACAAAACTGCCCAGTGATCACACCCACCGAATTTTTGCCGTCAACGGGGCTGAATCGGAGTTCATCACCTGGGAGGGCGCTGTCCCACTCAAGGTCGAACGCATTTCCGGAATGGTGATTGATGATGCCGCTCTCTCCAATGGACGTTGGCATCATTCAATCAACCACGGAATCACGAATGCCGCCGTCAGCGATCTGATTATCTCGGGAAGTCTTCGGGGAGGTCGCTTCCGAAGCTACTTCCGGCCGTTGCTGGAGCTCAGCAGCACGCCGGCGTGATCAATGCCTGGCTGCCCGGGTCTGGTCCTCAAGCACTTTGACAATAATGCCTGTCATGTCGTCTTCCGTGCAGCTTCCGTCGGCAAAGCGGCAAGCCTCTCGTCGCAATTGTTTGAAGATCTCGCTGGCTGAGCCCTGGGAATTTGCCGCGACGACTTCCACAATGCGATGCTCGCCAAATAGGTCGCCGGCTCGATTTTGGGCCTCGCGGAATCCATCTGTCAGCATTAACACGATGTCCCCCGGGACCAGTTCAACCTGAACCGGCGGTTCGTACGTGACGTCGCCCATCACTCCACAGGGAATGCCGCTGGATGGAATATTGTGCTTCAGCCGCCCGTCTCGACCGATGATGTGCATCTCTTCGCCCGCTCCTTCAAAGGTCAGTCGTCGCAGGTCTGGCTGAAGGCGAGCGAGTGACAGGATGGCGAATTGTCCGTCGAGGCTCCGTTTACAAACCAGTCGATTGCAGGCAACCAGGATTTCGTGAACGTCGGAGTGACTCTCCGCAAGCACTTCCAGATAGGCGGCCAGGGTCGCACTAAGAATTGCAGGACCCAAACCGTGGCCGCTGATATCTCCAACCACCAGCCCAAGCGAGCCATCAGGCAATGTCAAATAGTCAAACCAATCGCCGCAGGTTTGCGTGGCGGGATACGAACCACCGTGAATATCATAGCCCTGCAGTCGTGGGTGCTCGCTTGGCAACAACGCTTCCTGGACCATTCGAGCACAGCTGATTTCACGATCGAGCTTGCGACGTTCTGTCACATCCAATGCAACGCCAATCGTTCCGGATACCTCATGCGATACTTCATACAGTGGATTAATTTTGACTTCAAAACTTTTCCCCAGCCAGTCCGTTTCGTAGGAAATCGACTCGCCTGCCATGGCCCTTTGGTGGGCTTTAATGGCTCCCGTCGGATCGCCCGTGATGCGAAAGCATTGTTCCAGTGTCATGCCGATAACTTGCTGCGGATCAAGTTGCAGGTGCTGCATCCCGGCTCCCATGGCACTGTTAATCTTCAATGCCCGGTCGGTGGTCCAGATGATTGCCGGAACTCGACTTAATACCTGCTGCACATGATTGTCGTGTTGTACGCGATCACACTGGAATCGGAATCGATCAATGGCGTATTGCAAAACTCGAGCGACGGCCGAGCCGGGGAAGGCTCCCTTCACAAGATAATCCTGAGCACCGCTTCGTATGGCTTCGGCAGCGAGCGTTCGGTCATCGGTCCCTGTCATCACCACAATTGGAATTTCGTGAATCGCGGCGACGAGTCGATGGCAGGTGTCCAGACCCTCGCTATCCGGCAACCACAAGTCAAGCAGGATCACGTCAAATGGCGAAGCACAGGCCTGCGTCAGAGCTTTATTCAGCGAATCGCATTCCACCAATTCATAGTCAAACCCTTCGACTTGCCGAAGCGAATGCGATATGAACATTCTGTCGGTGGGATTATCTTCCACGAGCAGGATCTTCATGGATGTCGCCTTTTCATGATGCGGAATCAGTCAACTCAGTTCGCAATTCCTGAGTTGATCACAAAGTCCTTAGGCAATCACTTGCAGGCTGCCCCTCCTAATGGGGGTAGACATGTCATACCCTAGCTTTTTGCGTCGTGCTGTTCAATCTGAGAGCTCAGGATTCTTCGACATTCCACATCATTTTTATTGTGATCGCGCCGAAGACTGTGACAGTTTGTTAGATTATCACTGCACTTTTTGGTGAAAATGACTGCGTGCCTCCGGAACCTGTGGTTTACCACAAATCTGCAGATGATCGATTGCGTTTGCGGGAGATGGATATGGCTCGGCGTAAAAACTTCGTCGTCTGGACTGTCTTCGGTACACTCATTTCCCTGGTGTTTCCCGTTCTCGGCGCAGTGATCGCTGGCTTATTGTTCCCTGAGTTTCGCTTGACTCAACTCTCGCTCCATGCCCTGTTGGAAAGTTCGGGCGGACTGATCTCGTTGTGTATCGCCGGCATTCTCATCGCGGAACTCGGTCAGAGAGCCGACACAAATCACTACCCGTGGATGGCGGCCGGGTTTGCGAGCATGGGGGTGCTGGACCTGTTTCATGCAGCCTCTCAACCGGGCAATCACTTTGTTTGGCTCCGCAGTCTGGCCACACTCACCGGGGGAGTCTGCTTTGGGCTGCTTTGGATTTCCGTGGGCTCAACTCGGTCGATTCACAGGCGTCACGCTCCGGAAATAGCTGCACTCCTTGCGACTCTGGTCGGTGCCGCGTCGATTCTATTTCCGAACCTCCTGCCAATGATGCGATCGCCAGACGGAGCGTTTTCCAATGTCGCTTTGGCATTGAACGTTTCCGGAGGAATTGGCTTCCTGGTGGCGTGCGTGTTCTTTATTCAAAGATTCCGTCGAACAGCGGAAATTGAGCATTGGCTTTTTGGAGTGCTGACGGCTTTGTTTGGGGCGGCCGGGCTCTTGTTTGCCTACTCCAATGTATGGGATGGAGCGTGGTGGTGGTGGCACTTTCTGCGACTTGTGGCTTATGTTGCCGCTTTGCTCTATGGCATGCAAACATTTCGAAATGCAGAAAAGAAACTCCAACAGGTCAATCTGCAACTGAGTCAGGCTAATAACACACTGGACCGTGATCGTGCGTTGTTACAGGCCATTCACGCGGCACAAACGCAATTCATTACGGTGGATTCACCGGTCGCCGTGTTCAATGAGTTTCTAAAACAAATCCAGGCACTCTCGCAAAGCGAATTCGGCTTCATTGACGAAATGTTTTACACCAACGACGGCCAGCCAATCCTGACTGCGAGAGCGATAACAGATATTTCCTGGAACGACGAGTCACGCGGGATGTATCAGCAGTTCATTGACGGCAGCCTCAGCTTCACAAATCTGAAATCTCTGTACGGCGAGGTAATGACATCAGGAAAGGCACTGATTGCCAACGACGCCCCCAACGATCCGCGTCGCACGGAATTGCCGCCAGGGCATCCGATCATTCAGTCATTTCTCGGATTGCCCATGATGTCCCGCACGCAGGAACTCGTCGGCGTGATTGGGCTGGCAAATCGACCCGGAGGCTATTCCGAAGAGATCATCAATTACCTGCAGCCGATGGTTTCTGCCTGCGCGAATATGATTACGGCTCGCAAGAATGCTCAACGACGCAGAGAGGCCGATATCAAGGTGCAGCAACTCAACGATCAGTTGCAAGCGACCAATGTCGCGCTCGACCGAACCGTCGAAGAACGCACTGCCAAACTGCTTGCCATTGAAGAGCGATTTGAACTGGCCGTGCGTGGCTCAACGGACGGGCTGTGGGACTGGTGTGTGCCGACAAGTGAAGTCTACTACTCGCCGCGCATGAAGGAATTGTTGGGCTATTCTGAGGACGAATTTCCCAATGTTTTCGAAGCATTTGAATCGAGGCTTCATCCTGACGACCATGACCGAGTGATGAGAGACGTGCAGAACCATATCAAAGAACGCCATCCCTATGATGTGAAATATCGGTTGAAAACAAAGCACGATGGCTATCGCTGGTTCCGTGCACGCGGACAGGCGCTCTGGAATGAAGCAGGTGTACCGCTTCGCATGGCAGGATCAATCACCGATGTCACAGAGGAGCATCGATTACGCGAGCGGTTTCGCCTGGCGGTCGAAGCGTCGCCCGCGGCGCTCATGATGGTGCAAGAAGATGGCCAGATCCTGATGGCCAACTCGCGGAGCCTGAGTTTGTTTGGGTATACCGAAGAGGAGTTGATCGGACAGGCGATTGAGATACTGGTGCCAGACCGATTTCGCAGGCAGCATCCTGCCAATCGATCAAGTTTTTTTCAGGATCCGATCCAACGCGTTATGGGTGCAGAGCTCGACCTGCTGGCTGTTCGCAAAGACGGCTCGGAGTTTCCAGTGAAAGTCGGTCTCAGTCCAGTCTTGACGGCCGAGGGACAGGCGGTGATCTGCGGCGTCATGGATATCACGGACCAGAAGCGGACGATGGAGGCAATGCGTCAGGCGAAAGAGGCGGCCGAATCCGCCAGCCGGGCCAAGAGTTCGTTTCTTGCCAATATGAGCCATGAAATCCGAACTCCCATGAATGGCATCATTGGTATGGCTCAATTGCTGGCGCAGACAGAACTGCGGCCGCACCAACGCGATTATCTCGCGACGATGAATGAGTCGGCTCACATCTTATTACGCCTGCTGAATGACATTCTGGATTTTTCCAAGATCGAAGCCGGAAAGCTGGAATTGGAATGTCTCGATTTTCGCATTTCCGATTGCGTGGCTCGTGCGACGCAAATGCTGGTGTTGCGGGCAGCGGAGAAACGTCTGGAAATTGCCTGTCGAGTCGCGCCGGAAATCCCCGATCATCTGCGAGGAGATTCGGGCCGACTTCAGCAGGTACTCGTCAATTTGCTCGGAAATGCCGTCAAGTTCACTGAACTCGGCGAAATCCTGGTAAACGTTAATATGGACTCTGTCACATCGGAAAAAATTCGCCTGCGTATTTCCGTCAGTGATACGGGCATAGGAATTCCTCCCGACAAACTGGACCATATCTTCCGGCCATTCGAACAAGCTGAATCCTCCACCACTCGCCGCTTTGGTGGGACGGGTCTGGGGCTGACGATCTCGCAACAGCTGGTGTCCATGATGCATGGTCGTATCTGGATCGACAGTGAAGTCGGCCGAGGGTCCACATTCCACTTCACGGCCGAGTTTGGTATTGCGGCCGATCAACATCGCCCGGAGCCGGCGGACCTGGACTCCCTGCATAAGTTGCCTGTGCTGGTGGTAGACGACAACTTGACGAACCGTCGTATTCTTGGCGAAATACTGCAACACTGGCATATGCAGCCAATAATGGCTGAGTCCGCTGCGGCAGGGCGACGAGCCTTGCAGAAAGCGTCCGAAGCTCAACGTCCGATTCGCCTGATCCTGCTGGATCATCATATGCCGGACGAAGATGGCTTTCGTTTTGCCGAGAGCCTTGATGGCCTCATGAATCGAGGCGAGTGCCCCATTATCATGATCTCGTCCGGGACTTCTCCTATCGACACTGACCTCGGCCAGAAATACGGGATCAGCCGATTTATGACAAAACCCGTGATCGCTTCAGAACTGCTGAACGAAGTGCTTCGCCAATTCGGCCAGCACACAACGGCTAAACAACAGAAAGAAGTCCCGGCGACGCCGCTTCTGCAAACACATTCACGTCGCATTCTGCTGGTGGAGGATAACGAAATCAATCGTCGTGTGGCATTGGCGATGTTGACGAAGCGCGGCCACGAGGTTGTTGTTGCTGAAAACGGTCAGGTCGTTATTCAGACACTCATGCAGCAGGAATTTGATGTCGTGCTGATGGATATGCAAATGCCCGTGATGGATGGATATGAAGCCACTGCGGCAATTCGAAGTCGCGAACGTGAAACGGGCGCTCACCTGCCAATCGTGGCGATGACCGCAGAAGCCCTGAAAGGGGATCGAGAACGCTGTCTCGCCGCCGGTATGGATGACTACGTCTCGAAGCCCATCACGCCCGCAGAGATGTATCGAGCTGTCGAACGCTTTCCGGCACTTTGTCTGAGCGGTGTTCCCTTGCCTCAGATCACGGAAGTCAGAGACTCCCACTCCAACGACGTGGAACAGGACCATTTGCCGACGTTGCCGGATGACGCTGCAGAAATCACTGACGGAGTTGTTCCGGCGGTGGACTGGTCCGTGGCGAAGGCTCGACTTGGCAACGATATGGATGTGTTGCGCGAGTTTGCTCAACTCGTCCATAAGCAGGCCCCGACTCTGCTCGCCGACCTGCGGATTTCTATCGAAACCGAGGATGTCAAGCTACTACGACGTTCGGCGCACACGTTGAAAGGTTCTGTCAGCTACTTCGGTGCCGAGCCGCTTGCTCAGGCAGCGCTGGCACTTGAAATCCTCGGCCGTATAGAGTCTTTTGATAACTCGAGGGAATTACTGGCCGTCGTTGAAAATGAACTCAGCCGCATGCTGACCGCACTCGACATCGGTCCGCCATGGGCAACCGCGTGACTGCCACGCGTCATCCTTCCTGGAGGAGTTCCTGCACGACGATGGCATCATTGGAACTCTTTACCCATTGTTGGTCCTCAAATTGCCGAAACGCGGGGACGTCGGACTTCACTGGCGCGAACAAGTGTCCGATGTTGTTCGTGTCGGGCTCTGGGCTTGTTCCAGTGTTGCAGAGTCGCAGTGTTGCAGTGTTGCAGTGTCGCAATCCGGAGAGCGATGAAGATTCGCCGGAATTGTTTTGCCAAGTGCCGTGTCGATTTGTCTGTCACACTCCACGGCGAAGTCAAATTCCCCTGGCAATCGACAACCGACGCAAGGAAGAAGCGTCAATCGGGGACAGCAAAGCTCAAATGCATCTCGGAATGCCGCAGTTGCAGTAGAACCCATTCGTCGTGCGTCATCTTACCAAATGCCGGATGCGGTGCTTCCATGCGCTCTGTTTTTGTTCGCGCCACTGCCCTTCGCAGTGATTCAAGTGATTCCTGAACCGAGGCTCCTTCTGGAAAGGCCGCTGCCTCGGCCGCTTTGGGAAGCTTTATGCCCGGACTCATTTTCTTTGCGCTGATGAACCTTCCCTTGATGAGTGGCCCGATCAGCCGAATCAGCCATGGAGCTTTTGATTCAAAGCCATCGATCGACCCATTGAACGTCATCGCCAGATGGCTGAGCAATTGGGCCAATGGCCAGTTTCCGAGGGTTGCTGGATTCCGTGAGGCCGCAAGCCGCTCGGCATCGGCGACGATGTCATCGAAAGTCCGGAATGTCAGGTCGCGTCGCCCCTGAACGCCTTTGGAATTCACTGTCATGGCTGAAAACCTGTTGTGTCGAAATCTAACGGAGACGAGGGTGGGCTCAAATCAGCCGACCATCCGGCTGTCAGGTTACCCAAGGGCTCTGCCAATACGAAAACAGCGTTGCAAGAACATATCATTTGACGATCAAAGCCAGCAATCCAACACAAAGATAATGTCCAAATTCGGGTTAGATTGAAATGGGCAGCCGTTGTTCGCTTGAGGATTCCGACAGAATCGCCCACCATCCGCCGCATCATTTTACGGCGAGTGTTTTGAAAGGGCAGGTTATCAAGATGAGTGAAAAAAATTGTCGCTGGGGCATTCTGAGTACGGCTGGAATCGCAAAGAAGAACTGGCACTCCATCGCCAATTCAGGCAACGGACAGGTTGTGGCGGTCGCCAGCCGTTCGATCGACAAGGCTCAGACTTTCATCAATGAGTGCCAGGCTTCCGTCCCGGTTCCACATGAGGTCGCGGCTGTGGGCAGTTATGAAGAAATCCTGAAGCGTTCGGATGTTGATGCTGTTTATGTCCCGCTGCCCACGGGAATTCGTACGGAGTGGGTTGTCAAAGCCGCTCAGGCCGGAAAGCACGTAATGGTCGAGAAGCCGTGTGGAGTGACCACTGCGGACGTGCAGAAAATGGTTGGTGCCTGTAACGCGTCGAACGTTCAATTCATGGACGGCGTGATGTTCATGCACAGCGCTCGCATGGATGCGATGCGAAAAGTGCTGGATGACGGCAAGAGTGTTGGAACGATACGGCGGATCGCCAGTCATTTCAGCTTTTGTGCAGATGATTCCTGGGTGCAGAGCAATATCCGAGCCAGCAGCCATCTGGAACCCGCCGGCTGTCTTGGTGACCTGGGCTGGTACACGATCCGCATCATCCTGTTTGCGATGAACTACGAAATGCCGTTGGAAGTACGTGGCCGAATTCTGCACGGCGTCAAGCGCGCGGATAGCTCAGATGTTGTGCCCATGGAGTTTCAGGGAGAAATGCATTTCCCGAATGGAGTCTCCGCCACGTTTTTCAATTCCTTCCGTGTTAACCATCAGCAGTGGGCTCACATCAGTGGCAGTAAAGGCTATCTGCAGATCAACGACTTTGTGCTTCCTTACTTCGGAAATGAAGTTTCCTTCGATGTCGGCAACCATAACTTTGAGGCGGACGGCTGCTACTTCACGATGGAGAAGACACTCAGATCCCATCTGCTCCCGGAGTACAGCAATAACAACAGAAACGCTCAGGAGACCGAACTCTTCCGGAGTTTTGCTGATTTGGTGATCAGCGGAAAACACGATCACTTCTGGCCTGAGGTTGCCCTGAAGACTCAGAGAATTCTGGATGCCGCCTTGAATTCCGCGAAGAACGGCGGTTCTGCTGTGACGCCGTAAACAGATTTACGTGCGGTACGGCAGTGTGCAAATTCATTTGAGTGCCGCTTGAGGGTTAGCGGAATCCGCTTGAAGGCTCAACCCAACTTCCCCAACGGGGAAGAAAAATGCTGGCGGCGAAAATTTTCTCCAGTTTTTTCGGCGTGACGTTTTCGTAAGTCGTTTGGCGTCGGTTTGAAACATGATGTAGTGACGACC
>JANPHT010000031.1:0-5757 GCA_031424595.1 Planctomycetota bacterium
ACGCAGATGAACGCGACAAACGACCTTGGAAACGACCTGGTGATCACGAAAACGGAAGCCCGCCAACTGAACGCCGCGGGCACCTGGGTCAGCGGAACGATCGCCGGCCATACCTTCCAGGTGCTGGTCTTCGAAAACCACGCCGAGACCGAAGAGAACGAACTTGGAACGAGCCGGATCAGCAAACTTTGGTTGCGACGCCAGGCAGACCGCCAGGTGGTCGCCAACTTCGACCGGGCCTGGGACCTGCAGCCAACGACAGACGCCGCCCGCGAGATTGTCGACTTCCTCGCCGCCGGGATCGCGGAACACACCTTCGGTAAATAACCGCACGCCACGCACGGGAGAACGCAGATGACCTTGAACGAGATGATTGAACGCCTGGAAGAATACAGAGACGAATTGGGTGGCGACTGCGAGGTCCGCCTGATGACGCAGCAGAACTGGCCTTTCGAGAACACGATCACCGGGCTGGCCTCGGGAGCAGAGATTAACGAATCGGATGACGACGATGACGCCTGCGTCGAAGACGACGCGGTGGTCTACATCGTCGAAGGCACGCAACTCAAATACGGATCGAAGCGAGCTTGGGAAGCCGCCCACTAACGCCGAAACGCCCGCGGGCGTCGCTCGGCGGTGGTTCGCCGGGCCTGATGATGGCAGCCATCCATTGAACACGAGCAGGGAGATGACGAGATGAAAGCGATCGACGTAAAGATTGGCGGCGAGTACACCACAAAGATCGGCGGAGCACAGGTGCAGGTCAGAATTGTATCCGAAAAGGCCTCGGGCGGATGGTCGGCAACAAATATTGCGACCGGGAAAAAGGTCTTCATCAGCATGGCCAGACTCCTGCAGGAGAATCCAGCTGCTACCGAGACCACGGTCACCACCACGGGTAACCTGACGGTCGTCGAGGTCCCGCCAGCCACGGTCGAGACCATTGGCAGCACCACGGAGAAGCCTGCTCGGGGTCGCAAGAAAGCCACGCCGAAAGAGCAGCCTGCCGAAACGACCGGCAAGACCCTCAGCCAGCTGGATGCAGCCATTAAGGTACTTGGGGAAGCGACCGAACCCCTGACGACCAAAGAGATGGTCGAGGTGATGGTGGCAAAGAACCTCTGGACCAGCCCCGGCGGCAAGACGCCCCACGCGACTTTGTACTCGGCCATCCTCCGGGAGTTGCAGAACAAAGGCGACGCTTCCCGGTTTGTAAAAACTGATCGCGGCCATTTTCAGCTGCGTAGCGCTTAACGCATACCGACGACCTCCACGACCTGCGTCAACGGGATGCAGGTCTTTCCTTCCCCCCACCAATATGAGACACGAGATGGCCGGTACAACGACCGCGGACGATTGGATTGAAGAGGCCAAATCCGCAGAACGCGCCGAAGCCTGGCCCCAGGCGGTAGCGATGTGGACCAAAGCGGCGACCTTATGTGATGGCGAAGTGGAACAGCGATGCCTGGCCGGAATCACCCGGTGCGAACGCGAGGTGAAGGTCGATACGGAACTGGCGTCCGTTGCCAGGCGGATTCTGAACGTCCCCACGCTGGAAACCCGGAAATCCGATGCACTCGATTTCCACGAGGTATCGGTCTGGCAGCTGCTTGCGGCACTCCGGCTTGCGTATCGCATGGGGCGTAAAGAAGAATAGAAGTAGACACGGTGCATTGTGTCGCCCCACGTTGCGCCACGACGCGTTCCGCCGATTCCGACGACGTGGTAGCCGCCCACAACAATGATCACGCACGCGGCAAATACGGGCCTCGTTTCGAAATATGCAGAACCTGCGAAATCAACTCGAATTGTAATGCGATTCCGCTTGAGCTGTCTCGAAAAACATGGCACATGTGTCATGTCAGACGACGGTTTTGATTCAACACCAACGGAGACGCAGAGATGACGACCACAACGACAACCACACACGAAACGATTCTCCGGGACACTTTCCGCCGGATGGACGGAGACCGGTATCAGGAGATTCGGGAAGCCTACTACAAGGCGGTCGAAGGGCTGCGAGCGCTCGCCGACACACTGGAGTCTGCAGCGGAACCAACCGGGACTTCCTGCGACTCCTTGATCGCCGAACACCTGGTTGCTTGTAGCGCAATTGAAACAATCAACAAGAGTGTTCTCGGACGGATTTTGTAAGAGCCGGGTTTCAGAAAGTGAGACCACAACATGACTCAAACCCTCCGAGTTGGCGATCGTATTCGACTTGCCCGGCGATCGAGACCTCAGGTGGCGATAACCACTTAATCGCAGCGGCCTGGTCCACTGGAAATGTGCCCGCGACTCTTCAACACCCACGAAATTCGCGACGCGTTGTTAATCACGATTGTGGCATATCTTAGGAAGACCGCCTTCGTGAACGGTTCAAAGTCCAGTAGCTTACTCAGGTCGCCTTGCAATTCACTGTCCGAGTGAAACACCTGACCGTTGAAGATAATGTTCTGGACTTGCAGTGGCGTGTACGTTGTTTCGTTGCCCAGAGTTCCGATTGCGATCTGCATGGGTGGGTTTTCTGCCTCAGAGACCAGCATACGCTTAATTTCTCTGAGCGATGCACGTTCTATGTCGTCGGCATGTTTCCCAATGATCTTGAGGACGGCAAAGATGTTAGTTTTTTCTCTGTTCGCCACGAGTTTACGAAAGTGGGTTAAGAACGCCAGGAAGTCGTCCTTGTCGTATTGAGGATACTGAGTGCGGCTCGTGCCGTCTGGCTGGTTCACGACAGTAATAGAGTGATCGTGCTTCGGCAGTTCACAAACGAATCGACATGTATGAATCTCTTCACAGATTTCCCCGAACCGACAAAGCACTGCAGCTTCGTCTTGAGAATACGGGCTAGCAACTTCCATGGTTTTCTCCGGCGTCATCTTGCAAGTGTTGAAGTCACGACGCGGTCCCCAGTGATCACGAATCCCGGCCACGACACAATTCTTACTTGTGCGTCGCCATCGGGACTCCTCACCGCAAGTCGGAAATCTTCAGATTGAGAGGAAAGGGCCGACATGCGGTAACAATAGCATCATGTCCGCACTGACATTAATGAAACGATTTCCGGAACCACTATGAGGCCGGCAAACCGAAGTTGATGGAGCACCCATGCGTGGCATCGGCTGAGGCAAGTCCGTCAAAACCAGTCATGGCAAGTAGCGCTTGCTCCAAAAAGAAGAGAACCATCGCTGCGGCCTCGATACGAAGTTCGTCAACCTTTGGACCAAAACGCTCTCTTTTCTGCTTCTTGGGATGTGCAATTGCGTTCCGAAGTTCAGTCAATGCATGTGGGCCATCTTCGAAACATTTTCCGTCAGAGAACGTAAAGGCTCTCAACTTTGTCATTCTCGGTGGCATCAACACATCGACTCCAAAGCTCTGCAAGAGCCAGCGGATTCGCTTGGACGCTGGCCATTTTTTGCTATCCCACTCTTTTTCAGTGCACGGTTTGGTCACGGCTTGTTCGAATAAGGTGGCAGCGAGAAGTTCTAGTGCAGCTTGCCCCAAGACGAGTGCAGTCTCCAAGCCACGATGCTTCGCTTGAACGTACCAGTCGCTCGCAAGAGAAATCGGCTCCTTCCAATTCGAGTCTTGCAGCTTGGCAAAGTATCCAGGAAATGCGCGGCTAACGTGTCCGGCAATGAAATCGGATGTCCAGTTGGCGAGTGGTGACCAAGTTGATGGCCCGCAGGCTGCCCAGAAATCCCAGGTTCGATTGGCCTGTGTGTCGAAGCCAGTTCCCAAACATATCTGAGGCTTGCTACCAGTGGCAAATCCGACGAAATCCCTCACTGCGGTGAGCAGGTCGTTCAGCAAGTCAACTTCGAACGCTGTTCCATCCTTGCGAGAGATCTGTGTGATGTGGGTGATTGCTTGCCCTCCAAATTGGTTCAATTCGCGCACAAGATCGTCATGGTTCGGTGCCTGGTCGATAACGATTAGCCAGTTGCCAGCGTCCAGCTTAAGCCGACCGTTCAACTTGAATCCGCCCTTTGCTGTACGAAGAGCCATGTCGGAGCGATCATGGCAGTTTACAAGATGAAATACCGCCTTATGGACTGGCCCGGCTTGACCAATCATCACTCGCTGCACGAACCGAAACGTGTAGTGATGTGAATTGCCGCACGAACGGCTCTCATGATGAACCATCCATGTTGACACCCCAAGGTCGTCAAGTATGAACTTGTGCGCCTTCCACAGGATTTCAGTTGCGTCGCCCGTCATGCATTTTGAATCGTTCGCGTCAAAGGTGCAGAGAATCATCGGTTGGCGTCGCCATTCCCATGTGACAGTCGCATCAGGGATTCTGAGCCCATCGCCAAATTCGATCTGAATTGGACCGCGGTAAGCGTCAGTGGTTCATTCACTCGCGCCATCGAGAATCGAGAAGTGATTATTTCTTCAGCCGTTTCTCTCTGAGAGTGGAAATCTAACGTGTCACTCGAGTGGCGCTTTTCTTCTGATGACATGACACAAACCTGCTTGTCGGTCGAAAAGGGACTGATTCTCTAGAATCCGGTGTTGGAACGGAAGGCAAGAAATCTTTGCAACACGACCTGGCGTGCCAGTGGACGGTTGCAAAGAAGCAACTCTGCAGAACTTAACCGGCTACGTTTCATCGTAATCCGGCTGACGCAGTGGACACGCGAATGCTGATTTTGGATCACCGCGATGCCATATAGTTTTTATGCTGCTTCACCACGAACTATCCGGACTGATCCACGGATAACGCCTGAGTTCGCGGCTGTCAGACCCCCATTCCAATTCTGATCTGGCCAATCACTCCAGCGTAGAGCGACCCTGCGCGCGAGCGCTCATTTCCGCAAGCGAAAGGGACTCGCGGGGCGGTCGCCTGTCTTCCACCAGTCGAGCGCCCGCCAAATGTCCCGCCGCGCAGGCGTTGTACAACGCGTCAAACCAGTGATTCTGTTTGCGAATCCGTTCCCACCGGACCACGACGCCGCGCCCCGCAACGAATTCCTCCGTCTTGCGTTCCGCAGTCAAATGCCTGGCCAGTGAAAGATGTTCCTCGGGTTTCCCGCGAAACAGCCGCATTGCTCCCGGTGACTCGACCGGCGTAGCGAGTCGCAGATGGACCCATGTCTTCCAATGGTCGGCGTCGATTTCACAGAGCAGAATTCGCTCGTTCTGGAGACGACTCAGGTGATATCCCTCGCCGATTTTCTTAACGATCGAACCGGTGCTGGTGGGACCTTGTTTCCACTCCGTGCGTTGCTGCGTTGCCCCCCGTCCGATCGCCGGTCGAAACAGGTCTCCTGCCTCGCGACAGAACGTGTAAACCACATGTGTCATGTACCCGGCATCGATCCAGACTTGATCCGCCGGACGGCGCTTGCCGTTGCTGTTCCCAATCGGCCAGCCGAATTCGCAAATGTCCCGAAATTGACGCATCGACGCCAGCAGCGCTGGTTCCACACCAATATCCTGCGACGCGACTTCGATGCGTCCATAGTCAATAACGTGACCGGTCGCACCAGGACACCAAGCGACGACAACCCAGTGATTGAGGTATTTACCAAGGTCCATTGCTGCGGAAATACAAACCGTTTCTCTGGGTGCAACGCCGCGAGGCAAGTCGGTCATTCGATTGGCAAGTTCGTGCGCGCCGAGTGAAACCTGCGACTCGACCAGCGACGCGACCGGAAGGCACCACACGAATTGACGCATTTCCCGTTCGGCATTGTCCTCGTCAAGACTTCGCGAGGCCCGCCATTGATCACCGGCAACTTCGCC
>JANPHT010000032.1:0-3165 GCA_031424595.1 Planctomycetota bacterium
TCCAGCCTTCGGATTCCGTATCGCGGCGAACTCGGATCGTCAGTTCCCACGGATCGAGTTCGTCCCAGCTGAGTAGCTGCTCACCGGCCTCGTCGCTGCCCAGAACTCGCAGGCGACGGCTGCGGCACATGTCCGGAAGCACCAGCTGCCCAAGTTCAAACGGCACATAAAACCGATGTGCTGACGTGCGCAATTCGGCCTGCTGTGTGGTCCAGTTGTTACGCTCCGGAATCGCACCAGCAAGGTACGAAAGAAACGTGCGGTCGTCTTCATGCTCAATATGATCAAGCTCACCCGGTCGCACCTTCAGAGGTTTGATCTTGCCCCATTGACCACCCGCGCGGCGCTGTCGTTGAGACGCCTGAATGACCAGCTTGCTGGCTTCCTTGCTGGCTTCCAGGTCAACCTCATAGAAGATCTGGCGTTCTTCCGGATCGGACTTTGTACGTCCGTCGGGAGAAACATCCATGTTGTCTTTCAGTTCAATCAGGCGGGCTTCCCACGGGCGCAAGGTCCGCTGAACCGGAGCCACTTTGGCTTTGGGCTTTCCACGAGGAATTCGTGAGTCACCGTCGGGGTCAACGCCCCCCGGCTCAATGTCATCCATCGTAAGCGGCTGGTACGCATTCGGAGCCACAAATGGCGTGATCCGGCCAGGCCGAAGCGTCGAACTGATATAACCGCCACCGTCAGCTGCCAGCACCGTCGCCCAGAGATGTTTGCAGACTTTACTCTTCGCAAACTGCTCACAAGTACAAAACATCACGACGTCATCAGGCTGATGACGCAGTTGAGTCTGATACTCAGCACCGTCCTGCACGATTCCAAAGATGTTTTCTGGAGTCACTCGAACCAGATTGATTCGCTCGGCCTCAATGTAGGCCGCACCGCGATGTCTCAGGTCCGCTCGAAAACGATTCTGCAATAGCTCCGCAAGCGTCATATTTTCAGGTCGTTCGATCAATATACAGGCGACAACTCAAAATAAGTCATCAGCATCAGTCAGTTGGAAAACCGCATCCCTGCGGCGTGATTGGCCCGCAATGAGCCCTACTTCTCCATCACACATCGGGAATACGAATAATGGCTGGACCAGAGACTTCCTGTCCCACCTGCCAATTCGCGCCCCCAGCGCAGCGGATCGGGAAGGGTAATCGAAAAGTGGGTCGCTTGACCAGAACAGCCTGGCGAATTCGCAGAGACTACGCGAATTCGGTCATGTTTCTTAACTCCTGCGCTCGTGAACGAGAACGCAGATTGCTCCTGATGGCACTCCGGCACCAACAATGCGGGCAATTTCACTGGTGTGGCCTTAAAAACGGCAAAAAAACATTGACACAGGGGTAAGACGGCAATTCTCGAATGCCAGAACACCCCAAATCCATACGTCAACCGGTGCGCCGGTTTGACGTCGGTTCACCTCAACGTAGGTTGTGCCAATAGGCGGGAGTAGTCAGAATGCTTGCGCGGATTGTTCTCACACCCAAGGCAGTGACAAGCCCCAAGGACCTTTCTTTCGGCGTGGGAGATACCGGCCAGAAAGTCATCGAGTTCTTTTTTAAACACGGACTTACGTCCTGATCAGTAATATTCAGGGTTACTCAGTGTCTCATTCGCCCATTAAAGTAAAGCACATCGATCATATCACGCTTGTTGTGGCGGATGTCGAAGCCAGCCGGCGATTCTATGTAGGATTGCTGGGAATGGACGAAGTCCCTCGCCCGGCATTCAGTTTTGAAGGCGCGTGGTTTCGAGCTGGCTCGACACTGATTCATCTGATTAAAGAACACGACCGCAGTGGTCCCGCCGGCTATCCCGTGGAGGTGCTGGTGAAGTCCAGTCGCAATCACCATTTTGCCTTCGAAGTGGGGAATGCGAAGCTTGTTGCCGAACAATTGAAAGCCATGGGCGTCAACCTGCTGGACGATGCAAAGCTTCGTCCAGATGGAGCTGTCCAGGTATTTCTTACGGATCCAGACCATCATGTTGTTGAACTCTGCAGTGCGCCCGACAACTAATGGGTGAGTTGTTTTTGATCTTCATCCGACTGGATTCTCAGGGTCTCGCAATCGTCCACAATCCAGTTCGAGCGATCGCTCGAAACATAGACATTCGCTGAAGTTGACTTGCAGGAGCACAAGAATGGCCAGAGAGTTGATCATCACCATGGCTGCCGCCAACCGCGCAGGAATTCTTGCTGCGGTCACAAAGGCGATGTCAGAACTTGGCGGTGATCTGCGGGAAGCCAGTCAGACCGTCGTGCGTGGTTTTTTTACGATGATTTTTTCGACCGAGTTCCCGGATTCAATCGACCAGTCGGTTGTCCGGGATCACCTGCAGGACGCATGTCGTCCCTTTGGTATCGAGCTTGGCATCCGAGAGGCTTCATCGCAGCTTTTGACTCATTGTGCGACCAATGCAGGCACGAAGCAGTTTCGCCTGCGTATTGGTGGTCGAAATCAGCCAGGTGCATTGCTGAGACTAAGCCAGATGATGTCGATGAAAGGCATTGATATTACCGGGATGCATGCAGTTCGCACTGAAGAGGGAAGTGCCTTTGAAATGGTTCTGAAGCTGGCCGTGCCTCTCGATTGCACAATCGAAAGTCTGCTTCACGACCTGGAAAATGCAGGGCGGGAGTTTGAGATCACCGCCGATCTTCGCGAATATGGCGAGTAGTCTCCTTATCTGATCCGAAACGAGCGTACTCCTCTAAAAACATCCCACGGCATCAGCAATTTGATCGGGCTCGAGGTTGGCGATCAGCGTCGGCCGAAATGCCAGCGCGTTATGAAACTCTGCTGGCTGCTGAAAACTCTCCGCCAACACAGTTCCCACAGCAATGGTTCTCTTCAGAGCCGTGGGTGATTTGATGAGGCTTAGTGCCCACACCGTTGGTGAGATCAGTTGACCCCAACCGAAATCTGTAAAGAACGTACGAGCGAGTTTGGCGTGATCAACAATCAACCACTCGCAAAGGTTAACGGATTCAATCAGACCAGCATTCAGGAGTCGTCTCACTTCAGACGGCACGGCCGCCGTTGTACGAGCCCCTTTTCGACTGTGCCCTGCTGTCGAAAGATCAGCACCAATCGCATTCGGCTGGGGAGCTCACTGTGGGATCGTCGCTGTGAGTTTTCGCGGCATGAAAAAAAAACGGCACTC
>JANPHT010000033.1:0-6450 GCA_031424595.1 Planctomycetota bacterium
CAAACACGCTCGGCGTCTGCTGATCGACCAATGCGATGGGACCGTGTTTCATTTCGGCCGCCGGATATCCCTCGGCGTGGATGTAACTGATCTCTTTCAGCTTCAAAGCCCCTTCAAGAGCTACGGGAAAATTGTAAAGGCGACCGAGGTACAGGAAATTGCTGAAGTGATGATACTTGTCAGCCACTTCACGAACTCTGTCATGACACTCAAGAGCCTTGCTGATCTTTTCAGGCATGTCGCGGAGCTGTTTAATGATTCGTTTTCCCGCTGGATAGGACATGTGTCGCATGCGACCTAAATACAGGGCCAGCAAAGTAAGAACCGTGACCTGCGACGTAAAAGCCTTTGTGGAGGCCACGCCGATTTCTGGCCCTGCGTGCAAATAGATTCCTCCATCCGCCTCGCGCGCGATTGTTGACCCCACAACATTGCAGATCGCCAGAGTTGGGTGTCCTTTCCGTTTACATTCTCGCATCGCTGCGAGCGTATCAGCTGTCTCGCCACTCTGAGTGATCGCAAACACCAGCGTCCGGTCACTCATGGGAGGGTTACGGTAGCGCAGTTCGCTGGCATACTCCACTTCGGTAGGCATACGTGCGAACTCTTCAAGCACGTACTCGCCGACCAAACCGGAGTGCCAGCTGGTTCCACACGCCGTGAGGACGATTCGGTCGATCCGGCGAAGATCCTTGGCAGTCAGATTCAGCCCGCCAATGACAGCCGTGGCCTCTTCACTGTCCAGACGTCCTCGCAAAGCGTTTTCGATGGTCACTGGCTGCTCATAAATCTCTTTGAGCATATAGTGTTCGAAGTTACCGAGGTCCGTATCCGCAGCAACTTGTTCAAGTGTTTTGACGCTGACGCTCACGCTGCCATTGCTTCGATGATCGATGCGAATGCCGTCGGCATGAAGAACGGCGACTTCATTGTCGGACAGATAGACCACCTCTTTCGTGTAACCCACGAGCGGACTGGCATCACTGGCCAGGAAGTATTCATCCTTACCAACGCCGATCACAAGCGGACTGCCGCAGCGAGCCGCAATAATCGTTTCTGGCAGGTCCCTGAACAGGATGCCAAGCCCGAAGGTTCCTTTGAGTCGATCCAACGTCGCGCCGACTGCCTTCAGGCATGTATCAAGATCATCAGGTGCGCCATGAAGTCGGATTTGTTCCTCCAGATTGTGAGCCAGCAAGTGGGCAACAACTTCTGTATCGGTCTGCGAGCGAAATACGTATCCCAGAGTCTGCAACTGGCGTCTCAGAATGTCGTAATTCTCGATCACGCCATTGTGAACAATGACGACTTCTCCGTTGCCACCTGTGTGCGGATGTGAGTTCTCGTCTGTTGTCGCTCCATGGGTTGCCCATCGCGTATGACCGATTCCGACTTGTCCTATGACGGGCTGAGATTTTAGTAGTCCGCCAAGTTCGGACACGCGGCCAGCTTTTTTTCTGATCTCAATCGTATTCGTTTTCAGTACGGCAATGCCAGCACTGTCGTAACCTCGATATTCAAGACGATGAAGACCTTCCAGCAATAGATCTGCGACGGGTCGAAAACCAACATATCCTACAATGCCGCACATAGTCGCACCTTCATATGACAGCAATTGTGATCGCGGGATCGCGAGACACTTTGCTGCAGGTATTGTCGACACAATCCGGTGTGCGTAAAGATGAAGCCGAGTACCAAAGGAATCGCTGCTGTCTTACTTCGGCAAAACCTGCGGATCACTTCTGGACGAATCTGCATGCCGGCGGATGGCATCGGCAATTGTTGCCAGGCATCTCAACTGACGGAAGAAAGAGGTTGCAGTCGGCCACAGATGAATCCGGCGGTTTCCGTTACACAGACTGGACAACTGATAGTCACTTGGGCACGGTCGATAATTTTCCGCGATCGTCAGGGAGTTCCAAAGCTCTTAGGCAATTCCAAAGTCCAGACTTCGCTGTTCAGCGGCTGTGAATGTCCGCCAAGGACCCAGATCTTGTCCTGAAAGACGTAAGTGGAGTGCTCGTGACGTTCTTTCCAGATCACATTCGACTTAAGCAAGCTCCAACTCAATCCATCCTTTGAATACCAGGCATCACCCCAGTTCTTCGACGGATTGTTTGACCATCCGCCGATGACCCATATGTGATCGCGATAGGTGACCGCGGAAAACCAAAGTCTTGGAGACCACGGAGCGTTTTCTGTGACCTGCTGCCAGTTGACGCCGTCTGACGAGCACCACACATCATTCTTTGCATGGTACTCCGGCACATAGTTTCCACCGCCCATGACCCAGATCCTGTCGTTCAGCACCACCGCCTGCAGATAAGATCGTGCAGACCACGGAGCACTTGCTGTTTCCTGTCTCCACTGCTTGCCATCCGCAGATGACCAGACATCATTCTGCAGGCTGGATTGGTCTCCGAAGTAATAGTTTTCGGTTCCGCCCAGAACCCACATTCGCCCCTTGAACTCAACGAGTCCGGCGGAAATCCGTGGGCTCCATCCGGCCGCTTTCGTTTCCAATTCCCATTTCGCTCCGTCGGTGGACGACCAGACTTCGTTGGTAGCTCCGTGTCCTTCGAGTCGACCGTTGTACCAACCACCCATGAGCCACATTTTCTCCTTGAACGCGATCGTCATCGGGAGATCGCTATATCTCCAGGGTGCTTCGGCTGTGACTTGTGACCAGGCCAGGCCATCCGGCGAGCTCCAGACATCTCGAGGTGGAGCAGCAAAGGAATCAAACCAGCCTCCGAAGACCCACAGCTGGTCCTTGTAGACAAGTTCTCCGCTGGAGTCGCGAGCTTGCCAGTTGGCACGATCGTTTACTTTTACCCAGTCGAAGGTCTGCGCTTCGCCAATTAAGGATCCGACCGACAACTTTTTTTCCGCTGATACGTCGTCGATCTCGTCGCCCACGTCAATGGCGGAGCCTGAGAGCAATCCGACAAATACCAATACGACCGATATTTGGAAAGGCATGAGAATTCCGCTATGCCACGATGTCATTAATCGTGCAATACTCTACTCCATCACGGAGAAGTAGTTCAGGACAGCCGCGTCGAAGGCTTCGGGACTAAGTTGCAACGGTAGTGAATGAAACTGGCAGTAGTTGCGAACCTGCAGCAACAGGTCTCGAGGCTGACAAAGTCGATAAGGCCGACCGAAAGACTTGTAGTGCGTACCGATCAAATACTCAATCGCTGCCGGATCAAAGGGGAATTGCAGCTTTTCGCACATGATCCTGAACAGATCCCGGAATTCCGCTTCTGATGGATCTGGCACTTCAATCTTGTAGGGAATTCGCCGCAGGAACGCCCCATCGACGAGATCCTTGGGTTCAAGGTTTGTAGAGAACACAATGAGCTGGTCGAATGGAATCTGAATCTTCTTGCCGTTTGGCATGTTAAGAAAGTCGTATCGTTTTTCGAGAGGCACGATCCAGCGATTCAGAAGCATATCGACTGGCATTTTTTGGCGGCCGAAGTCGTCGATAACCAGCGTGCCACAATTGCTCTTCACCTGAAGCGGCGATTCGCAGAT
The DNA here is from genome assembly GCA_031424595.1 of Planctomycetota bacterium. Lineage (GTDB taxonomy): Bacteria > Planctomycetota > Planctomycetia > Planctomycetales > Planctomycetaceae > SXXK01. The sequence continues at coordinate 3,544 of JANPHT010000033.1, forward strand.
GCGTGACGTGGGATTCAGAGAAATTTCAAGCTCATTCATCGTCAGTTCGCCGCCAGCGATAACCGTCGGTCGCTTGACCTGGACCCAGCGGCGATCAATGTCCAGTGAATCCAGCAGTCCCGAACTTTGTGCCTGATCAACGACTTCCTCATGAACGGCAGGGTCAAAGATGCGCATGATCTCACCCTCGATTGCGATCGCACGAGGAATCCAGACGGTAGTACCGAATGCGGCTGTGACTCGTTCTGCGATACTCGTCTTGCCGTTTCCTGGCTCGCCAAACAGGAACATGCCACGGCCTGAGTTAATAGCCGGACCGAGCCTGTTCATCATCGCTTCATTGATGATCAATCCTTTGAATGCTCGACGGAGATCTTCTTTCGTGACAACCTGTCCGGCAATTGTTTGAGCAGTCACCGAGGCGACATAATCTTCCAGTGACACTGGAACAGCACCGAAGTAGGTGCATTCTTCCGAGTACCTGCGTGCTCGATCGCGGCCGGATTCAGTGATTACGAACTCTGAGTCGCCGGTCGATGTTGTTCCGGCGAGATCGATATACTTGTCCTGCCGAAGTTGCTTCAGCATGGGCTCAATGATTTTGAAGGGCAGTTTTACCTGGTTTGCAATCCTGCGACTGGTTTCCATCCCCATCTGGAACAGAAAACGCATGATGATTTTTTCAATCAGGACCGGCGGTACATCGGTTTCGCGCATGGATCGCGGCTGTCGAGGAACGAATCCCTCCTTAGCCCGAACTCCGTCCTTTCGTTCAGCCGATGGTTCTCCCAGCAGCATGTTGACCCGGTTGAAGAGTTCGTCGAGTCCTTCGCCGGCGGATTCTTTTCTTACTAACGGTGCATTCGACACGCAGCTGATTCCTTGAATGTTGAACGACCTCGCTCAGACCGATGGCAACTGCACAATTCGCCCGCAAACAACGGCATAAGCGTCGCCAGACAACACACACTCTCCATTGTCATAAGGATCTAGGTCACAGAGCACCGTCGGTCAAACCACGTTGCAAGTCGGCGGCAATTGAACAGAATGCGGTACGGTACGTAGTTCGGTTGTGAGACCTCTGCGTCATTTTATCCACGTGCCCCAACAATCCGAGTATTCCGAAGATCTGCGACAGCCGATTCATCCGGAACTTCAAGAGCGTTGGTCGTCCGCAGAACGAAGATGAGTTTCTTGAACGAGGTTGAATGATGCATCGCATTAAAAAGCGGAGGAGTGAATGAACAATGCGCCTTGTCTTCGCTCTCCGAAACGAGTGGCACCAAATACCACGACGACTGAATCGCCGGGCGAAGGCATTATGCTATGACACGGCGACCAATTGAGCTGGTTGCTTTTGAACCAGGTGAACTTTCTCTGCATCGCTCGACTTGCTTGTTTACACTTCGATTTCGCTCTCCTTTTTGTCTCGGCACTTTTTTTCTCTGTTAAAGAATGACTCCCATGAAATTTGCCATCTGCCATGAGTTGTACGACAACACAGATTGGGCGACGCAGTGTCGACTGATCGCTGAAGCGGGCTACACGGGCATAGAAGTCGCCCCCTTTACGATATCCTTGGATCTCGCTTCGGTTCCGGATTCTGTGTTTGAAGACATGCGCAGTGAGGCACAGCGGAATGGCCTTGAGGTTATTGGATTGCACTGGCTGCTGGCCAAAACCAACGGACTTCACTTGACCAGTCCAGACCGGGCTGTTCGCAGGAAAACAGCCGAATACCTGCGTTTACTGGCCAGAGTGTGTCGGCAATTGGGGGGTGAAGTCATGGTGTTTGGATCTCCGACGCAACGCAACCTGCTACCCGGCGTCACAAAGGAACAAGCGGCAGATTTCGCCGTTGAAGTATTCCGAGAGACGATCGAAACGTTTGCCGCGCAGCAGGTCGTTCTGTGCCTTGAGCCTCTGACAGAGAAAGAGACCGACTTCATCAACACATGTGATGAGGCAATGGAGATCATTCGTGAGTTGCATCATCCATCGGTGATGCTGCATCAGGACGTTAAGGCGATGCTCGGCGCAGAGAGCGAATCGATACCCTCCTTGATCCACCGTCACAAAAATTTTTGTAAACATTTTCACGTCAACGACAAAAATCTGCTTGGTCCAGGGATGGGAGAAACAGACTATCATCCCATTCTTCAGGCGCTCATCGAGTCTCATTATGAGGGTTGGGTTTCGGTCGAAGTGTTCGACTACACGCCTGGCGCGCAGCACATTGCGGTGCAGAGTATTGAGTACATAAAACAGATCCTGAATGACATGTGTCGCGATGGCATCGTTGAGCACAAACGGCACGCACAATGAGACATTGAGGCGATAAAGACACGATAAAACACAGTGTTTTTGAAACACAATCGCATTACACACTTCTTCAGCAGAGTAGTATTTCTGTCCGATCATATCTCCATCGGAAGGATCATTGATGACACTCTTCGATGATGATTCATCACATTGCAAATGTGTCACTGATGCTTCGATTCGCCGATTCAGAATGAATGGGGAGTGATCGACTGGAGGCCTCGCTTCGGCGCTCTGAGTGAGCTTCGCAAAGTGTCATGATGAGCATCAAAAAAAAAGTTCGCCGGAGCACGGGAAACACGCGGAACAGTCTTGCGTTATTCAAGCGATCACCTACGATTCCGATCACCAACAGCAGATTCTGTTGTTTGTAAATCGGATGCACGTAGCGAAGGAATCGCCTCACAGCGGACTTCAAGACGGTCATCAGCAAAGAAGGGAATCTGCATCATCATTGTCATGGGGCATTGATGATCTGATGTTTTGGTCTGGGGTTGTTCCTGTTTGTTTTAAAGCCCGGTAAGCTTCGGCAGGACGGCCACTCAAGTTCAAATTTTTTTTTGGAGGAACGTACTGTGGCAAAGAAAG
>JANPHT010000034.1:0-5465 GCA_031424595.1 Planctomycetota bacterium
GTCGCGGCGGTCGACTGGTTCGTCCGCGATTATTGAAAAGTGCTGCCGGAACGGAAGCAGGTGCATCATCAAACGATCAGATCCATGTTGTTGAGCCGGGAATCGATGTTGGCACCGAACTCCTCGATTATGATATTTGTGAATGGCTTGTTCAGGAACCCATGAAGCAGGTTGTTGAGCGTGGGACGGGGAAATCGGCCCGAATTCCCGGCCTCTCAATTTTTGGCAAGACGGGAACTGCTCAAAAGCTCGATCCGGCAACCGGTACTTATTCGGACAAGGCTTGGGTGGTGTCATTCGTATGCGGTGCTCCGGCCGAAAATCCCGCAGTGCTTGTCTTGCTGATGGTCGATGAACCGACCGCACCCGGCATTCATTACGGCGGCACCGTCGCCGCCCCGACGGCCGCGAAAATCCTTCAATTCGCCGAAGCCAGGTCGCGTTCACTCGATTTGCGAGAATCATGGGATCGAGATGAATTCACCCACGCAAAGGATGCTGAAACAACTCTGCGATAAGGACCACCAGCGTCCCTCCTCCGCCTCCCCCAACAGACCTGACAACAGACCGAAGGCATCCAGCGGAAGAATTGTTGAGGGTTCTGGTGTCAGATACTTACGCGGCACTGGACTGAGAGAAGCCAGTCAGGCCTTTGGTCGGGATTGGAAATTGCAAAACCCTACAAACCGATGCCGATGATATTGAGCCAAAACAGAATAGGTAACGGTTCACGGTTTCAAAACGGTCTTGGTTGAGACGGTTGATATCACCAAGCCGAAGACAAAAACAGCCGGGGCGACGCAGTAAGCCAAAACGTGGTGGTCAGCCTCCTTCATCACAAGAGGCCGTGAATCCTGCTGCCCGCTTTACAATCCGCGACGACGTTGAGGAAGGCAGCGACGAAATCCAGTCGTACAATATGTCTCAGGACTACTTCCGTTTTATGTTTGCGGACGGCATTGACCCGACCCACAATCACAACGAACAGCTTGCTCCATCACTCCTCCACGGCTAATCGCGTGAACGGTTACCGACGGCTCAAAGGTTGACAGATTCGGTGAAACTCAAATCAGATCGAATTTACAACAAATTCTGACCTTCCGCCTGAGCTCGCAGCGTTGTAATCACTTCGTCCGTGCTGTTGGGATCTACGGCACGGCATGATTCCGTGAGGATTGCTGCCAGTTCGGTCAGATCGCGGCGCCATTCGAAAGGATTAAGTCCCGGGGGTTCCAACAGGGCGAACTCACCGCAAAGCAGAATCATCCGCAGGCAATGTCGAAACAGGATGCCTTCCTGTTTTGTTAAATCACGGGCCTTCACAAAACGGTCGAAGTTTCCACCAAACCTGAGCAGGTCGCCTACACACCAGACACTTCGAACATAGACGTCAGACACGCCTGGAAAGTCACAACGGAAAAGTAATCTCATGCGATCCCCCAGCGGCATCGGATAGACTCGACGACGAGTCACCTCATCGAAGTATCCGGTCAACTCCTGCTGAGTCACAAGACCCCGTGACAGCAACAACGGATTGAGATACTCGGTAGAAAGAGGACCATCAGGCATTTCTTCCGATGAGGGAACCCGCACCGCGCCAGCCACGGACGACGCCAGATCGAGCACGCTTTCCAGCAATTGAAGACGTTCTTCATAGTTGGCCTTGTGCATATGCTCGGCCAGAAAAACCCCGTACAGCGCGTTGATGCTGCGGAATGAAAACAGTAACTCCATCTCTTCCGTGGCAATGGCCAGACGCGGCGAATAATCAAACTCAGGCAGTTCCGGAGCCGTTGTCGCTTTTGTCCCTTTGGCCTTCTTTGAGGTGATGCTGTCGTTTGTGGAATCGCCTTTGCGAGCCTGTTGAATTAATTGACCCAGGAGGCCCACTTTCGCTGGCTGAGTCAGTTCGGAGGGAATCTCAGGCTCGATAGCGTCAGGACGAATTTCTTCGGAAACTGCCGGGACTTCTGTGATTTCCGGATTTGCGTCTACGCCTGATGCAGACGCTTCTTCGCCATCGACTCCCTCACCGAACTCGGCGGGATCTTCAGTGGCTGGTGTTTCCACAGCTTCAACGGCCGCCTGAGTCTCGCTCTCAGTCAGCGGTGCAAGGTGAGTTGAGATCCAGCGGCTGTCCTGTAATTTTGCAGGTCCCGTGATCGCAGGCACAATTTGGGAGATCACGTCACCCGCACGGACAGAATGGAAAACCGGGCCATCATTCTTTGCCGCCGCATCAAACGCCGAAGAAATTTGCGGAGGAGGAGGGTCAAGGGTAATAAATCCGCCAGCCTCGAGGGTCATCAACATTCGAACGAGATGTTTTTCCGCATCATCCTTTTCACCCGAATCCAGCAATCGTCGACGCACAGCCTCCTGAAGCCCGAGTACCGTCCCTGACTTACGAATGAAAAACGCCAGCAATCGCCACGGCAATCGCCCTCGACTCGCCAGCTTTGCCGGCGGAGCCTCGCGCAATGTCTGAAACTGACGCTCGGTCCAATACTGAAATCCTTCACGTCGCCGTGGCATTTTTTTCTTGAGATTCTTCTTCGCGCGAATCAACATCGGATCTCGCGTGTCCTCGGGGATTTCATCGTACTTCTGCTGCCAGCGAAATAGCCGCACGTCGTCTTCGTGAGCCACCGCAAAAATGTAACCCCGACTGTCAAACTGCGGACGTCCGGCTCGCCCAAACATCTGATGCGCAGAACTGGCATCAATGACTTTCATCGCTCCCGGAGGCCCCTTGAGCAGCGACGTCATGACGACCGACCGTGCTGGCAAATTGATTCCCGCCGCCAGAGTCTCCGTGCAGACGCAGATGCTGAGCAATTTCTTTTGAAACAGTCGCTCGACAATTCGACGATATTTCGGAAGCAATCCCGCATGATGAATGCCCACCCCACGCATCAGGAACTGTTTTAGTTTTCCACCCGCTCCGATCGACCAGTCAACCTGTTCCATCTCGGCGATCAGCTGCTTCTGCTGACCATCTGCCAGCAATCGTTTGCCCTTGAGTTGCTCGGCAACGCTCCAGCATTCATTGCGATTAAAGCAAAACACCAAGGCTGGCGTGTAGCGGGATTCTTCGTCGCCATCCGCCATAATCTCCAGTTGATCCGGCAGCATTTCGTCGGTCACCCAGCGAAAGTCGAGCGGGACTCGACGTTCGTCACTTTGTAACAGTCGAAGCCGACGACCATGCTGGCGAGCCAGCCAGACGACAAAATCGGTTGCGTTCCCAACGGTCGCACTGATCAATAGGAGCCGACAGTGCTTGGGCAAAAGGCCGAGGGATAACTCCCAGACGATACCGCGTTCCGGATCATTGAAGCTGTGGAATTCGTCCATCACGACGGCCGCCACGTCGTCGAAAGAAACCTCCTCCGGAGACAGGAGGCGGTTCAGCAGGATCTCAGCGACAACGACAAGAATCCGTGCATCTGAATTTTCGCGACGATTGCCGGTGATGAGCCCTACGTCGTTGGCGGAGAATCCCCAGCGGACCGCCGAGTCCTGGAGTTCCCGGAACTTCTGTTCGGTCAGCGCGATCAGGGGTGTCGTGTAGTACGCCCGTCGTCCAGTCATCAAGGCTTCGTACAAGGCTGTTTCGGCGATGACGGTCTTTCCGGTTCCCGTCGGTGCGCAAACCAGGATTCCGTCTTCGGAGTCGAACCACGTGAAGATGGCCTGTTCCTGAAACGGATATGGTGGCCACGGCAGTTCTTCAAGATACCGAAGGGCAATTTCTTCAGAGGACGGTTGTTCAGAATCCATTCGATCGAGCTTACGGGGTTTAGTCTTGCGAATCGGCGCCGTCGCGGTTTAATGAATGAGGGCAGATGACCTCAAAAGTTCTCATCGGAGGCGCGTTTTCTTTTCGCGGAGCAGGTGCACGTCCACTTTGTCATGCATTGTGTAGAGACGCCAGTCAGTGCCGACCTGAATCAATAGTCCACTGGATTTGTTCTCCGATACGGGCAAAAGCGGATTTTGAACACTCTTTTTCCAGTGAATCAAATCCGAGGACTCCGCAAGGTTCGTACACCATTCACGAGGCTTCTGGGGAGTCCCTGTGCCGTGCAGTACGGCAATATATTTTCCATCAACCATGACGACCTGGTTCATCGCGATCATCAGTCGGTCATAGGATTCTGGTCCTGGCTTCAACACAGGTTCGTCGGAAACATTCGTCCAGACTTGCAGGTCTTTGGACTTTGCCAGCCAGACTCCCTCGTCCCGACGTTCATAGAAAAGGTTCCACGTACCGTTTTCGAAGTACACCGTCGGGGTGCCGAATGGTCCCGGAGGAATTGGCTGTCCATTCATAAGACGAACGTCCAGACTACCTTTTTGCGACCATTCCACTCCGTTTACAGATTCGAGCCGTTGTGCCTGGTCACCGGCACCTTCTGCAAACATGATGTATCGATTGTCGTGTTGAACGACCATGATGTCTTCAACCCAGACATCATCAATAATCGGATTGCCTGCATAACGATGCCAGTTGAGGCCGTCAGTTGAAGTGGCATATCCCAATTTCATTGTGAGGGGCTGTTGATCTGGATTGTAACCTGTGTACCACATCTTCCAGACATCACCGTCCTTGATGATCCAACCCCGTTCACGAATTTTGGAATCCCATTCTCCAGGCGCTGCAACAAAGACCGGGTGATCAGACACTGACACAAAGGTCGAATTGCCGGAAAGCAGATCCTCACTCCGGATTTGCCCGCACACAGTGAACAGGGCCAGGAGCAGTGAGAGTGTGGATCTTTGGTTCAGCATGATCTTTGCTCGATCAGCACTGGAGTGGTGATCAACGGACTTTATCTGAAAGATTGATGTTAAGTGTGGAGTTCTACGGCAGCCGCTTAATGCTCACATTACGAAACGAGACAGGATCACTGTGCCCGGCAAATCCGAAGAAACCGGACTTTCGATCCTTGCCTGGATGCGGTGAGTTGGCCATGTACTCTGATACGGTCGACAGGTCTCCGTCCAATATCACATTGCCGTTCACTTCAACCTTGATCTTGCTGCCATCGACAATCACTTCCTGGAAGTTCCATGTCTCGGCCGGCCGCAAAAATCCTCGCGTGGCGGCAATCATTCCATAGGCCGAGCCGTGATACTGGCGCGCATCCAGTTTGGCATATTTTTCATGTTCAGAGTCAAGGACCTGAAGTTCACACATGGCGACGTAAGCAGGGTCACCCGTTCCATCGGTGCGAATTGCGAGGCCGTTGTTTCCACCCGGCGGAACTCGAAATTCCAGCCGAACGACAAAGTTTGCGAACTCATCCGTGGTGTGGAGAATCCCGCCGTGACCGCTCTTGCATCGGATGGCTCCTTCAACCACTTCGTAGTTATCAGTGGCTCCACCCCATCCCGTCAGGTCAGTTCCGTTAAACTTCGATTCAAACCCATCAGAGTGACTCTCCGCCAGGATCTTGTTG
>JANPHT010000035.1:0-1819 GCA_031424595.1 Planctomycetota bacterium
GGCAGAAGGCGAGTCTTTAAGAGATATCTCAAGGGTTTAGCTCATGGCGAAGAAGGCAGTGAAGAAAAGTGCGGGGACTCCAGCGAAACAGAAAGCAACCGCCAATCTGACCATGCGGCAAGTGATCATTCAGGCGATTAACGATTCCGGCAAATCAGTACGATCAGTCGCCTTGAATGCTGGAATCAGTCAGCCACAGCTTCACCGATTCATGACGGGGGAGCGTGATTTGCTGCTGGATGCTGCGGACAAAGTCGCGAAGTCTCTTGGACTCGAATTGCGGAAGATCGACGATTGAGAATTCAGCCGAGAGAGCACTCGGCTCTTGTGACCAGATCAGGAACGTTCACAGGCCTGTGTCAACCCAGCTACAACGGCCAGTATTCTGACGTCAGGTCTTAGTAACAGCCTCCGTATCACTTTATGGTGCTGGTCATCAGCCCATTCCAGGCATCGTCAAGCATCTTGGTTCGCATGATGCTATTGATCAGCCTGCTTCAAGCCCCATGCGGCCAATCAGCCGTAATCAGGAAACTCATGCTTTCAAATTTGCTCACCCCGCGACGGGTGGTGTCTGGCACAACGCGATCGAGGATGGCGGCGTGGGTAACCGGTGGATTCGCCACAATCTTTGGGCGCCAATCATATTATGTTGGTCCGCATCGACTTGGCTTCGAGCCTTATGGAACCACGATTGGACCAGACTACCCAGCTCCAAGGCTTCATGCGCTCAAATCCACCCGCTTCGGGAGGGGCAAGGGGTCCGATTTCGCGTTTTCGAGCTCGACCGAGGATGCACAACCCCAATGTTTTCGGCACTTCGAGACCCAAAACACGACAATGTCGGGTTCCACGACCAGCTGAGAGGGGTACGGTGCCGATTTCGCGTTTTCAGAGCGTGGCCGCTTCCGAATTCGCCCACCATGCACAACCCCAGTGTTTTTGACGGGCACGATACTGTACAGACCAGTGTAAACCCGCCATTGGCGGGTTTTGGCAATCGACAGGACACATGAGAGCGGCGATCCGACGCGAATCAGGACAACGCAAGGCCCCAAATTCGTCCTGCCTGCGAGGGGTACGATAGCGATTTCGCGTTTTCGAGCTCGACCGAGGATGCACAACCCCAGTGTTTTTGACGGGCACGATACTGTACAGACCGGTGTAAACCCGACATTGTCGGGTTTTGGCAATCGACAGGACACATGAGAGCGGCCATCCGACGCGAATCAGGACAACGCAAGGCGACGATTTCCTCGCGGCTGGGAGGGATGGCCTGGGATTTCAGGTCTCAGAGCTCGCAAACGGACAAACGGACGAGGATCATCCGCAGATCGGACGACAGCCATCCGCACAAAACCCCAATGCTTTTGACACCCTACTGTACAAATACTAGGGCGACAATGTCGGGTTTTGGCAATCGACGGCCAGCGACAGGATGGAAAAACGTGTGTAGCCCAATTCACTTATAAGTGTTTGTATGTACAGTATCTCGAGGTCCGGCCGGGATGGCTGCCCTGTTCGTTTGGCGTTCGGTGTGTTCGTTCGATGTTCGGTGTCTCTCTGTCTGTGTGTGTCTCTCTCTCTTGCTTGGAGTAGCCGTGGAATTTGCTTCGAGGCGGAGTTCGTCGGATCTCGTTGGCCAGTGTTTTCCGGGTTTTCTGCGGATTCGGGGAGTTACTCGGAGTTACGGGGAGTTCTCTCTGTCAGCGCCCCAGAGAGCCTCTGCCGAATCGGTTCGGCGAGCCCTGACATATTCGGATCGAGCCCTCGGAATCGCTCTGTGGCCCGCCTGCGAGTCCTCGCGGCAGATCTGCGA
>JANPHT010000036.1:0-1781 GCA_031424595.1 Planctomycetota bacterium
GAAGGAATACACAGCGAAGCTTAACATCATCACGACGACCAGGACCAGAACCAGGACCATGCCGGTGCGGTTTACGTGTCGCCGGTGTCGCTCGAAGCCGCGTTTCATCGATTCGTCCCCTGAGGAATCGCGACGACAAAACTTGCGGGCTTCTCCATGCCGTCAGAGGTTCCATCAGTGAAAGAAAGCGTAAACTCCACCAGAAGCGGAATCTCGTGGACGTCTTGCCTGGACCAGTCGGCCGTCCAGGTCTTCCCATCGAAGTATCTCAGAGACATGGCTTGAACGTCCGTGGAAATCAGCTGCGAGTTGACACTTCGGTTGCGGGCTGTTTCCCCGGCATCGGCGGAAATTGTCGATCGGACAAGTCCTTTTGAAACATCGCTGGCGGAGATTTCGACGGACTCTCTGGAGTTCCCTTTGGACAGCAGCGGAACACGTTGCAGTGATCCATCATTGATCCACCAGACGACGTGCTTCGGTCCGGCGACATCCTGAAGTGGTTCAGCGTGTTCGAAGCGAGAACTGGGATGCTCTGTCAGCACCGCGAAGAGTTGCGGCGTCCCTACGAAGGGAACTGGTTCCGACACGGCGAGTAATTGCGAATTGGCCAGTGAAATGTCATCGGTGAAGCCGTCCAGGGAATCGTTCTGTCTGCGAGTTGCAGAAAGTTCCGAATGATCGTCCCGGTCCGGCATCCAGAGCGGCGTGACGGAACGCAGGACTTCGGAGAAATCTTCTGTCAGTCCCCGCATGAGATGTGACGTGTGAATTTGACCTTTCGTCAGCGATCGGTATTTCCAGTAAAGATGAGTCGCGATTCCCAGTGCTGCGATAATTAACCCGCACAACGCCAGTGCAACCATCGTCTCCAGCAGAGTAAAACCAGCCTGTGTCGAGCAACGCAGTTTGTGCTTCGAAAGGTGTTGTGTTTGTACATCATGTCGTGCTGATGTCTTCACCGGCGGTCTCCCGGTGAAAACGAAACCGATGACTCAGCGTGGCTGGAACACAATCGCGACAACGAAAACGAGGAGATGCTCTTGTGTCGTCCGGTTTGGAAGACGTTAACTGTCAGAAGCGACAGTCCCGTGTAATTCGATGGCGATCTGGTGGCCGACCAATGCCATCGCGGATTATCCTCGAAGGGTCGTTCCGACAGATTTGATGGCAGGTGTTTTTCAAACAGCAGTCGATTCAGCTGCGACTGACACCGTAGAGCGGCTTCCGTTTCGAGCTGTGATCGAAGCGCGGCGGTTGTTCCTGATGAATTGTGCTGCGCGAGGACCGACAGAGCCGTCGCAAGGATGACAGCGGCCAGCAGCATCTCCAGGAGTGTGAGTCCCGTCCGATTGCTGCCACAGCGCGCAGCAGTTCTCCGTCCACGTGCTGACGAGGTCGTTCGTGGGGATCTGGCAGACTGAAGTGGCAACTGCATCGTTCAGGAATCGCGGTTTGAGTCTCACACTGCTCACGTTTTCGTGGGCGAGCCATTGAAAAGGATAGCGTACAGATATCGTGCCGGCAGAGAATTTATTCGTCTGTTGCGAAAGTGCCTCACACGTTCCGCAAACTCAACGACCACCCAACAGCGGCGAACAGCGCCAACAGTGATCTTCACGGGGAACTCAGACTATTTTCCTGCCGCCGCGGTCGCTCTTGCGGAGTCGTTTTTTGGGTATTTTGGCGAGTAAGAATACCATTACCCAGAAAGTAAATGTTGAGGCAAAAAAAAACCACCAGCGTTACTTAGGAAAAAAAGTGTCGAAAAAAAAAAAAAC
>JANPHT010000037.1:0-12717 GCA_031424595.1 Planctomycetota bacterium
GTTGAGTGTTTTGCTGATCGCGTGCCCGTGTGCCCTAGGGCTTGCAACGCCTTTGGCCGTATGGACTGCACTCAGTGTTGCGGTGAAGCATCAGGTCCTGTTCAGAAGCGGTGAAGCCATTGAGCGGCTGGCTCTGGTGAAATCGATCTGCTTCGACAAAACGGGGACACTGACAACCGGCAGTCCGAAAGTTCGGCATCTCTGCGTATTGGAAGATCATGATTCTGCAGAAATCCTTCCCGTGTGCGGCGCGTTGGCGCGAACATCGGCGCATCCTTTTTCTCTGGCTGTCGTTCGTTTCGTGGAATCCTTGCCAGATCCGATGACCAGATCGAAGGGATCAATAGGGACTGCGGCACGTCCTTGCAGTCTTGAGTTAAGCAACGTCCGGTCTGTTCCGGGGGGAGGCGTTGAGGCGACTCGGGCCAAGGGTGGCACCGTTCGCCTGGGAAGTCTTGAGTTTGTCTCGGCAGGGTCTGAGATTTCCCCGCGATTGCGTCTGCGGATGGCTCATGCTCTGTCGATTGCCGATCAGGAAGCAGCCTCCGTCGTGGCCTTGGCGGTGGCTGGTCGTCCGGTGATTCTTTTTCTTCTGACGGAGACGCTGCGGTCGGAAGCCTCGTTCGCAGTCAAGCAGTGCATGGAACTTGATCTTCCGGTGACGGTGCTCACGGGCGACCGCTCGGCGAAAGCTGAACAGTTGCGACGTCGTCTGCTGGACTGTCACGAAGTCGGCTGCCAGTGCAGTGTGGAATGTGCTGAATGGCAATCGATCGATCCAGTTTTCCACCAACGTCAGGAACATGCTGGGGCCCGTCATTTCGTCATGGATGGACCTGCTTCGGCGAATCGCCTGAGTATTCAATGTGATTTGCGGCCGGAGCAAAAAGTTCAGCAGTTACAGGAAATTCGCAAGCGACACATGAGCGTTGCGATGGTGGGTGATGGCATCAATGACGCGCCCGCACTCGCGGCCAGCGACGTGGGAATTGCCATGGGCTGCGGGGCGGATGTTTCTCGCGATTCAGCTCAGGTTTGCCTGCTCAGTAATGATCTGAGCAGGATTCCGTGGGCTGTTCAGTTGGCTCGGCGGACTCGTTCGGTAATTCGACAGAATCTCTTTTGGGCGTTTGGCTACAATTTCGGCGGAGTCATTCTGGCAGCATTCGGCTTGTTGAATCCCGCCGTGGCAGCGGGCCTGATGATCGTCAGTAGTTTGATTGTGATTTCGAACTCGCTTCGCCTGATGGCCGAGAGTCCCGATCACTTACCAGCCACGGGCGGGAGTGTGGTTGCAGATTCACCCAGTGCAGCCTCAAGTGCCTCCGACGAGAGTTCTCGGGAGCAGGAAGTCTCAATCCACGCGTCGTAAAGTGTTTTTCGTTCCTCTGGTTTTGTATCTCAACCATGTTTTCCGATGTCACCGAACTTGCACTCATCTTTGTCAGCGGAGTGCTGGGCTCCGCGCATTGCATTGGGATGTGCGGTGGTATTGCCGCGACGATGAATTTGGGAACGAAGTCCGTGGCCGGGGCAATTCTGCGTCAAGGCTGCTGGAGTCTCGGGCGGACCATGACCTATATGTTTCTTGGTGTGGTTACGGCCGGGATTGGCGCGAAGTTTCTGCGTTCACAAGGGAACGCGGTCTGGCTGCAAGCGGCGTTTGCCATAGTCGCAGGTTTGTTGCTGGTTGTTCAGGGACTGCATGCCGCAGGATGGCTCAAGTGGCGAGTCAAACGAAAGTCCGGAATTCCGTGTGTGACTCGCACGGTTTTCAGTCAATTCTTTCAGGGCGGTTCGTGGTTGGCAGTCTTTATCGCTGGATTGCTGACGGGCTTTCTTCCGTGTGGACTCGTTTACAGCTTCCTTGCGCTGGCCGCCAGTTCTGGTCATGTTGGCAAGGGAGTGCTCATCATGCTGGCCTTCGGTCTTGGCACTATTCCCGTCATGCTGATTACGGGGGCCGGGCTTTCGATGGCCACGATTGGCCTTCGAAAGAATCTGCTGCGCGTTGCGGGCATCGCAGTGCTTGTGACCGGCATCCTGACCACCGTCCGTGGGATCGCGTTCGCTGCAAGTCGTAACGTGCAGTCCGTCACCGACGCCTGCCCTCTGTGCGAGAAGTCTCACTTGTTGCTCGCTCCGGAGTTGTGAGATCTGAGCTTGTCGCTGGGACGCGAGCATCCGAGTTCTCTGGAATGCCGATGAGTATGGTTGCACCGCATACTCGGGCGTCTGTCCGTTCGCCTGCCAATCTCGCCTGGTTACTTTTGGCTTGTAAATATTCCGACGCTCTTTTCTTCCAGCGTCCCAAGGGTATTGACGTCGAGAAACATGACGTCCACACCACACAGGCGTGCGACTTCGAGACCTTTATCGGGACCTAGCACCATCATTGCCGTCGCTATGCCATCGGCCGTCATACAGGACTCATGGACGACCGAAACACTGGCGGGTGGATGTTCCACTGGTCGAGCCGTTTTGGGGTCAAGAATATGCGAGTATTTCTTCCCCCCTGACACAAAGAAGCTTCGATAATCTCCGGACGTGGCAATCGACTGATTGGTCAATTCGACGATTTTGTGCAATCCACCAAGCGGCGATTCAACACCCAGTCGCCATGCGTCTCCATTCGCTTTGGCTTCCCCCGCGCGATTCTCACCGCCGACATCCACGACAAACGACTTGAGTTGATGAGATTGCAGAATTTTACAGACTTCGTCGACTGCATATCCCGGTGCCAATGAAGAAAAACTAAGTTGCAGGTCGGGGATACTCTTTCGAATCGACGGGGGTGTCATGCGAATTTCGACATGCTGCATTCCAACGGCCTGGCGAGCCGTTTCGATCTGTTCGTCACTGGGTACAGTTTTTCTTTTCGTTCTGCCGAATCCCCACACATCAATCAAGGGGGCGACGGTCGCGTCGATCGCACCCTGAGTTGCTGCGTGCAGCCGTTTTGCTTCCACAGCGACGGTGACAAAGTCGGGTCCAACCGCAAACCATTCGGTCGAAGCCGAGGAGTTGAACTGGGAAATCTCTGATTTTTCATCCCACGTGGACATCTGGCGGGTGATGTCATCAAATCGGGTTTCAATCTCGGTCTTCAACCGTCCGGCATCCGCTGTTCCTGGTGAATCAATCACGATCGAATAGTAAGACCCCATCGTCTTGCCACTGATCCTGAGCAGTTCGTCAGCCGAAGCGGATTGAATGGGAATAGCAGAAAGCAATGCAAGAATAAGAGCTGGCCGACGACTCATGAGTGACTCCTTGATTGGAACGATACGCGGATTCGACCATGGAATCAACGGGCTTCTGCGTCAACGAATCGAAGCGGCCGCTGAGCGTTCTCACAATGCCACTTATGACAAGCTTTTCGGTTTGACGGCGAATGGACAATGGCTCATGAAGAGGAAGTTGGAAATGTCGACCGACTGGACATCAGGAACGCTCAGTGGTTTCTGAAACGAACAGATTTGCAGGACGGCGTGAGAGACCGGATCAGGTTTATGTTTCGCTGACAAGTGTTTCGCTGACGCTTCAAACGGAAGGCAAAGCAAGTCACAATCCCGCTGCCGCATTTTTTTCCTTCTTTTAGTGCCATTTTAAAGACCGACCCATGAACCGCATCATCGTACGACCCGAGCGACTCGACCTGGATTCTCGCGGCCGGCGGGACTATTGGGTGGCTCTTGAGCACGACAGCATCTGGGGCGATCACTTGATGCCGCTGACAGTCTTTGTCGGACCGGAGGCAAAGGATGGCCAGGGCTTGGTATCGTTCGGCTCAAATCATGGGAACGAATATGAGGGGCCTGTGGTTTTGAAGCACCTTATTCGCGACATTCGAATGGAAGATGTCAGGGGTCGCGTGATCCTGATCCCGGTTCTTAATCCTGCGGCATTCCTGGCGGGGACTCGAGAAAGCCGACTCGATGACGGAGTGAATCTGAATCGTGCGTTCGTTGATGGTGCGGGCGTGACACCTGGCCTCGCGGGAATTACTCACCGAATTGCGGCCTTTGTGAGGCATCATATCTGGCCTCGAGTGCACGTAGTGCTCGATCTTCATTCCGGAGGTGACGTTGCCAGATTTGCGATCTGCGCAAACTTTCATCCAGTGGATGATCAGGAACTGGCGGCCAAAATTGAAACGACCGCACGCTGGTTCGGGACGCCCGCGTTGATGGTGTATCAGAACTTGACTCCCGGGCTCTTACCGTCCGAAGCAGAACGCCTTGGAAAAATCACCGTCGGTACGGAACTGGGATGGGGGCGTTCTGTGAATCCTGAGGGTGTTCGGTACGGACGACAGGGAGTTCTGGCGGCCTTGATTAACAATAATCTCATGCATGGCACGATAGAACCCATTGCATACCACAAGGCAGGCACACAACGCAAACTGGAGATGGTGGATAGAGATTGTTTCATTCCGGCACCCTTTGCCGGCCACTACGAGCCCCTTGTGGAATGTGGTGCGGCGGTGAAGAAGGGGCAGACCGTTGGTCTGCTGCATGATTTCGACAGAATCGATATTGAGCCATGGCCGTGCGTTGCGGCTCTGGACGGAGTTGTGCTTGCTCAGGCGTGGGTTGCTCCGGTGCCGAAAGGACAACACATTGTGGTGGTTGCCAAGGAAATACGTTAGGATTTTTTGTTCTCAGTGTCGGGATGCACAATCAGCCTCTGGAAATACTCTGCGTTCCAAACTAGGATCTTGAGGCTTGAGATCATTTTATGTCGTCGAATCACGAGAGCCCGCTGCGATGCCAAAGGTCAAGTTTGTCAACGAGAAAGTTACAGTTGACGCGAATGAGGGCGAAGATATTCGTACTGTTGCCCGTAAGAATGGCGTTCAGCTTTATTCGGGGCCCCATAAGATTGTGAATTGTATGGGCTTTGGAACATGTTGCAGTTGCAACGTGGTCATCGCAAAGGGCAAAGAAAACGTTTCGAAGAAGGGTCTGCTGGAAGTGGCGTGGAAGTGGCTGAATCCACTTTTGGGGCTTAAGATCTTCAGCAATCCTGAAAAAGAAGTCAGATTGGCCTGCCAGACCAAGGTCAAGGGTGATGTGGAAGTCGAAACACATCCGCCAATCAACTGGCATGGCGAAAAATTCTGGAGCTGATGAAGACATTCAATGACAATTTTAGCAGGACGAGCTTTTTAGCTCGTCCTTTTCTATGCATGACGGAGTACTACCAGCACGTCTCAGTGAGTCCGCGTTCGAGTTGGGTTGTTCGTTGTTTATGCAGGCGAGGCGATCGCTTTACTAAAATTCACTTTCACGCGGTAGCTGATGCCGGATTCGCAACAAACTCGCCGACTGACGATGGCAATCACCGAACTGGATGTCGGTGGCGCAGAAAAGGCGTTTGTTCAAGTGGCCTGTGGGTTGAAATCCATCGGCTGGGACGTGCGCGTGATCAGCGTTCGCGACGCCGGTCCGCTGGCGAATGCCTTGAAAACGGCCGGGATTCCACTGACGCCCCTCAACGCTGGCAGTTTTCCTGACGTTCGAGCAATTTGCCGCATGAAAAGCGAATTGAAACGAAATCCTTGCGACATTCTGCTTACATTTCTTCACCAGGCAAACATCGTGGGAAGAATTGCGGGAAGGCTGGCTGGGGTGCGGCAGATCATTTCCGGGATCCGAGTGGCAGATCGACGGTGGTCAGTCATCATTCCTGAACGCCTCACGTCGCGAATGGTTGATCGCTACGTGTCGGTGAGTAATTCCGTGGCGCACGTACACGAACGAGTTTGTCGAATCGCCAACGATCGAATGACAGTGATTTCTAATGGAGTGGATGTGGAGGCCATTGAGGCGACCCTGCCTGCCGATCGCCGTACGCTGCAATGCGGTGAGGGTGACAAAATCATCTTATGCGTTGGGCGATTATCGAAGCAGAAAGCTCCGCTCGATATGCTTGCAGCCTTTGAATTCGTGCGATCAAATCCGCGTTTGTCCGGCTTTCCTGTGCGGTTGGTCTATGTGGGTGATGGCCCGCTGCGAAAAGTTTTGGAACAGCAGATTCGTGAAAAAGGACTTCAGAACGAAGTTCGAATTCTGGGCTGGCGATCTGATGTCTGGAGCCTGATGAAAGCCGCTGATATGCTGGTCCTCCCGTCGCACTGGGAAGGACTTCCCAACGTTATTCTGGAAGCCCAGGCAGTGGGCTTACCAGTAGCCGCATCGGATGTTGATGGCTGTAAGGAACTCATTGAGGATCGTCGAACGGGAAGATTATTTCCACCCGGAGATACCCAACGGCTGGCGGAAGTGGTCGCGGAAGTGTTGACATTCGACGCCGAAACACAGGAGTCTTCGCGACGGGCGCGAGAAAAGGTTCAGGCCAATCATCAATGGATTCAGTGCATCATGAAATATGATGAACTGTTGAAATGGACAGGGACAGTGAGGAAATAACCTGGCGTCAAAAAGAAAGGAAATTGTCACAAGGCGTTCGCGCGTTCCGGCGGGAATGTGGAGGGAAGCGGTGACGATTGACTCAGGCCCTCCATGCGTGGCAGAATGTCGTGGGTGTCAGATTGCTGCAGGATTTCGAAGTCGATGAAGCACGCGTTTCCAGTTCCGACGTCAGAATCGTCGGCCTCGAACGTCAAGGCGGTTAGTTTCGCTCAGTTTCTTGACGAGACTCACCGTGTGGGAACAAGGTTGTGGAAAAGTATCTTGCGTGTCACAGCTGCGGAATGATCCATCGGATTCCTCCGCTGCAGTTTCGGCAACGAGCGATCTGTACGCGTTGTGGTTCCTCGTTTGCTGCACCAGGGTGCCGTCGCACGACATCGAGTCGAACGGCAGCGGCTGCCGTGGCGGCGTTTGTGCTGTTCTGGCCAGCGATATTGTGTCCCATCCTTGAAATAGAAAAGATGGGGATACGACAACAATCCAGTATTCTTGGCGGAACAGTTGATCTTCTGAAACAGGGCAGTTGGCTGGTTGGAGGAGTCATTCTGGTCTTCTCTGTGGTCTTTCCGCTGACAAAAATTGTGCTCCTGCTGGAATTGAGTCTGCTCGAGTTTCTGCATCGGTGTCACAAAGCGGCTTCGCTGCGACTGATGGAGCATATGGGGCGATGGAGCATGATGGACGTCATGCTGCTTGCGTTTCTTGTCATGCTCGTCAAGCTGGGAAACATCGTTCAATTTCACATTGGCCCTGCCGTTTTCGCCTTCGTACTCTGCGTCGCCATGAGCATGGTGGCATCGCTTTCTTTTGACCCGCATGCCATCTGGGAGGATAGTGAATGACGGCTCAAGGGATTTCGCAGGAAGCGTCAGGTGACGGGGAAACGCAAGCGGCCGGTGCATCCGTTGCCCATCAAGGCGGTGCCGCTGCTGCAGTTCCGGCGAACGTCGGTTCTACAAGCTTTCCTGTCGCCGGAATACGAGAAGCCCCTGCGGTCACACCGGGACTATTCCTGCGATCGAAGATGTGGTGGGTAACAATCGCGTGCTTCGTCGTGGCTTTTTGGTTGACGTGGCAATCAATCCCATCGAAGGGGCCCACGATCGTCATTCGCTTTCCGGACGGTCACGGGCTGAAGGCTGGCGACGCGGTTCGCCATCGAGGCATCGACGCGGGGATTGTGGAAAGCGTCGCGTTGAGCGAAGACCTTTCACAGATTACTGCCACTGTAACGCTCACTCCTGGAGCGGCGGGACTGGCAAAAGAAGGGGCACGGTTCTGGATTGTCAGGCCTCAACTAAGTCTTGCAGGAGTCAGCGGTCTCGACACGGCCGTTGGGGCCAAGTACATCGGCGTCAGTCCGGGTAATCCTGAAGGGCCAGGCCAGAGTCATTTCGACGGGTTGAATGTAGCGCCACCGGATGAGAACAGCGGTGAAGGGATTGATATTGTTCTCCGCAGTGATGCAAAGCATGGTGTGTTTGTTGGAGCTCCTATCACCTGGCGAGGCGTTGACGTGGGGCAGATTCTTTCCATCAATCTTTCCCCTGATGCAAGATTTGTGGATGTCCACGCCCAAATCAACGCCGAGTATGCTCGGTTGCTTCGGACGACGTCGAAGTTCTGGGTAACAAGCGGGCTGGGGATTGATGTTGGTCTGAGCGGAGTTCGGCTGAATGCGGATTCCCTGAGCACCATTGTCCGTGGGGGAGTGTCGTTTGCGACTTTAGCAGTGGGCAAAGACAAAACGCCTGTAAGCTCAGGTCATATGTTTGTGCTGCACGATACTCCTGATCCGGAATGGCTCAGCTCAGCCTCGTCGCTGCCACTGATTGATTTTGAGCTTCCTCCGACGGTAACGATTCAGGGAACTCGCAAAACCAGCCTCTTTGGAATTTCCCGGAATCAGAAGTTTACCGTCAACGGACTGCTTGTTTCTGAAAGTGATCGGCCACTGCGTTTGCTGACCGCTGCTGATATTCTGCCGCCGCCGGTCGAAAGTGGAGCAAGTGTCACCGTAGAGCCAGTTGCGCCGACGGAATTTCTGATCACGTCTCCGCTTTCTGACGGCAGCTTTACTCTTGCGGTCCGAAACGCTTCCGACGACTCACTCGCAAACCTCGGGCTGCTTTGGATGACTTGTGGCGATGCTGCGACAGGCATGCCGGCCGCGCCGTTGAGTCGGTTGCGAGTTCCGCAGGAGCCGGAGGAATGTTGCCTGTGCCGCAGTGTGAAGGCAGATAACGACGCATCCACCGTTATTCAGAGTATCAGCCGGGATCAATTGACGAAGGTCGATAGTGTCTGGTCTGTCACAATGGATGTGGGTGACTTGTCCCCGTGGCACGGGGCTCCGGTGATTTCTATTCTTGACGGAAAAGTGATTGGAGTCTTCATGGCCGCAAAGAGTGGAGCGACAATTGTTCCGTATCACACCGAGACGTCTGATCACTGATAGCCAAAACTGGCTGAGGTGTGTGGCGTCGTTCTTTTTATCATCCATCGTCGAAGCTCAACGCAGAAAACGCCCGTTGGCTTGTTATGCGCCATTTCGTCAGCAGTCACAGGCAGTACGGCTGTACTTTCCAATATTAACGGATGCGGTGTCACAATGAAGAGTACTTTTCTGGCGTTGTCTTCAGGGCGTGTCCGGCAATTCTGCCTCTTCGGTCTCTTAATCCTGCAGCAAGTTGCCGTCGTCAGCGTGGGACATGCGGCTGATCGACCGCGTATTCCCTGGACGGAGTCTCGATTGAAGGGTTCGCCTGATCCGCCATTGCCCTATCGAGTTGCCAGAGCTTACGAAAAATTGCCTCTGTTTGCTCCGGTGTATCTGCGGCCAGAGCCGGGAAGCGATCTGGTTTTTTTCATCGACCACAAGGGGGACTGGAAGGAACCCGGAGGGCTTCGGTACTTTCAGGATCGTGAAGAGGTCAGTTCCAGCAGGCCACTGATTCCCCTTGATCGGCTGATTTACGGTTTCTGCTTTCATCCCAGGTATCGCGAAAATCACTTTATTTATCTGATCACCAATGGCCCAATGTCGGAGGCCAATAAACAGAATCGAATTTCCCGGTTTACAGTCTCCCGGCTTTCCGATGGGGAACTCAAGGCTGATAGTGAACTCACCCTGCTTGAATGGGATTCCAACGGTCATAACGGCGGAGATCTGGCCTTTGGTCCGGACGGATACTTGTATTGCCCGACCGGCGACGGGACCAGCGACAGCGATCCGTTGGCCACGGGGCAGGGATTAAACGATCTGCTGTCCGTGATGCTTCGTCTGGATGTTGATCATCCCGCGGGTGACAAAGCCTATTCCATTCCTTCGGACAATCCTTTTATCAATGTGCCGGATGCTCGTCCTGAGATCTGGGCCTACGGCTTTCGGAATCCCTGGCGAATGGATTTCGATCATCAATTGAATCAGCTTTGGCTTGGCCAGAATGGACAGGATCTCTGGGAGCAAGTCTACCTCATCCGGAAGGGTGAGAATTATGGATGGAGTGTTCAGGAAGGCAGTCATGCATTCTACCTTGAACGTCCGACGGGGCCGCAACCGATCACTCCACCGATCGCCGAGCACCATCACTCGGAATCACGCAGCCTGACCGGCGGCATCGTGTATCGAGGAACCAGACTTCCTGAACTTATCGGATGCTTTATCTACGGTGATTACTCCACAGGCAAGATCTGGGGCATTCGTCATGATGGCAACTCAGTGACATTTCATCGAGAGCTGGCTGACACGACTCTTCAGATCGCCGGTTTTTCCACGAACGCGGCGGGTGATCTGTTAGTTGTTGATCACGCAGGCGGCTTTTATCGATTGGAACCCACTCCGCCGCAGCAACCATCCTCGTTTCCTTCCACATTGAGTGAAACAGGTCTGTTTGCTTCTGTCGCGAAACATCAGTTGCTTCCTTCCGTCATTCCCTATTCGGTTAACGTCGAGTTGTGGTCCGATGGAGCGTACAAAGAGCGATGGCTGGCGGTACCAGGTGAAGAGAAAATCGAATACGCCGCAACACGGGGCTGGAGTTTTCCGAATGGGTCCGTGCTGGTCAAGAGTTTTGCATTGGAACGAATTGTCGGCCGACCTGAAACTCGTCGCTGGATCGAAACTCGCTTGATGGTTCGTGAGCAGAATGAATGGGTTGGATATTCCTATCGATGGAATGACGAGCAAACCGATGCTGAATTGATCAGTTCCGGAAGTCAGGATGTCGAATTCGAAATTGTCGACCCAAATGCGGATGGCGGCGTCAGAAAACAGAACTGGCATTATCCCAGCCGCGCGGAGTGTATGGTGTGTCACTCTCGCGCTGTGAACTATGTGCTCGGTCTGACTGAAAATCAGATGAATCGTGATTATGCCTATGATTCAGGGAGGCTCAACCAACTGCAGATGCTTTCAGAACTCGGGCTCTTCACAAAGCCGCTGCCGAAGCCTGTTGACGAATTGAGTCGATTGACCGATCCGTTTGATTCAGCATTGGATATCAATAAACGTGCCGCTTCGTACCTGCACGCCAATTGTTCTAATTGTCACGTCGAGGCGGGTGGTGGCAATGCGCAGTTTTCTGTCGAAATTGATGCGAAGCTGGAGCAGCAAAAGCTTTTCGACGTGAAGCCAGTTCACACGGCGTTTGATCTTCTGGACGCGCGGTTGATAGCCCCGGGCTTTCCGGACAGGTCTCTGGTCTTCCACCGAATGCAACGCCGCGGCCATGGTCAGATGCCGCCGATAGGCACGAGCCTCGTCGACAAGCCTGCTGTGGACTTGATCCGTGAATGGATTCTGCAGTTGCCGTCAGCCACAAGCGAATGAGAAAGTTGACGCCGCTCGCGAATCATAACCTCAGCAACAGAAGTGTAACATTCCGTAGTTTCTCAAAACCT
Source organism: Planctomycetota bacterium (assembly GCA_031424595.1). Lineage (GTDB taxonomy): Bacteria > Planctomycetota > Planctomycetia > Planctomycetales > Planctomycetaceae > SXXK01. The sequence continues at coordinate 11,340 of JANPHT010000037.1, forward strand.
GACCGAATGGCTGATTGTCCGCAAGGAATGGCTCTGCCCGGCAATTCTGCGGAACGCCGCTTGATGCTGAATATCTCGTGCATCATTTAGTGCTGAGATCACCGGTACTCTGGACCCCGGTAATCTGCTCCGCCACAAGATGGTTTCGATCCGTGTAGTACTCGAATCGTCCGCCATTCAGAACCTGTCGTGCTCCACCGTCTCGTTGATTGGAGACCGTGGCCTGGCGGCCCTCATCTGCGAGCAGAATGAATTGTTGCTTGGAATGATCGTACTTAATCTTGTCGGCGACGCCAGCAAACATCTTTGACTCAAAGCGACAAGGGCTTCGCGTTCCCTTGCCGTTTTCAGCCGCATTGGACTCAGCCACAAGTGAAAACGAAGTGCTCAGATCTTTGGAGGCACCTGGGATCGCAGAGATTGAAAGGTTTTCGCAGTGCAAAGCGCCCGTGTTCTCGGGAAGTTCTTCAGCGCTCAATCCGTCAATTTCAAGTCGGTCCGTTAACGACCGAACGGGGCCAAAGATACCACGGATATGCTGTTTAAGTCGTACGAATTCTCTTGTGGAGTTTCCGTTCAATTCGCCAATAAAATTGGCACGGATGAAGAAAAATGTCTCTTCCGATGTCTTCGAAGGAGTGTTGGATCGAACCACAGTACGACTGGAGCTCGCGAGCCGGCGTTTGCCTTTATCCGGCTGTGTTGATTCAATCAGGCCTGGTCCCGTGGCTCGGAATTCGCCAGTGATCTGATTGAACTCGAGATCGGCGAATTCCGCGTAGTGACGACCCAGCACAACTCCCTTCTCCATCATATCAATTTTAAGGACGACACGGCTTTCGCATTCAATGCGCTCAATGTCGCCTGCTGGAGATCGTGAATTCTTTGAATCCGAAATCCTGAACTCGTCTTTCTTTCCAGCTGACTCCAGCTTCACCTCGTCTGAAAAGTGGACTTTCAGTCCTGCACACGTCAACTCCACATCATGGTCGGTTTCATTATTCATGACTGCGCGGATGTTGCCAACAAAATGAGCAGTGCGACCACTGAAGCTCATGTGATCGCCCCAGTAAATGTCGAGCGGGGACGGTTTTGCGAGAGGCTTGCCATCAAGGCCGGTGTTGACGACGAAGCGAATTCGCCCGCTGCCTTCAACGCGTGCCTGTCTTTGGGCATCCTGTGCGGTGGCTTTCATTTCTGACAGATCAATTCGTTGCCCTTCGATTCGATTGGATGCGTTGACCACTGCAGCAGGGTCACCGAAGAGGCTGATTTCTGTTTTGCCCGTAAAACCTGATTTTGCAAACAGCATATTGCCGTTGGCTGTGAAGTCCTGATCGCCCTGGCCCGTTGACTTATCCTGATTGGCGGCAACGTG
>JANPHT010000038.1:0-1403 GCA_031424595.1 Planctomycetota bacterium
CCATTGATCTTTAGAGTTTCTCCAGCCAGTCACTTGTTCAAATTCATCTCGGGCGTAGAGCGTGAGGCTATCAATGCTGAAGATCACATCGGAAACGGCGCTACCAGCGCCTAGCAGAACCTGCATCTCGTGTTTCTTTGGTGCATCCCAGGCTCTGATCCTTCCATCGTAATCTCCTATCGCCAGTTGATTGCCCTGAGGATGCAAAGCAATCTGCTTTACCCAGTCGGACGCCACCTGAAACTTTCGCAGTTCCACTCCAGTCGCAGTATCCCAAATTCTAACAGTTCCATCTGCGCCACTCGCCAGAATTCGCTTTCCGTCTAGTGTCAATAGAACAGAATCGGCCTGCCGTTGCTGCCCATGAAACCTAACTGGCAGCTTCTCTCTATGAGTTCCGGGATGCCACAAACGAATCACACCATCTACACCGGCAGACGCGAGTTGCGATCCGTCAGCACTGAGGCAAACGCTATGCACCGAACCTGAATGCCCCGTGAATAGCTCTCGCTGGTTGCCTGACGCCAATTCCCATAATCTGACGGTTTCATCAACGCTGCCGGATGCAATTGATCGTCCATCAGCGCTTGTGGAAATACACCGAACTGGACCTGTGTGGCCGCGCAAAACTTTCAGCTCTTGTCTAGTTTTAGCGCTCCAAATCTTAATGACGCTGTCGTCACTTCCAGTGGCAAAACGCTCTCCATCCTGATTGAACGACAGGGCATGAATGGGGCCGTCATGGCCTTTCCAACTCGTCTTTTTTGATTTGGATAACGCATCCCATACCACAATTGTGCCATCCTCGTGCCCGGAAACGATATTGCCCCCGGCGCTGTCGATTGCCGCACAAAGAATTCGCGCCTCATCGTTCTCGATTTCACCTATCTGAATTCGTGATACTGAATCCCAGTGGCGAATTTTACTGTCCGAACCGACGGAGACGAAAGACTGTCCATTCGCTTGATACGATAGGCTTTCAATCTCCCACAAGTCATCACCAACGATACCGTCGAAATACTTCGAACCGAGGTCCCAAATCTTGATCGTTGCGTCGGTACTCCCCGAAACAAGTTGCGAACCATCAGGAGAAAAATCCAAGCAGCGTACAATATCGCCTCGGTGACCTTTGAATACTCGCTTTTCTCCGGTCTCCATGTTCCACCAACGGATCGGCTGATTCCATCCCGCAGATGCGATCTGATTGCCATCAGGACTCAGGGCTACTGCTGCAATCCAATCGGTGTTGTCAGTGTATTGTGCAATCTCCGTGAAATCTGCAACGTTCCAAAGACGAACTGTTTGATCTGCACTGCCTGAAGCCAGTCTTTCGCCATCCGCGCTGATTGCGACACTCATTACCCAGTTGCCATGTCCCACGAACGTTCCCACAGGAATTTCAG
>JANPHT010000039.1:0-18593 GCA_031424595.1 Planctomycetota bacterium
GTTTATGATTTCAATTAGGTTATTTATTAATTTTCTTAACGTGGCTGTAAAAAATGGGTCCTATTTTTAGGGTCTGGTATTAATAAAACAAACCGCGACCCCGTTTCAGGAATTTCAAACGACTGTCGAGCGTGGACTACCACTCACCAAGTTCCTGCTGCAACTCGCACCATTTCTCTTCAACCTCTGCAAGTTCTTTGGTAACGGCCTCGCTCTGTGTGTGAAGTTCCATGGCTTTTTTGGCGTCGGAAGTTCTCATCATTTCTGCATGAAGAGCCTTTTTCTGTTCGTCGAGCTTTGCGATCGATTTCTCCAGATTTCGCAGGTTTTTTCGCTGCTGATGGACATCCTTGGCGGCACCCGGCTTTTCAGTTTTTCCGCCAACGCCCTTTCCGGCAGGAGGGGCTGCCATTCGTCCCGACGCGCGCTCACGTTCGCCTTCTTCAATTTCCTTGTTCACATAATAGATGTAGTCGTCGTACTTCCCCGCATAGTTTCGCACTTTGCCATCGCGTACTTCGATGATGCTGGTGGCAATCCGACGAACAAAGTGACGATCGTGGCTGGTGAAGAGCACTGTCCCCTTATAGAGCAGCAGTGCTTCGGCAAGAGACTCAACTGTTTCGACGTCGAGATGGTTCCCTGGTTCGTCGAGAATCAGCACGTTGTAAGTTCCCAACAATAGGCCCGCCATGCACAAACGAGCACGCTCGCCACCGGAAAGCACTCGAACCGGCTTTTTCGTGTGTCCTCCTTTGAACAACAGCGAACCCGCACAGGCCAGACAATCCTGAGTGGTTGTACCTGGCTTTGATTTGTATTCCAGGTATTCCAGAACCGTCTGATCAGGCGGCAAAGTTGAATAGACATGCTGCGCGTAGACACCAATCTCCGTGCCGTAGCCCCATTTCACTTTTCCTGCAACGGGCTTGAGCGAATCGACCAGTGTTCTCAGCATCGTGGTCTTGCCCTGACCGTTATCACCGACGATGGCCGCTCTTTGCTGATGCTCAATCTCGAGCTCAATTCCGCTGGCGACGGCCTTGCCTTCATAACCGATAGAAAGATCGAGGCAGCGAACGACGGGCCCCTGTCGAGGTTCCACCTGGGGCGCGCGAATGTTGGCTGTCGGCAGATCGACTTCAATTTCCTGAAGAGTCAGTCGATCAAGCTGCTTTTGCTTCGACCGTGCCTGGCTGGCTCCCGTGGGGCGAGCTTTGTTCTTGTCGATAAAAGTCTGAAGTTGTTTTTGCTTCGCGGCTACTGTCGCATTTGTTCGTTCGGCGCGGACCTTTTCCTCTTCGACCTGCTGCAGATAACCGGCGATCTTGCCGTTGTACATCGTCAGCTTGCCACGATTCAGATCAAGAGTATGGGAACATGTGGCCGTGAGAAACTCTCGATCGTGTGACACGATCAGACAGGCCGCAGGAAAATGTCTGAGAAAATGCTCGAGAAGAATCTGAGTTCGCAAGTCCAGAAAGTTTGTCGGTTCGTCGAGCATCAACAGATTTGGATCATGCAAAAGCAGCGCCGCGAGTTTTACGCGAGTCTGCCAACCGCCGGAAAGGCCCTGAACCGGACCGTGCAGGTACTGGCCCTTCAACTCGAACTCGGACGCCACTTCGCCGCATTTCCAATCGGGCTGATTACTATCTCGCATCAGGAAATCCATGGCCGATTCGCCGGCTTGAAATGGATCGTGCTGACGCAGATATCCGACTCGCAGATTGGGCGATCTCATGACAGTTCCGCTGTCGAGCTCTTCGTCCCCCAAAAGGACTCGCAGCAGAGTCGACTTACCGGCCCCGTTTCGGCCAATAAATCCGACCTTCACATCTTCATACAGCGTGACGCAGGCCGCGTCGAGAAGCATCTGGTCGCCGTAACTTTTAACGCCGTCGGTTAATTGCAGAAGAACTGACATGGAAGCAGAAAAAACCTGTTTTTCGCGGAAACGTAAACCTAAAAGGCGACATTTACCCGCGCGCTTTCAATGCATCAAGCACCAGTCGCCCGTTTTCCCGTCATCGAGTCAGATTGAGGGTTCTTCGTTCCAAATGCACAGTAAAAAGCCGTTCTGACGGCCTGCGAGCTGATCCGCCCAGGATCCGTTGAAGACATTGTTCCGGACGGCGAACCGGAGTCGAAAACGACTAGACCGCATTGCGCACGGCAACTTGAGCAAATGGGACTGGCTCCGATCAAAGTCCAATCTTCAAAAAGACTGACAGCGGGTGGGATCGGTGCCTGTCCCATTTGCGATGTGCGCACTTGATAAAGCGGGACAGGCACGTCGGAATCTGCGACAGCGTTAGTTTCACAAGCCAGATTGCCCGACGAGCCTGTCCCGTTTTATCAAACCCTGTGCGCAATGCGGGTTTAGTCAATGCGAGCTCGGCAACTCCACCGAACAGCGTTTCCCTCAAAACCGTCTAGCAATCCGACAACTGCATGCGGCGAGTTTCGCCCAACTGATTGGATTGCCAGAGAGTTTCACTGTCGATGTCCAGGCAGGAAAGCCAGCCGTTTCCGAAAGCCCATGTATCGATACAAACGGCATCGGGCGTATTCAGGGGAAGGCCACATTTCTGGGAGGTGTGACCGCAGATCATACGCTTGCCGGACTGATGGCGAACAGGATAACTAAACTTTTCCCAATAGAGGATGTAGTCCGGCTGATCGATCAATTCCAGATGCGGATCTGCATTGGCGTGTACAAAGAAGTGCGATTCCGTCTCATGAAAGGGCAGCAGTTTGCCCTTCAGAAAGCTCCAATGGGATGTCGGTATCAACTTCATGACGTCAGGCCCTTCGTGCGGATTCAGGCCATAGGAGAGCAGTACGGCATCACCGCCGCCGGCTTTCCAAAGTTGGAATTCCGACCGGCTTTCCTGAGCGTGAAGCATCATGATCTCATGATTGCCCCGGAGAGGAACGAGTTGATGACTCGCATCGAGTTGGATCAGTCGGTCCAGAACGCCCTTGGAATCGGGACCGCGATCCACGTAATCACCAAGTGTGATCAATCGGTCGTCCGCACGCAGATCCACAAATTCAAGCAGCGTGTTGAACGCCGTCAGACAGCCGTGGATATCACCCACGGCAAGAGTTCGAGGCATAGTGTCTAAATCTAAAAGTGGCGCACATCGACTGGCAGCCTCTGATGACCATTAATACCATGGAGTTTGCGACAAGCGTGTCTGGGTGAGACAGTTCAGGAGACTCACAGTTCCGCCAGTCGAAATGATGACGGAACTGCGTTTCGCCTGATCGGAACGACAGGATTAACTCATCCTTGCTTCAATACCCAGCCCGCAATTGCCGAAGCAGCAGACGAGCCTTTCTGCAGGAATTCCAGCTTTCCTCCAGCAGCATGAAATGCGGCGACGGTAATGGACGCTGTTTCAGCAGTCTCACCTATTACCCCAAGTTTGGCAGGAGCACACAGCGCGAGCATGGCCGGAACATCTCCGTACTTTACCGCTCCCGGCAGCAGATTGACGTCACGAATGCCGGTGATCGTTCCAAATCGGTAGCCGGCCGTATCCACGCCAATGGCGTTGACGGCCTTCCCCGCAAGCGACGCTGCGGCAGCGACGATACTTGCTGCTCCGTTCAGACCAAGCAGAAGCACTTCCTCCGGCATCTGTTCGTGATACTTTGTTGCCGAGATCAGTGTTAACACATCATGAACTCGTTGAGCAAACAGCGGGTGATTGTAACCCAGGGTGAATCCCGCGAACTCTCGTGGATTCTTAACGATTGGCATTTCGGAGACTGGACTCTTGTCGGCAGTGAATTCACCAGTCAGGTAAAGATCGATACTGCCAACGGCGTAACCTGCCTTCAGCAGTTGGGCCACTTCCGGAATGGCTTTCCCGTCACCCGTGAAGAGCTTTGATTTGCCTTCCAGGTCGATCCAAAGCACGGCCTTATGATTCCATGTGGGAGGAAGGAGATACACAGCGGGAAGTTCTTCCCCGTGTGACTTGAGTCTTAGTTTTCCCGCGAATTCAATAAACCCGTCACGTTGAGATTCGGAAGTCTTCTCAAACTCTGTGGAGCCAGCGGCTGGAAGTTTGCGACCAATCATAACCTCCAGCGCGCCGCCGATGACGCGTCGATATTCCTGCCAACTGGCCGCATCTCTGGGTGTCAATGAAGAAATCTGACTGTTGGAAGCCTCATCGATGGCTCGCAGCAGCTTCAGTTCGGTCTCGTCAGACTTCGCCGGGCCCGGATGAGCGGCATCGAAAACAGAAGCCTCGTCCTTCGTCAGAGGAAGGTAATCGCGTTCGATGATTTCCGGGACACCCAGTTTTAATGAGCGATTAAAGAAGTCGTACATCATCATGCGACTGGGGAGATTGTAGTTATGAGGAAACTTCATGTACTTCGCATGCACGTTGTCCGGAACTCCGAGCATTGCGTAGTGAGTCTTCAATTCCGGCAGGCCTTTGCTTTCAATATCGACGGTCCAGTCATCGGCACCGGTCATGGCAATGGGTCGGGGAGCCGCTAAGGCAGCAAACTCAATATTCCCGGTATTAACACGCAGATAGGAAGCATTCTCGCACGTGCAGCCGCCCTGCATGGCGGTCGACACCATCACGGCCGGAAACGCGGCGGTCACTCGATCATCAATGGCCGTGAGAATAAAAGTCTGAGTTCCTCCACCGCTGGCTCCCGTGACACCGATGCGTGTGGTGTCGCAATCCGGGCGAGACATGATCCAATCCAGCACTCGGATTGAATTCCAGGTTTGAAGCCCAAGAATATTAAGGCATCGCAACTCGGACTGTGCGCTGAACACGCCCCAACGTTCGGGTGAGCTCATCTCCGGACGCTGTTTGGCAAAGCGATGAGCAAGTTCCTCAGTGAATGAACCACCGTCGGCATAGCCCTGCATGTCGTAGAGAAACACCATGCATCCCATACGTGCCAATTGCACACAGCGTGCCTGAAGAGGATGGCGTCCGCCGACTTCGAATTTTTCACCACCCGATTCCAATTGTTTTTTCAACTCATCAGCACCATGATCGTGAAATCGACCATTGAGCCAGTGTCCATGCGGGCAGAGAATCGTCGCCATTTTCTTTGACGGATTTTTAGGCAGGTAGAGGCTGCCAGAGACAAACAAGCCCGGGCTGCTTTCAAAATAAACGCGATCAATCGTGTAATCTTCTCGTTCGACGCGACCATGGACTGTCGCTTCAATCGCCGGCCGATCGGGCATCGGCCATAAGCCGCAGGCGACTTTGATTTGTCGGATGACAAATTCTTTGCGAGTATTCCATTCGTTAACTGAGCCTGACGGAGTAAACGGAAAATAGCCGTTCAAGTCCTTTAATGCACCCAGTCTGGCGTCGTTGGGAGCCACGACCGGTCCGCTGGAATTCACCGCGGCTGCAAAAAGGATCTCCGTTGGCAGGAGTCCGGCTGCCGTCGCAGTGGCAGACATCCGAAGTAAGGATCGACGGCTGAACGGGCGGTCGGGCATGAGAAGCTCCCTGAGGATTTAGAGGCAGGATGGGACAAAAGACTGCGCAGCACACAAGTCTTTTCGATGTATATCAGACGTTGTCCGTCACGATTCGTCAAACGTCCTGCCAGTTGCACGACACTTGTGTCAGAAAACACACAGCCGATTGTGGCACGATTCTTTCGGGACTGGCAGGATTCAAAACTACCGGACTACCGGACTACGAGGAATTCGGGCATCATGAAGATGGCCCAGAGAGCGTCTTCAATCTCGTGGGCTGTTGCCGGAGTACTCAATGCGCCAGACAACGCCTCCCTTTCTTCGACCGTCGGCTTTCGAGACAGCGCAAAGGCATAAAGTTCTTCGATCAGGGCGTTGTTCTCACCTGCCCATTGTGTGGATAAAGTTGCCGCGCCGGTCGTCAGATATCCCGCCAGCGTCGCGCCGTTGGATAGGTCGATGGCCTCGAGCGTGGTGAGTTCTGTCGGACGCATGGAAACGATCTGCTCGCGGAAAGGTCGTCCGAGTGACCGCATCAGAAAGTCGTTCTTCATGAGCGACGCTCGTACCATTCTGAGGTCGCCATTGATCGCCTGTGAAAGCAGATTGCGGCCTGTCGAATCAATGGCCTTGGTCCAGACCGGTAAGCTGGGAACAACGGTTGCGGGCTTCCATGTCCCGGTGATTTTCCCCATTCTGCCTTCTTTGGGAGTGGGCATGGCAGGATTCCATTCCCATGTTTCGTTAGTGGCGACCGTTTGCTGTTCGCCGTTGTTCAGCTTGACGCGAGCTTCAAAAAACAGTCCCGCAGCATTAGGGCCATCACCCGCATTTGTGGCGACAACGACAATCGTGTTGTCTCCCTTCTTGAACAATCCTCGCAACGCCACGCCTTCTGGCCTGGTCCATTCTGAGCTTTTCTTAATCTCGCGGCCATTGATATACAGCGTGAAGCCGTTATCACAGGTCACGACAGCTCCGCCCTGCGCAACGTCGTCTGCAAGCTTAAACTCTTTACGAAGAGACACGGATTCACCGGACGGAGGCACCTTTCCGTCGGCAGCCGATTCGCCCCAAATCCACTTGCCCTGAAGTGTCAACGGTTCCGATCCTTCCGGCGCGGTCGTGCCTCGAATGACAGGCGCGTCGAAGGCTGTGGGCGATGCGGAAGTCATCTGCCAGACGGAATCCAGAAACTGTTCCGCCGTCAGTCGACGTGACAAGGGGCCTCGATAGACGAATCCCTCCGAAGCTTTGTCCACAGCATCGTTGAGTCGAACGACGCATTCGGACTGATAGGCCTGAGATGTTGCGATCAGGTAGAGCACAGATTTAAGATCGAACTGATTGTCGGAAAGATGAACGGCGAGCGTATCAAGCAAATCACTGCTCCATGGAGCAGATTGCATAGCATCCAGCGGATGCACAATGCCTCGTCCCATCAATTTGTACCACAGGCGATTGACAATCGTTCGAGAGAATCGGCCGTTTTCGGGATGCGTCATCAGAGCGGCGAGTTGTTTCAGTCGTTCTTCACGAGGCGCTGTCGCATCCACCTGGCCGAGCTCCGGGAACAACCACTTCGCCTCCGCCTGTTTGCCAATGGGTTTATCACACCGATGGATCTGCATCGGCTGCGCCGAGTAAATAGCCGCAAGGCCGTAGGCTTCTTCCAGTTTCCACCGATCAATGAAGCTGTCATGGCACGAAGCGCACTTCATGTTGATGCCGAGAAACGATTGGGACACGCTCTGAGCAAACTGAATCTCGACTGTTTGCCCCGCGCTGACTTCACCCCGCCATCGAATTCCATCAATGTAGCCCTGACTGGCGGCTGATGGAGGAGCAATCAATTCCCTCGCGAACTTATCAAACGGTTTATTGCTGACGAGCGCCTCGTACAGCCATCCGCTGACCTGTTGTCGACCGCCGGTGATAAATCCCGTTCCACTGTAATCGTTCCGCAGCAGATCGTTAAAGAACGTCAGCCAATGTTCGGCATAGGCAACATTATCATCCAGCAATTTGCGAATCATGCGTTGGCGTTTTTCAGGCGATGGGTCGGCCGTGAACTTTGCCAGTGCAGCCGGTTCGGGAAGTAAGCCGACGAGATCCAAAGAGACTCGACGAAGAAAAGCAGCATCCTCAATGGCTTTCGGGCGAGTTACCTGATGCGCGGCCATGTCGGCATCGAGAATGCGATCCACAGGATTCGTGCGTCCATCAACCGCTGGAGGCAGATCGGGGCGACGCGGTTTCAAAGGCGGCTCGTAAGCCACAGGTGCGAATGAAAAGCCGTCATCCCAATTCAGGCCCCCGTCGATCCAGTCACGAAGAACCTTGATTTCTACGGGAGACAGTCGTTCTTTATCGGCGGGTGGCATTTGCATTTTTTTGTCGGACGACATGACCACGGTCAAAAGGGGCGACTCATCGGGCTTTCCGACAGTAACGTGGCCGGAGTCGAGCAGCAGTTCTCGCGTATTCATGGAGAAACTGCCCTTCGCCTCGCGTCCTCCATGGCATGAAATGCAGTGCTTCTTCAGCACGGGAACAACATCATGAGCAAAATCAGCTGGCTTTTGACCGAGGACCGGTTGACCGCAACTGGCAAGACAGACGGTCAGAAACGCGGGAATCAGAAAACGTTGCACGACGAAAATCCTGGCGGAGAAGTGATGCTGAGTTTAAAACGACGAATCTGATCGAAATGACCCAAAGTAGTATAGCCAGAAAAATTCGCGGAGACAGTTTCCGGCAAACTCGGATCTCGCCCAAAGGCTGCAACACTCAGAACGAGCGTTTTTCTGGGCGGATTGATTCAAAGGCATTCTGAAGGACTTGGTGGTTACAATTGGCTGTGATACTTCTCAGATTGCCTTCCCTTGGTAATACTCTGCCGGCTCAGGGTCTTGGTTCGTAACGTTTGCGCAGCGTATTGCAGCCTATCAAAGCGAACACGCATAGCAAATTCAAACGCTTGCTACATCAGTCATCATTCAGAAGAGGACACTCGGAAATGGGTCAGGGGAAAGCCACTGACGTGCAGGTCAAGGAAGTCAGTGTGTCATTTGAGCCGGTTCAATATCGGGCTCCACTGAAATTCGGAGGCCGCGTCGTCAGTTCGTCATATCTGATCAATGCCGAAGTCACTGTGGAATCTCACAACGGCAAACATGCCACCGGACATGGCAGTATGCCGGTCGGAAATGTCTGGGCGTGGCCGTCGTTGACTCTGGAACCGGCTCAGACAGAACAGTTGATGATGGCCTATGCAAAGACCGTCGCCGAGCTGTTCGATACTTATCCCGGTTATGGCCATCCGCTGGAGATTGAGTTTGAAGTCTCTTCAGAATATGAGCACCAGGCCCGGCGATTGTGTGAATCCCGAGGGATTAAGGAGGCCATCCCTGCGCTGGCCCGACTGGTGTGTGCCAGTCCCATCGATGCGGCAGTTCACGATGCTTACGGCAGAATGCTGAAGTTGAACAGCTTCAATGTCCTTTCGAAGGAATTCTGCAAAACGGATCTTGGCGAGTTTCTGGATGACCAGTTTGATGGCGAATATCTCGACAAATACACAACACGAGAGCCTGTTGCGACGTTACCGCTTTACCATCTGGTCGGAGCGATCGACCCATTAACTGAGGCCGATGTTACTGAACGTCCGGCCGACAAACTTCCGGTCACGCTGGCAGAGTGGATTAAAGCGGATTCTTTAACTCATCTGAAAATCAAACTGGCTGGCGATCAATTGGAATGGGACATCGACCGGGTTCTTTCGATCGAAAAAGTCGCGGCTGCCGCTCAGGGGGAGCGGGGCTGTGTGCAATGGTTTTATTCGTGCGACTTCAATGAGAAGTGCGCGTCAGCGGATTACGTCATTGAGTTCCTGAAGAAGGTGAAAAAGTCCAGCAAAGAGGCCTTTGACCGAATCCAATATATCGAGCAGCCGACCAGTCGGGATCTGGAGGCAGAAAACGCACCAAAGATGCATGACGTTGCGGCGATCAAGCCGGTGGTGATTGACGAAGCCCTGATTTCGTATGAGTCTTTGCTGCAGGCGCGAGATCTGGGGTATTCCGGAATTGCATTAAAGGCCTGCAAGGGGCAGACAGAATCACTGCTGATGGCGGCGGCCGCTCAGAAATTTGGAATGTTCCTGTGCGTGCAGGACTTGACCTGTCCAGGAGCATCCTTTCTGCATTCCTGTAGCCTTGCGGCTCGAATTCCCGGGGTCGCGGCGATCGAAGGGAATTCGAGACAGTACTGTCCTTCAGCGAATCAAAAATGGGCAAAGAAGCTGCCTACGCTGTTCACGCTCAAAAATGGCACAATCGACACAAGCCGACTTGCGGGCCCTGGATTGGGGTTTCAGTGATACTTTTTCAGGGAAAGATCCTCCACGTGGACGGTTCCAGGATGTGACGAACCTGCGATGTGGAACGGAAGTTTTGGGGAACCCTGTACTTTCAGCCAGGTCAATTCTGGAGTTCGCTTTTCTGTCGGTGGTACCATAGTCGATGTGAACGAACAGGATTCGGTCATGACTACCGAGCCTGCGCGCGGTGGCAACAGGGGCTTTGACGGAGCAATTTGGTCCCGGATTCTGTGTCCTTACCTTTGTCTACGCTTGTACTCGGCGGAATTGCGGACAATGACTCATTCGCTCCGAAAATGTTTGCTTCGAACGACGGCCGTTTTCTCCCTGCTTGGCCTGGTGAATGCGGGCTATTCTCAGGATGAACCCGCAAATCCAGCGGATCCTTCAGCGGAGGCACCTGTCGTCGTTGGGGTTCCTCTGGCGGTTGCCGAGGAAGTGGAAGGCAAAACCATCTACAACGTGCCTATTCTAAAGCCGTTATGGGAAACGCAGGCGGTCCTCAATACCTCGAGAGACAAGATTTCGCACATCGCGATGGACGAAGAAGTCGTCTTTGTTCAGTCCTCCGCAGGAGTCGTCACAGCGATTAATTCGGAAAGTGGCCGCAGGTTCTGGTCAGCTCAGGTGGGGCGAAGTGATGAAGTGGCCATGAAAGCGACCTCTGACAGTCAGATGGTCGCGGTCGTCGTGGGGCCTGTTATTCATGCATTCGACAAATTCAGCGGACAGAAACTTTTTGCTTTTCGACTGCCAAATTCCGCGTCGGCATCGCCACTGATCACTCGTCGTGAAATCACGATTGGAAACGAAATCGATATTCTGCGTGGCGTCTTTATTCCCCTCGCGGACGACTCATTTGTCGCATACGACGTTCAGAACCTTCTGTATCTTGGAAGCCATGGGACTCTTAAGAAGGATGTTGCACGAGCCGTGGAATGGCGATTTGCGGGTGGAGAAGCAATCACGCTTGGCCCCGTAGCCGGTCAGGAGCGACTGGCGTTTGCAACGGATGCGGGCAATATTCATGTCGTTGACATGAATGGTGTCAAAAAGGGGGAAACTCGATTTCAGTTTCTGATGAATAGCAGGACGACGGCTCCTCTGACGATTGCAGCAAGGGACGACTATGAATACTTGCTTGCCGCCTGCAGCAACAATCGGTTGTTCTGTATCGCACTCAGAACTCCCGGTATGGACCCTGAGGGTCAGGGGGATGGAAGCATGGTTTGGACCGTTCCTTTGTCGCGGCCGGTCTCGGAACCCATCACAGTTGTCGGAAATGATGTTTTTATTGTGGCCAGCGACGGGGAAATGCTGAAGTTCAATTTAGCCAATGGTCAGCCTGCATTGGTGACCGACGGTGCCATTGGTATTGCCAGCCAGACGGAAGGTGGATTCGGGGAACTTCCGGCCTACGGGGCGGCAGTAGAGATACGTAGCAGCGGCCTGTTGGCACATCGGCCCCTGCAAGTTGTGAATCGCTCAACTGGTCAAACAGTCAATTCTGTGGTGATCAATCTCACAAAGTCCGCTCAGAAGATTTCGTTTGCCGCGAGCGACGAGAATGTGCCGTTTGTGCGAGTCTCCGAAAGCAGCAAGTCCATCACTGGGCTTAAAAGCATCAAATTGAGTGATGACCGAAAAAGTCTGACCATCGACTTTACGGACTTCAATCCTGGAGAAGTCTTTGAATTCTACGCCGACATCGAACATGTTGAGATTCCTTCGTGGAAACTGACCCATAAAGCCCTGGTCGGTAGTGATCTTCGAGCATTAGTGTCGCCGGTGCGAGCGTCCGTCGTGGCCAGTAAGGCTAATCAGGTCGAGCCATTTCCCCCGCGCTCGATTATTGGGAGGTTCACAGAAGTGTCCCATCCCTGGAGAGTGTCCGGGGTGAAGTCGCTGGTCTCCGTTTCAGAAAATGCCGTTTACTACGTCGATATCAATGATCGAGTCGTATCCGTTAGCCGCAAACGTGCAGGAAATCCGGTGGTGACACCAACTCGCGACTACAGCATTCAGATTAATAACAATCTGACGGACCGAGTGTATCTGAGCACGACTTCCGGCCGAGTTGCTTGCTTTACGGAGTCCCGCATTGAATTGGGTATTTTGCCGCTGGTGGCCGGTGGTGGCTTCTCATGGTTGCTTTATCCGATGAATGAGCTCGCTCCGGAGTTTGCAGTTTACCATCAGAATCCCGGTCAACGCCCAATCTCAACCGATGTCCCCAGGAAGGATCCCGCCCTGCCAGCCGCGCCGGGTGATGCTGCAGCGGAAATGCCCTAAAAATTGCCAGACATTGACTTTCCGGTTCACAATTTGAATGTCCTTTGTTACACCTCAGGCATCAGGTATTCCCTGATGAGGCCAAACCTGAGGCAAGGACGTTTGGGACATGGAATCGGCATTGCTTTTTATCTTTATGGGCATCCTCAGCGTCATGTTTCTGGGGATGCTGTACGGCGATCGCCTCAGCATGATGGGGCTGTTCGATGGTGACTGGCTCAGTCCGATCGGGACAGTGTCCGCTCGGCTTTGGAGCGGTCTCTGTCAAAGTGTTGATGAGGGAATTGAATTTGTACTGGCTCACTTGTCGTGGGTCGTCGCAGCCGTATCCGGAACGGCAGGGCTTGTACTGGTCGCCTTCATCATGGGAGGGGGACTCGCGTCCGACGCCGCGGCTTACCACCGTGATACGGTGATGCCACTTCGCTCAGGTGGCGTAATCGACAAAGTGGAAGTTGTCTCTTCTCGAGCGTCACAGGCACCGATAATTCTGGCCAAGGCAGACCGAGATGATTCCCTGCTGGTTTCACAGGTCAGGTCGGCTGACTACGTCGTCTTTGACCGTCCTGAATACGCGCCAATTCGGCCTCGTCCACGTCGTCCGATTGAAGGCTCCATTGATTTTCCTCCCCGTTCCATCTCGGACCGACCAATTCTCGGCTTGACCTTTCGTCGCCTTGGAACATCAATCCTGCGGTCTGATCTCAACCCGGATGTCATTACACGCGGCCGGCTTGTGGATTCTCTTCCCAATGCCTTCCTCATCGATCGCCTTGTGTCACAATTGCGGCAGGACAATTGGCGTGAAGCGCTGGGTTTGCCTCGCGATGATGCGGGGCTTCCTCAGGATAATCTGCCGGAGTCTCCATTAGCCGCTGTGCGAGACCTGGAGTCCCGAATTCGAGTGACACCAGGAGCGTACGTTTCAAGACAGGACCTGCGGGTTGAAAAAACTGTTCCGGAGGAAACGGCTTCGGGAGACATCACGATCCAGATTGCCCTGACAAATCTTGGAAAGCAAACCATCGACGGCTTACTGGTTCGAGAAATGCTTCCCATGAATACTCAGGTGCGCGGTGCCAGCCCTGAGGGACTACTGCGTAACGACACGCTGACATGGCTGGTCAATGATTTGCGACCCTCTGAGGAAAACATGATCCGGTTGACAGTAATCCCTTCGGAACGCTCCCTCACAGCTGCTGGACGCACGGCTCGGTTTGAATCAATGACCGAAGTATCGGCCCTCACGGCAGTGGCGAGCCGAACAAGAGTTGAGAGTGAAGAGCCAGCGGAGCAACCATTTCCTGCGGATCGAATTCGGCGCGAAACTCAACCTCGCCGCGAACTCGTTGGAACTCCCGATTTGCGTCTCGAGATTGAAGAGCCTCAGGAATCCGCACGCGTTGGAGAGTGGACGCAGATTCTGTTCACACTTTCGAACGAGGGAACGTCGGCAGCCAGTTCCATTCGATTGCGACTCACGCTGGATAATGCTCTGGACCATTCAGACCTCTTGAATCGGCCGGCAACGGAGCGGCAGGTTTTTGTCGATGTTGACCGGGTGGCGGTTGGTCAATCGCGTCGCTTTCGGCTTGAAGTTCGGCCAAATTTCCGAGGGGAAACACTTTCAACGGCAGAGGTTATTCTGGACGGAAATCGAGTCGACCGAAAAACATTCCGATTGGTTGCACGCGACACCGTGGATCCACGCGTTCGTCCGGAAAGCACAATTCGATAGTCCGGCTCACCTTGTCATCGACCGCGTTTTGGTGGATCATCGTGAAGAATCGCCGGTCGAGAGTTTTATGGCAGATGGCTTCGGACGAGATGGCTTGTTAAAGAGGGCTCCAATGCACCAGGTGGCCAATTGACCGATCTGCCGATTCAATTCAGGCCCGAACTGGCTTCACTTTTGTTAGAGAGAGACTGCCCAACGGAGAGCGTCATCTTCGTGAAGGATCTCGTCAAAATCTTTCCTTCGGCAACCGGAGACATCCTTGCCGTCAACGGAGTGTCAATTCAGGTTGCCGCAGGTGAAGTCTTCGGGCTCCTTGGCGCCAATGGGGCGGGAAAAACTACGACACTGCGGATGATGTTGGGCTTGCAGAAGCCAACTTCCGGTACGGCTCGAATAGCCGGTTTTGATGTGGCCATTCAACCCGAAGACGTTAAGAGAAACGTCGCGTTGGTCTCCGCCAGTGCCGGGCTATATCAATGGCTGACTCCCCGAGAGCTCATGCATTACTTTGCTGATCTCTACGATGTGCCACCCCAAGCCGCGAGCGCACGCGTTGAGCTTCTGGCGGATTTGTTTGATCTTCGCAAATTTCTCGATCGTCAATGCGCGGGAATGAGCACTGGACAACAGCAGCGATTCAATCTGGCACGCTCATTGATGCATGATCCTCCGGTGGTCCTGATGGATGAGCCGACTCGAGGCCTCGATATCGTCGGCAGCAAGTGTATTTTTGACTTCACCTCTCATCTGAAAGAGATCGGCAAAGCCGTCATCTTCTGCACTCACCGTCTGGAAGAAGCTCAACGGCTTTGCGATCGCTTTGGCCTGATGTTTCAGGGCAGATTGCAACTGGAAGGCACTTTGTCCACGCTGCGAGAAAACACTGGGCGGGATTCGCTGACGGATATGTTTCTGGACTTGATGGCGAACGAACAGCGAATCGATCGTGCCGATGCGAATAAACCTCGTGATGTTTCAGTATTTGAAGAAAGGCGCTGAAACCATGAGAGAGGAAAACACGACGGGAACTCAGGGAAAGGCCACGACCATTTTGATGGCGCCACAAGGACTTCGTGGCCGGCTGCGTCGTATCTCCCGACTCGCAAGAAAGGAACTACGAGAATCTCTGCGTGATCGCCGGACTCTGGCGACACTGATCATGATGCCCTTAATCGTGTATCCGCTTCTGGGGTCAGTGGTTCAACGGTTTGCAATCTCTCGTATCGACCCCAATGCACCAGCGGCCATCGTGATTTTTGATCAACTCCTGCCCCCAGGACTTCAGGAGTTATTTGCCGCCCCGCGAAAGGAGTCAGATGACTCGGTGGGTAGTTTTGCCGTGGAAGCAGGCGAAGGAGAATCCAGCAAAGACTCTGATGAGGATGTTCTGAAAGGAGTGACCGGTCAGATAATGAACGGACGTTCTCCGGTAAATACGGACGCACAAGTCATTCGCCTGGAACGATACGTCCAGCCAGCTGGAACGGATCTGGAGAGCATTCTGGGTGATGCATCTGCAGATGTTGCCATTCGCGAATTACCGCCTTCCTGGAATCCAGTCACGGGCGTTCTTCAGCCAGGTGAACTGCGGATCCTGAGTCGTCAGGGTGATGCTTTCAGTACCAGGGCGGCGGCGGAAGTGGAGCAACGCGTTGCGAAATTTCGTGATGAGGCCGTGCGAGCACTTTTGGACAGAGCCGCTGTTGGCAGGGCCGCGATGCCTTTTGTGTCACGAGTCACAGTGGAATCCACGGGCCCGAAGGAATCGCCATTAAGTGCCTTTGTGCCCCTGATGCTGGTGCTGATGACAATGACCGGGGCCGTCTATCCGGCGATTGATCTCACGGCAGGCGAACGGGAGCGAGGTACTCTGGAAATGCTGATTGCGGCTCCGGTTCCGCGGCGTGATTTGTTGACAGGCAAGTTCGTCGCCGTCTTCGCGGTGGCTGTACTGACGGCCATGATCAATCTCACAGCAATGATTCTGACTCTCTACGGCACCGGCTTCGACCGGGTCATCCTCGGCGACGGGGCTTCGGTTGGAATGTTTCTGCAGGTTCTTGCGTTGCTGATTGTCTTCGCCTCATTCTTTTCTGCCGTCCTGTTAAGCATCACAAGTTTTGCTCGCAGCTTCAGAGAGGCACAGGCCTGGCTGATTCCCTTGATGCTGGTCTCCCTCGCACCTGGGATTTTGAGCTTGATGCCCGGCGTGCGACTGACGGTTGGACTTTCGTTGATACCGCTGGTCAACATCGTACTGCTCGGTAAGGAACTGTTTCAGGGAATCGCAGTTCCTCATTTGTTCATTCTGACGTTGGTCGCCACGTTGTTCTACACGGTTCTGGCACTTCGACTCGCTGCGCGAGTCTTTGGAAGCGATACCGTTCTGTTCGCCGGGCAGGCGGGCAGCAGTCCCGGGAAGCGCCCCACGGAACTTGTCGACCGTGTCTCTCTGAAATCCGGAATCGGAAGTTTGATAATCCTGGTGCCGACATTCATTGTTCTGGCTGGCCTGCGAAGCCGAATTGTGGCTGCAAATAATCTTGCCGGACAACTTGTACTGTCAGGAGCCATTATGATCGTACTCTTCGCCATGTTTCCAATTCTGCTGACGATCTGGAATCGCGTCCGCTTCGTAAGTGCGTTTGCGATTCGCGGCTTCAATCCAGCGGTATTGATCGGTGCTATTCTGCTGGGTTCCTCGTTGTGGGCTTTGTCCTATGAAGCCTTGTTGTTTGGAAAAGGAGCTTCGGGCTGGACCCAACTGCTCAGCAATCCGAAGCTGCAGGAGATGGCACTCAAATTGACGCAAACGCCTCTGTTGCTGCGTCTGATCACCCTGGCATTGATTCCGGCAGTGACTGAAGAATTCTTCTTTCGCGGATACCTGATGAATTCACTGCTGGGTATTTTCAAAGGATGGAAGGGGCCACTTTTCGTCAGTACTTTTCTGTTTGCTGGCTTCCATGTCATCCTCGATCCTCTGGAACGATTTCCAGCGACGTTTCTGCTGGGGCTTGTTTTGGGATGGATTCGAATCAGGAGCCGCAGCGTGTTTCCCGGCATCGCGATGCACGCCGTCAGCAATGGGGTGCTGTTGTCGCTGACAGACTTGCAGCCACTGCTTCAGCAACTGGGGCTCGATCTTGCCGTAAAGAATGAAGCTCATTTGCCGATATGGTTTTTGGCCAGTGCGACTGCGGCATCCCTGATTGGAGCGGTTTTTGTTTGGAGATTTTCAATGGTTCGACAATTGCGAAACCCTGTCAACTAAGCCAGCGCTGGTTAGTCATGGAGTTCCTGGTTTGGACGTGGTCGTTGTAAGAGCGATTGTCTGAAACCGCTTGCGAATTTCTGCCACACTGCCCATTGTAATCCAGACTTCATAATCCCACTTGAAGCCGGGTGTGATGGCCAGCGTTCGAATTGGCGCAAAATAGGAACAACTTGCAGGATTTCTTTTCTCCGCACCGAATCGGTAGCATGTTAACTCGTCGGCCACGGGGACAAAACAACCGATACCTTGATCCATGTCGTTGACATACGCAGCCCAGTGTTCCGTGGTTTTCTTATATTCATTGGGAAATGCAGGGCTTGAGCGAGCGAGTTCGCCGCCAGTCCACGGTTGCCCTCCCTCGTACAGAACCAGTGTTGCGAACTCCGGTTCTACAAAGAAAGCCGGAAGTTCCTGATGTTGTGCCGGATGTGCTTCGGTGCCGGAGTAGATGAATCGATAGCGAATGTGGATCAGCTCTGCGTCGAGTGAGATGGTTTGCTCCATGACGCAGTCTTGCAAAACGTCTCCGGTAGCCCAGTGAATCGGCTGAGTTCTCAACCAGGAAGTCGTTGCTTCATTCTTCTGTTCGAGGATCGTGGCCGACTTTCCCTGCCAATCGCCACCCTGAACCGGGTTCCATCGCCAGGGTTTCGTATTCCAGAGAGATCCATCTGGTTTGCCATACCACGACTGCTGAATCAGACGACCGCGGTCATAGCTGTTGATTAAGCTCTTGTTGGAATCTGCAGGACTGACCCAGAAGATCGCTCCGCCAGATGATTTCTTCAGACCGACTCGCACTTTATCGTTTGCCAGCCAGACATGGTCTTGCGGATCGGAATGGACGGCATTCTGGGCCACACAAATAGGAGATGCGAACGCTCCCGCCAAAATCAGGCCTGCGATGATGCAAGAATTGGTTGCCATTTTTGTCTCGAAGTTCCTGAGTGATGAGGCCTAAAACATGGCAGCGCGGTGAGCAGACCATTGAATGAGAGTCACGATGCAGTATGAGTCCTGCTAACAACTCTGATGACAGTAACCCTTGACGAATCAGAAATGACGATATCCGTCGATTCGTAGGAATTCAGCGAGTCTCAAAGGTGAACATTGTACTGAAAGTCATCGTGGAAATACGAGCAGACGCTTTGTTTCGGCGTCACTGAACAACTCACAGGCCGGAGTCAGAGCGGACAAGCGGACAAATCAAACGGGTCAGGTGCAATACTGTTCGGCACGGCGTTTGATGTGGTTGCGGTGAAATCCGGGAAAACTTTGCATGCGGTATTGCGCGCCTTCCTTGAAATTGCCAATCTTCACCTATGGAAGGCGTTGGCAACAAAAAATCAACGCTCAGCGAAAAGCCGAAGCTGGCCGAGAAGGACATCACCGGGTTGAAGTACTTCGATCAGATTGCGCC
>JANPHT010000040.1:0-3972 GCA_031424595.1 Planctomycetota bacterium
CGAAAGGTTTCAGATTTGCATTCTACATTTCATCCCCCTTTCCCAAGCTTGCTTGGCGCAATCACATCGACCGACGCGTCGAACGGATGTTCTCCAGCAGTTCTGTTTTCCGACAGAACTGGAAGACCGTGTCTCCGGGACATACTCGTTTACCATATTCGATCTGTCTGTTCTAACTTGGAGTAAGAGTGTGTAACGTTGATCCTGATGCGGTTCGAGATCAGCGAGTTGGGATAGATTTTCTGATGGGCTTGAATCGGGGGCGATTCAATCAACAGCCTCCAGTGTGCTTCCGATCGGAATCAGGTTTCACGAACCAGCCAATGACCCTGGTCAAAATGTTCTCAATCGGTGTGAGTTCCGGAGTAATTTGGAACAAGGCGAAAAGTTCTCTCCAGTGGTTCAGCCAGATGTTGTGATCCGGGTAGCGATCGTTTGGTTTCAGGGCCAGACCACGCAGGACAAGGGCGTCGAGTCGGTCGCGGAGTGACCGGGGTAACTGTTTGCAACTGGCGGAATTCTGGCTGGGGGCGACCAGGGTATCGGCGGCTCGTGCAATGAACTCGGGGCGCCCGGCTTTGCCGCCGAGGCCGCCGTAGGGAAGTTGCAGTGTGAGCAGTTCATACAACACAACCGACACAGAGAATTGATCACCAGCCAGAGTGACCGGGGTAACTGCGGCCTGCGTTTCCGGTGCGGCGTAGCAGCGATGATGCCCGTCGCCTTCTATGCGGCGAGTGGTCCGGTCGATGGTCCAGGCACTCCCGAAATCGATGAGTTGCAGGCGGCTGGGGTGCGATGTGACGATGACATTGGCGGGCTGGATATCGCCGTGAGCGACCTGCAGATGCCGATGCAGATGACAGACAGCATGGGCGAGCCCATTGACCAGTCGAACGGCCTGAGCGGGCTCGATGGGAGGCCTGCGGCCCTCGCGAATGTTCTGCAGATAGTCGGCCAGACTGATGCCTTCTGTCCATGTCAACGCGACGTCAATCTGATGACGATTTTCCTGCCACTCGACCGCTCGGGGAAGGTTGTCGTTTTTGAGTCGACTCAGCACTCTGAGAAGCTGCCGGGCCGCGTCGCCAGCGGGCAGTGACTGGACCATGAAGAAGCTGCCACCCGGCCCGGCAAGGCGGTCAAAGGCGAGATACGATTCTCGAAACGGACTGCCAATTCGTTCCAGCAGAAAGTAGTCTCGGCGACGGATGCGACGGCACTCCAGATAGGCCCGGCTTCTGCCGTTGATCAGCACCGTTCGGGTTGGATCCTCAATATGTTCGGCGGGCTCTGGCATGGTTGATTGATCGCTTCCTGTTGAACATCCGAAACAGTGGAACTGTCAGGCAAAGAATTACCGCATACGGATATCTGACACTTGTTGCCAAAAATGCACTTAACCTGATGCGGCCACACATTCTTGCTTGCTTACACACTGGCGATCATGTGGGTAGGTCTGTACGCCAGTGTGTGTGCCACTTTTGCATAGTCGTTTTCTGCTGAAAACGACGGCCAATAGTCCGTGCCACAGAGCCGGTCGTCACGGGGCCAGCATCCCCTTGCGGACCATCAGTTCCCCATACTTGACCAGTAGCTGCTGAGCCCGTTCTATGGGTGCAATTGGGGTATCGCTGCCAATGTGGCCACCGACTCCTTCCGGCAGCCCACCGCGGTCGCGGTCAGTGTTTCCGGCGGCGATGAAGAACAGGCTGCCGAGCCCTCTGCGTGTGGGTTCCAGTCCGCCGGAACTCTTGATCAATGAGTACGAAACGGGGCCCTTGGTGTCGTCAGGTCGATACGCAAAACCGGGCGAAGTGAAGGCCTTCAACAGCCCCTTGATTTCATTCATGTCCCGCTGCATTTCACGCTCCAACTGAGCCCACCGGAGACCATCTGCCACTCGATTGGCCTCTTCCGTTAAACCAGCCAGCGTTGCCTTATGCTGCATCTCAGCGACGCGTGCCTCTTCAGCCAACTGCTCCTTCTCGGCTGCGATTTTCTGCTCTGCCTGTTTGAGTTTGGCCTTAGTCAGCTCCTGTTCGGCCTTCGCAATTCGATCAGCCCCGGCTTTCTCAGCTTCCGCCCTTGCTGTTTCCCTGACCTGAACCAGGCCATCGGCTTCTGCACGCTCTCGTTGAACGCGGTGCTGCGCAATGGCATCGGCTAGCTTCAGCTTATCGGGAGCCAACCCCGAGGTTTCTCGCTGGATGGATTCGAGCAACAACTTCTGACGTTGGAATTCCGCCGCCTGCGCCTTGAGTTCCTTACCCAGGTCACTCAGAAGTTGTGCATGTTCTTCTGTGATGACTACCGGGGTAGCTTCCGATGCAGCCTCGGCAAACGGCTCCATGAGTGGATTGAGCTGACTTTCCCATTCCACGATCTGCTCCGCCGTGGGTCTGACTTGCTGCAGGATGTCAACGACTCGTAGCAGATGCTGGGCGCTTCCGGCCACGCGATTACCCGCCGGTCCATTCAGCAAGGCCGCTTCCAGAGTGGCCCATTCGACCTGCAGGCTCTTGAGTTTACCCAGGTCACAAACAACAGCGTTCGCCATCGACTCATGTTTCGCAGCGTTGGCTCTTTGCACCGCCAGTTCGGACTTCGTCAGATCGCGTTCGATGCTGCCGACGCTGTCCGCACCCAATGCGGATTCGAGTTGATTGATTCGCTCGGTAAGCGAACGAGATTCGTGGCGGATGTCAGTGATGGCTTTTTGTATTTCAGGATTGCCCAATTTTTGATCACTGTGAAGGTCAGCCAGACTTTTGCGAGTCTCATCTTCCTCATCGCGAAGAGCCTCGGTCTTCGAGCTGTTGATTGAATACAGGACAAACGCGCCGATCATTAAGACGCCCCATGCAAGGAGCGTGGTCTTGAGCGCAGGCGTCAGGAGAAATCGGGGACGCAGTGTGGAAGGAGAGCCTGAACTCATGACAGAAATCCTGTGAGAGACGATGGCCAGTGTTCGTTAGTGACACGCTATCGAAACAGTCGACCAATTTGGAAAACGAGGAACGAGGTGGCCCCCAGAACGACCGGGGTTATCCACGACATCGAATAGAAGATTCGAGCGACAATCCATTCGGCGATCATCAGCCCCATTGCCGTACAGATGGCCATGCAAAGTGCGAAATGCACGGGTGCGGCAAAACGATAGCGAGTGGCATGACTCAGAAATGCCTGCCAGGCCGCGCCGACCGCCGTCACGGTGGTCAGCACCACAAACAACCAGTTGCCATGGCCTGCGGAAGCGAGATACTGGAACCAGAGAGCGATACCGCTGAGTCCAATTGCGCCCACGGACAGTAATGGAGCGATGCGAGCGTCAACTATCTCTGTCGCTTGTTGCTGAGCGGTCTGTCGCCGTTCTTGCTCCTTCCGGATCTCCATGGATCCCCAGCCGCTCAGGACATACGGCCCAATGACAATCCCAGGATCGATATCGATGATCGGTTCGTCCCGCACGTCGACCTGTGTCCAGTCTTCGACGGAGACATCTCGTTCGATGATCAGCTCCCGCACGATCTGACCGTCAATTACTTCGAAAAACGGATAAAGCCAGCTCGGGATAGAATCCACCAATCGCACAATCGGCGGCGGCATGATCACCGTACTGTTGCCAATGCTGGTGCGGACAGCATTGATAAGTTCATGCTGATGCCGGGCGAATCGGATCTCATGTTTAACGGTTCGAGTGGACGTTGTCCTGCGGTTGCCGATGATTCGCGGTGGGGAACTCTCCTCGGAATCGTCGACGAACGTCTCGTTGGTGGACTGAGTCCTGACTTCTGGTCCCTGAATCACAACCCTGCGAAAGAAGTGATAGCGGCAACATTGTTTTGGCAGCCATTCGACAAGACCAAATAACTCCAGATCCACCATACGTTCCAGCAGCTCCACGAACTGCCGAGAAAACCGGTCGACTTCCTCAGACAAGGACGCATCCAGTTGTCCAATGAAGGCATC
>JANPHT010000041.1:0-8651 GCA_031424595.1 Planctomycetota bacterium
AAAAACCACCTGATTGGCGGGTTTTTTGCTGGGGCTTCAGGCAGGAGGTCCCGTTTCTTCTCGTTTCGAGCGTTACGATGTTAGAACTTCTTTCTTGGTCCGTCCTAGCCCATGTGGGGCCTGGACTTGCTGGCTGATCACAGTTTTGTGGTCGCTGGCTGCGTTGGCAGGATGTCTGCATGACGAGTCCGGCTTCTGGAAATCAGAACGATCCCGAGAGGGATCAGATGATTGATACGTACTACCGAGAGCACTCACGCGAACTGTGGGCGTTGTTTTATGCGATGTGCAGCGATGCTGAACGGGCATACGACGCCGTCCAGGAAGCATTTCTTCGGTACTATGACTATCACGGGGAACCTGTTCGCGACTTGCGAGCCTGGTTGCTGCGGGTTGGTCAGAATTGGTTGCGGGATGTGGCTCGTAAGAGGAGCAATTCCTGTGGACTTTTGCCGGGGCTTGATGATTTTGCTGGTCGGCAGGAATCTGCCGAGGACATTCTGAAACTCTCAGAGCGTCAGGGGCAACTTCGAAAAGCCTTGCAGGAAATGAACGAAGACGACCGCAAAGTTCTGGTCATGAAGTATTCGATGGACTGGTCGGCAGCTCAAATGGCAACCGTCATGGATTGCAGTGCTGCGGCAATTGATATGAGGCTTTCGAGGGCACGACGCCGTCTGGCCGAAGTTTTGGCGGAACAGGGGTTTGAATATGAATGATTCATCATACGGACAATCAGGAAAACTTCCTTCCGACGAACAGATGGACGGATTGCTTCGGGACTTCTTTGTTCTGGAGACGCCCTTGGGATTGAACCAGCCATTCCATCGCCCGACGACAACGCGTCAGGCAATGCCGACTGTCAGTGTCATCACACATTCCGATTCCATTTCAACCGCCCCTCGCGGCCGCCGATTGGTTGTGGCCAGCGCGATCTCCGTTCTGGCGATGACACTGCTGCTGGCGTTTCAGATTCACGGGAATTCTCCAGACTCAGACAATGCGGCATCGACAGCAAAGCCAGTTGATTCTTCATCCCAATTGATGCTCGTGTCGCCAAACGCCGAATTGAAGGCAACCGAACTGACCGTCGGAGAAGATGGTGTGACTCTGCAAGAGACTGATTCCATCGAACTGACACCTCGCAAGTAGGATAGCAAACAGGCGTCTCGAATCTCTCGTGACGCCTGTTTTGTTCGACGACGCCTGTTTTGTTCGACGACGGCTGTCCCAGCCGGCAACCAGTCAACCAATCAATTTGGCAACCACGCAGCCAGAGCCGATTCTCCAGACTCTTAATGCACTCGCTGTCCTGGTACGGACCCTGCATCCGGCGAAAGCAGAAAAACTTCAGCTCCACCACTGCCGCTTGCACACACCATGCCCTGGCTGAGTCCGAATTTCATCTGACGTGGCTTCAGATTCGCCACACAGATGACTAGTCGGCCGACAAGGTCTTCCGGCTTATAGGCCGCCTTGATACCCGCGAAAACATTGCGAGTTTCTCCACCGCCAAGCGACAGCGTCAACTGCAGCAGTTTGTTCGCACTCTCAACATGCTTCGCTTCAATGACTCGAGCCACTCGCAGATCGATTTTGACGAAGTCATCAATCGTGCATTCAGCCGCCAACGCTTCGTTTGCCAACGCGGCCCCGGCATCCTTCCAGACGTCAGCCGGATGAAAATTGACTGCTGGTACTTCCGGAATCGCTGGCGCTGCGCCTTGTTCGGCGGCCATCGCTTCTTTGCTTTCTTCGATCATCGCTTCAACCTGTTTCGTTTCTATACGTTTCATTAAGTGAGTAAATGGACTGACGAGTGTTCCCGTCAGCGGAGTCTGAGCATCCGACCAGCGTGAAATAGGTCGGTTCAGGAGTTCTGCAGTCTGCTGGGCGAGCCCCGGCAGAACGGGTGCAAGGTACGTCACAATCTGTCGGAAAAGATTGAGCGTCACTGAGCACACATCACGAAGTTCATCGGCCCTGGCCGGATCCTTGCGAATCACCCACGGCTGACGATCATCGACGAACTTGTTCGCCTTGTCCGCCAGGGCCATGATCTCCCGAGTCGCCGCTCCGTAGTTGCAGTCTTCGTAACAGGAGGCGATCTGCTCAGCCTTCTCTGCACCCGCCGCGAACAGCCCGCCATCATCAGGGTAGACATCGCTCAACGCTTGCCCGGCAAGGAATCCGGCCGATCGCGAGGCCAGGTTGACCACTTTGCCAACAAGATCGCTGTTGAATCGGGCGACGAATTCATCGAGATTCAAGTCGATATCGTCGAGGCCCGAGCCCAATTTGCTCGCATAGTAGTATCGCAAGGCACCAGGCGGCAGATGCTTGATATATGTCGAGCCCATGACAAACGTGCCTTTGGACTTCGACATTTTCTCACCAGCCACCGTAAGAAAGCCATGAATATGAATCTTCGTGGGCAAACTGTAACCCGCGGCTTTGAGAACCACAG
Organism: Planctomycetota bacterium; assembly: GCA_031424595.1. Classification (GTDB taxonomy): domain Bacteria; phylum Planctomycetota; class Planctomycetia; order Planctomycetales; family Planctomycetaceae; genus SXXK01. The sequence continues at coordinate 2,468 of JANPHT010000041.1, forward strand.
GCCAAAATAATGTATGAAATTTTGTAATGTCTTTCCCAATAAAGTGGTGCACTTCGCATTCAGAGTTTTTCCACCAGTCATCAAGGTTCGACTGATTCTGCTCGCACCACTGCCTGGTAGAAGCGAGGTACCCGATCGGCGCATCGAACCATACGTACCACGAATGACCTGGGAAGTCGGGAATCTCAAAGCCAAAGTACTTCGGTGGTCGTGAAACGTCCCAATCCCGGAGTTCATCCGACAGGAATTGAGCGGACACGTAATTCGCGATTTCAGGTTGAAGGTGATGATCCGCCGTCACCCAGGACTTGAGAAAGTCCTGCTCCTGTCGCAGCTGCACAAACTTGTGTGGCGCCGATCTCATTTCCGGAGTTGCTCCGGAAAGTGAACTGTAAGGATCCTTCAAGTCAATCGGCGAATACGTCTCCATGCATTTATCGCACGAATCACCATACTGGTCCGCCGCGCCGCATTTCGGGCACTTGCCTTTCACGAACCGATCGGCCAGGAAAGTGCCTTCCACAGGATCAAAAAACTGATCGACATCCCGTTGCACCACAAGCCCAGCCTTGGTCACAGCAGCCCAGAATTCATGGCATAGCTCCCGATTCTCCGGACTATTGGTGCTGCCGTAGTTATCAAACTCGATCTGAAATCCTGCAAAATCCCGAATGTGGGCTTCTCGCATATCGGCAATCACAGCCTCTTCAGACCGCCCCTCACGGCGAGCTCGGATCATGATCGCAGTGCCATGAGTATCATCCGCGCAAACAAAAACGCATTTGTGGCCTCGCAATTTCTGAAATCGCACCCAGATGTCGGTCTGGATGTATTCCACAAGGTGGCCGATGTGAATGTGGCCGTTCGCGTAGGGCAAAGCAGCCGTAACCAGGAGCTGACGAGGCATTAAAAGGCGTTCCGATCGACAAAAGCTTTATTTTTCAGTCCATCGTCGCGAATTGGACCTGACTTGAGGAGACCGGTCAACTGGTGAAGTCCGGGTCTCTGCTTCGACACACGTCGAAAACAGGCGGTTCATGGCTCATTACCTGGTTCCGCCGGAATGACGTGCTCGCGTTTTGGGCAGGAATCTGAGTAATGCGTCCAATGACTGGCAAAATCGGGCTGGCGTCACTGCAAAAACTGCGTGGTATTAACACTGACATTGCCGCATTCTGGCTGCTGGAATAGGCTTACCACGCTTCGACACGTATTCTTGTCAAGGACGAACGGAGACGCGTGGAAGAGTTATTGGGTGACTGCGAAATAATCATGACAATTCCAGGAAGTAACGCTCCGTGTTTTTTGATCGCAATTTGCGTCTCGAAGTTGCACGTCCCGCGACAGTCCTGTCTGGTCCCCAATAAAACCAGGAGGGGCAATTTGTGAAGCTTTTGCAGCGATACATTTTTGGTGAGCTGCTCCGAGTCTTCAGCCTGCTGGTTGTGGTTCTGACTGTCATGCTGGTTTTCCTCGGCTTGTTTCGAGAAGCGACCGAACGCGGTCTGGGCGTGGTCCAAGTGCTCCAGATCATGCCGTTCGTGGTTCCGAGCATGCTGCCTTTTACTATCCCGGCGACTTTGCTGCTGTCTGTTTGCGTGGTCTATGGCCGAATCTCCGGAGACCTGGAAGTAATTGCCGCCAAGGCCGCAGGCGTCAGCGCGACTCAATTGCTGGCACCAGCGTTTCTTCTCGCTTCCACCCTGGCAATCGGCGCTTTTGGATTAACGAACTTTGCTATTCCCTGGGCCGTCACCAACATTGAGCAAATTGTCACTCAGGCGATCGAAGATATTTTTCTGGAAGTTCTGGCCAGTCAGCATCTCTACAGCGATCCCAGCCAGGGATACTCAATTACGGTCCATGATGTCAGGAATCGAACGCTGATCGATGCGACGTTCAAGTATCGTCTGGAGAATCATCAGCAGTACACTGTCAGAGCCGAAACAGCTCGCATCAAGTTTGACCTCGAACACCATGAGATCAAGCTTCAGCTGAAGCGATGGAACGGCAGCCAGCCGGGATCAGATGTGAATGGTGAAATGGAAGACATGCAGCTTTCGTTTCCCATGCCGCTGGAGATTGGGAAGGTCAAAGCACGTCACATGACACTGACGGCACTGAAAGAGGGAATCGTCACAAGTCAGATCGAGCAGAAACAACAGGCCCAGCGTTTCAATCAGGAAGCGGCAATGTTGTTGGTGACCGGACAGTTTGATCAGTTGGCGGGTGATTCCATAACGGCGATCTCAGCCGAACAAAAGAGAGCCCTTTCAGACGAACGCAGATTCCGAACGGAAATCCATAGTCGTTTCTCCATGGCGGCGAGCTGTTTCTTTTTTACGCTGGTTGGCGGTCCCTTTGCCATGCTTCAGGCGCGACGGCAGTTCATCACCACGTTCATCATCTGCTTCCTGCCAATTCTGATCATCTATTATCCCGTCATGTTTCTGACAGTCAATCTGGCCAAGATTGGCACTCTTGAACCGTGGTGGGCCGTGTGGGTCCCAAACGCAATCCTTTGTGTTGCCGGCCTGACGGTGCTGCGAAAAGTTGTTCAGCATTGAGAATGCAGTTTCAGGCTCATCTGGCGCTGTTATTCTGCTGGCTTGCTGGGCGTTGTGGCTTCTGAATTCCCTGACGACGATTTGATAACAGGTGGAAGTTTCTGACCTTCTGGCACAAACTTCATGGAAATGGAGTTCACGCAGTGGCGAGAGTTCTTGTCCGTGAACCCCTCACCGACAAACACATGCCCAAGATGGCCTCCACATGTCTTGCAGGTAATCTCGGTGCGATCTCCGTCAGAATCGGTTGTTTCTTCGACGGCTCCCGCAATCTTGTCATCGAAACTCGGCCAGCCACAGTGGCTGCTGAACTTGTCTTCCGACTTGTAAAGTGGAGCATTGCAGCGGCGGCAAATGTAAGTGCCAGGATCTTTCAGATCTGTGTATTCACCAACGAATGCCCGCTCAGTGCCTTTCTCCAGAATCACGTACTTCTCGAAGTCCGTCAGAGCGTTGTATTCAGTCGGAGATGGTTCGGAGGGCATTGGTGCTTCCTTGGATTCTTGTCTCATTATCGGGGCCACAGCCGTCACGGAATCTGGCTGAATGACACTGTTTGCAGCAGAGCCGGCAGTAAAAGACTCAGGCCCTTCCGCGCAACTGCAAAGTGTGAAACAGACGGCTGACAGAAGCATGAATCGTTTCATGAGTTTCTTTTTCCCGTTCAACGAACGACAGAGGGCACGTTATTCACGTGCCCTCTCGGAGATTGAAGGCTCCTGCAGCCTTGCTTTGGAACTTCCATAGAAGACGTTAGTGCTTGATGGGGGTCAGCATGACGGACATCATCTTGCCACTCTCCATTCGTGGAGCCTGTTCCACGGTTGCGATGTCTTCCAGCTTCTTGACCACTTCCTGAAGCATTTCCATACCACGTTCATGGTGAGCGTTTTCACGCCCCTTGAACATGACGTTGATTTTCACTTTGTCACGGCGTGACAGGAAGTCGCGAGCCTGACGGATCTTGACATCAATGTCGTTTTGACCGGTTTTGGCACGCAGTCGCAACTGTTTCAGCTGAGTTTTATGTTGTTTCGGACCACTGGATTTTTTTTGTCGCTCATAAATTACCTTCCCATAATTCATGATACGACAAACGGGAGGACGCGCCTCCGGGCTTACCTCAACAAGGTCCAAACCTTCATCCTGGGCCATCCGCAGGGCAATTGCAGTTTCCATTTCACCTAGCATTTCCCCTGTCGCACTCACTACTCGAATTGGAGAAATGCGAATCCGCTCATTCATGCGCGGTAAATTGCTCTGTGGGGGAGCTGCTGCTGGACGAGATCGTTTAATGACTACCTCCGGAAAGTACAGATCGAACACACACAAAGACCTGAGTTCGGTCAATTGCTTGCGACGCAGATCGATGGAAACGTGTGTTCCTGGATCGCATCACAATTCTTCACCGCGTTTTTTGCCAGAAATGCACAAAAAAAGCCAGCGTTTTTCACATCAACCTTCAGGAAACCTGCCAGACAGCCCAAATGTCCCCAGGAAGTAGCTGACGAATCCGCCATTTTGCCAATCTATCCGCGGTATTGCCGATAGATCCCGGCTCTGAGAGTTCTGCGACACGCTGAAGCTGACCACGGCCAGTGACCGATCGATCGGAGGTTCCGGCACTTCGAGTATCAAGCCGTTGACGAGCTCAGGAACCTACCGCCGCCTGGGCAATGTTCTCCCATTCGCCCTTTGGAATGCGGTCTTCTTCATCCATCAGCAACAGCTGAATCTCCACAATTTCATCCGAGCAGTCGAAGAACGCATCAATAACAGACGGATCGAATTGCGTTCCACGACCTTCTCGCAGAATGTCGAAGCATTTTTGTCGTGGAAAGGGCTCCTTGTACGGACGTTTGCTGGAAAGTGCATCGAAGACGTCGGCCACAGCGACAATTCGCCCTTCGAGCGGAATGTCTTCACCGAGTAAGCCAAGCGGGTAACCCTTGCCATCCCAGCGTTCGTGATGCGTCTGAGCGATTCGTGCGGCCAGCATCAGCAGCGAAGAAGAGCGTACATGCAGCATGCTTTCGCCGATGCGGGTATGAGTCTTCAGAATGTTCCATTCTTTTTCCGAGATCGGCTCGATGATCTGTCGTCCCAGCGCACAGTGTTTTTTCATCAGATCATATTCGTCATAGGCCAGCTTACCGGGCTTGAACAGTATCGAGTCCGGGATACCAATCTTGCCGACGTCGTGGAGCTGCGCGGCCTGCTCGAGCATCTCCAGTCGATTTTCCGGGTACCCCATCTGGCGCGCGATGATCGCCGTATAACGACCAACTCGAATCACGTGATTTCCCGTATCGTTGTCACGATGTTCCGCGGCGCGGGCCAGACACAGGATCAATTGCTGCCGAGTCGCCTCCAACTGTCGCGTGCGTCGTTCAACCTGATGTTCCAGACGAGCGGTTTCACTGGAGGCCATATCGTAGTGTTTCTTAATCACCACCGCATTGCGTACTCGAGGCAGCAATTCGTTGGGATCAATCGGCTTCTGCAGAAAGTCGCTCGCACCAAGATCCAGGGCCTGTTTCCGTGTCGCCGGATCGGAAGCCGCTGTCAGAATCAAAACCGGAATATGCTGTAGCACAGGGTCCAGACCAACGACTCTGAGGATGTCCAGACCACTGATTTCCGGCATACGGATGTCGAGCAACAAAACGTCCGGACGCTCACTTCGCAGCATATGCAGAGCTTCACGCGCGTCACTGGTCGTGACGATTTTTTCGTAGCCTTCCATTTTCAGATGCTGCCGAAACGTCATTACGTTCAACGGTTCATCATCGACAATCATGATCTTGGCCGTCTTATCGACGGCTCGCACAGACATCATCGACTTGACTGAACTGCGCGCGTACCTTCCCTCATTGTCGGATTCTGACGAGGACTTCCGAACGGGCACATCGTTCAAATCGTCGTCGGAATGTGCCTGATTGAAGATCTTTGATTCCGGGACGACTCGCTGTGCTTTTTCCGGTGTGCCCGGCATACCCTGATCCGGCTCGAAAGCCGGTGCAAGCGGAGCGTGGCTTATCGGTGCTGTTGACTTTGTGGCGGAGTTCGATGCCAACAGGGAAGTATACGGATTCGCCTGAGCCGGCGACGACGCTGCAGTCGACGGCAGTGCTTCACGATGAATTCCGCCGGCTGTGCGAAGTGATTCAAATGAGGCAATTGTCGAACGGATTTCATCCAGAACGGAATCCGCTGGCGATGTCTTCATGCTGGACATTTTAAATTCCCAAAAGACGCCTTCTGACTTCTGCATTGAGCAGCCCACATAGCTGTTCAACCCGATGGCGTCCAGGCGAAACATAGCCCGTGCTGCGCTGCCGGTCTGGTTTTGGTATAAGGGTTTCCCTGTGGCAACAGAGCAACAATCTTTCGCCGTCATCAGAATCGGATCAATCCCTAAAAGACTCAAAGCTCACTTAACCACGCAGGACGATCAGTTCCGAGGTCATCAATACATGCCAGCCCCCAATGCCGGGAGCGAATGTTCGACCCCAATTCGGATTCAGGCTGCGTGAACGGAAGAGATTGGAATACGACTGTGCTAGAGTACAAGTTCGGAAGACGGCACAACGAATGCTGCTCGTCGCGAAACCTCG
>JANPHT010000042.1:0-3818 GCA_031424595.1 Planctomycetota bacterium
CGACATCCCGTCGAAGCTCTTTTTATCGATGTCAGGTCTGGAGTTATCAGCGGAACGGATTTGAAAGCACGAGGTGAAGCGATTGATCACTTGCCGGTAACCCTGGAAATTCTGGCAGGGTTTCTCGAGGATCTCAGCGAAGCAAATGTTCACTATGATCAGATGCTTTCAAGAGTCCGCACTGAAGCCAGACGAGACGAATCTGATCCCCCGGATGCAACCGACATTCAGACGATCTGCTATTACGCTCGTGAGCTGAAACGCAAATATTCCGTGACGAAGTACCATCTGCATGCCATACAAACTTTGGCAGAGGAATGTCGCGCCGGAGCAGGTCGCCCGCTCCCAATGCACGGACAGTTGTCTGCATCCACGGCAATGCAGCTCGCGCGCGATTACCATGATGTTGCATCCGACCACTGGTTCCGCCTGTTGCGGCTGGAGAAGAGCTGGCAACTGGATCCACACGTATATGATCCGGCGCTGCACAGGTTCAGGAAAGACATTTTGCCCCAACTTCCCGAGGCCGGATGGCTGCAAACCACTGTGTCTGAAGAATTTGCTTTGGTCAGGCTGTTTCTTCGCAAGCACGGTCCTTACTCCGTGGATGAGGCTCATGCAATTTACGGGACGCCCCCGGTCGCCGTCGGGGAAGTGGAACCACAAGTGCCCATTGAGTCAGTCGGAGCGATACGCAAACCAACTCTGACTAACTGGGCATTCGGGTACGATGGGACAGGCAAGTGGTACATGTTCCATAAAGATGACGGCCGCTGGGAAAAGCCAGGCCAGGTTACATTTCAGGGTGGGATGCCAAGTGAACTCATGCTGTTGCTCGCGGAGCATGGCGGACGGCTTGATCGTCCGGCGACGATCGCGTGGCTCGGAGAAAGGCAGCCGCTCTTGAGTGAATTACGCCGCCGCGATTCTATTAAGGAAGGTATTAGTCGAGCCCGAAATTCCATCCGGGTGGCGCTCGGTAACGTGGGCAAGTTTGACAAGGCAAGTATTCCAGACCCACTGCCACTCTTTGACGAAACATGGATCGCCGCCGTTGAGATTGGCTTCGCCATGCAGAACGATTTCGGCCGTCTTGAGTTCAAGCGAAAAGAACACATGTAGACCCCTCGTTGCAACTATTTCAGTTGCAGCTGCAACCGATGTTTTTGGCTCCAGGTTGCAGCCTATGTGGAGAATTTCCGAGATTGTTCGAATCGATGTAAGTCATTGACTCTCTGACTTTTGCGACCAGCAGAGTCGCACCGAACGCAGTCCTTTGACCCGTCCCTGCAACCGGAACAGTTCGTCCTGCAACCCTTAGTTTTGTGAACCCGCAATGGTCGCGGACTCACAACGAAAGGGATGATGCTGATGAACAGTCAAGAGGATGGGAAATGGGAGCCGGAGGCGCTGGGCGAAGAATTGTTCCAGGGATTCGCCGGGCAATTGATCCGCACTAAGGTGTCCAGGATCTGCCGGTCTTTAAAGCTCAGCCGTGATGACGGCGAGGACCTCGAGCAGCAGATCCGTCTCGAATTGGTAACCCGGGCCTCGAAGTTCGACCCGGCCCGAGGCACTTGGGAAGCATTCGTGACCACGGTGACGGAAAACCGAGCCAGGACACACTATCGTCGGCTGCGGAAGTTGCCCAAACCTACGCCGTACAGCGATCTGGTTTCTGATGCGGAACGCAAACAGGACTTCGCGGAGGACGCCCGGCTGAGACATCGAGGGATCGAGACCTCTCCGGCGGATGGGGACATGCGGATGGATATCGCATCTCTGCAGGACCAACTCAACCTCGACGCTCGCATGATGACAGACATGCTCCGCATCTTTTCAGTCCGCGAAGTTTCTAGCCGCACCAATCTTCCGCTCTCCACCTTGTACGACCGCTTGAAGAAGCTCCGGACTCCATTCCGAGGGTTGAAACCGGGGGACAAAGCGGAGCAGCAGCCGCCATCCTGAGATTCTTTGAAAATCTTCCGTGAGGTTCGTCGCAGCGTGGGTAAGTAAGGAGTGGGCACTGTCTTGTCCGTGGCTATTGAGGATTCACAAATGTCGTCGCATCGGTATGTGTTTAAACAAACGGTTCCGCTGACTGCCGTCGAGTCGAGTTTGATTCTGGCCTTATGGTCCTGCGAATCCCTGCACGGAGAGGCACACGTGCAGTTGGAAGCCTTCTATGAGTTTCAGGCGGATGGCAGGGGACTGGTTATCGATAGCGGTACTGATGTCGGACAGGACCTGAACAAATTGTTCACTGGCCTGCTGCAACGCGAGTTCGGTCATGCGGCGTTTGCCGTCGTGCGACAGGCGGATGAATTGTTCCGGGCTTCCAGCGGGCAAGCAGCCAGTGTTTCCGATTTGACGTGAGCCATGGGATGCAACAGTTCCATTCAGATGACTGGGAAGTTCAGCGATGAGTACAGCCGTCCAAAATGACTGTTTTACTGCGTGGCAATCGCAGTTCTGCGAACTGGCGGAATTGACTCGCACACGTTTGGACATCAAGACTGATCGATTTGGAATCTATAGTCCGCGTGGCGGTGCTCAATGGGGATTCGAGGAACTTTCAGACACCGTTTTGCGGCAACACTTCCATGGACGCCGAACCATCGGACTTGGCTCGATCAGCCCGGATGATGAATGTCTCTGGATTGCAATCGACGCCGACAACCATAACACCGATACCGCAACAAACATCAATCTGAACTACGCTCTTGTCCTTCGTGAGCGACTTCAGGCCCTGAGGTTTCGTGCGATCATTGAGGACTCGGACGGCAAGGGCAGCATCCACACTTGGGTGTTCTTCAATAGACCGATTCTGGCAAAGACGGCTCACAGATTTGCGAAGTGGCTTGTTCGTGATTTCAAATCGCATGGACTCGAAAAGATTGAGTCCTTCCCCAAATCACCATCGGTAAAGAACACCGAGAAAGGGTGTGGGAATTATCTGAGAGTGTTTGGACGTCACCATAAACGCCCACATTGGTCGCGGTTCTATGGTGAGAATGATTGGTTGACGCAGGAAGATTCGGTTCAATTGTTGTTAAGTCTCAGCGGCGACGACCCAGCTCTGATTCCAACGTTTCCCGAACAGCCCGAGCCGCCTTCAAAACCTCAGAAGTACATGGCCGCTGGTTCAACCAGTGACCGCGACGAAGCACTGGCACGAGATGCACTTGGGTGCCTGCATCCGGATTGTGGATATGACGACTGGGTCAAGATCGGGCAGGCACTCCATTCTTCCAGTGACAATTTGCTCGATCTTTGGATTGAATGGTCTGCCGGTTCCAAGGACTTTGATGCCGACGAATGCCGTTCAAAATGGACAACGTTCCATCGCGGCAATGGTGGCGTCGGGCTTGGGACGCTGTTCTACATGGCCGAATCGAATGGGTGGATTCGCCCACAGCGAAAGTACGTTCGTGTGGGTGAACCAACCGAGGTTACACGTAATGAAGATGGTGAAATCGATGTCATCACGGAAGAAATTCCCGCTAACGCCGTGGAACTGGTACTCGACGAGAAATGCGTCAATGACCAGGTGATCACCGTCCTTGCACAGTCCGGCGATCTGTATGACCACAACGGACAATTGGCTGTCATTCAATACCTGGAAGGTGATGACAATGAGACTCACGCGGCAATTCACGTGCTGTGTTTGCCGGGAATCCGGGAGCTGATCTCGGAACGCTGCCGCTTCTATGTTTGGTCTACCGACAAAGAAACCCAAGAAGAAGTGCCTTCCTGGCAGCGAATCCCACGTTGGGTATATGAAGGAGTTCTGGTCCGCGGGGTCTGGACGGGAATCA
>JANPHT010000043.1:0-14450 GCA_031424595.1 Planctomycetota bacterium
ACTTCGTCAAAGGCAAACGCCAGAACCAACTGACGCAGGACCACATCAAAAAAATCATCGACACCTACCAATTCCGCAAAGAAGAGCCCCGCTATTCCCGTTGCGTCGGCATGGATGAAATCGAAAAGAACGATTTCAACCTCAACATCTCCCGCTACATCAGCACTGCCATCGGTGAGGAGGAGATTGTTCTGGAAGATACGCACGCAGAACTGGTCGACATCGAAAAGGCCATCAATGCCGCCAAAGAAAAGCACAACACGTTTCTTGATCAGCTCGGACTGCCGCGACTGCCGTAGTGATAGTGGTCCGCCCGAAGTCTTCCCGTCCTGACATCTTGATAAAAGGCTTGCCGCCACAACGGCCCAGATAAACGATTCTGGTAGTCGGGTCTATTGAAAGCGATTCTGCGAGATAACCATGACAATTCCAAATTCGATTGCAGATCTACTGATTCAGGCAGAACAGGCATTAACCCCAACGTGCATTTGATCGACTCAATATCGGCAGCGAACGAATTTCAGCGATCACTCGTGGGGACAGGCGCTCTTCTGCTTGGAGACGGCAAACATGGAACACACCAAAGCAGGGGATGACGCCAATGCTACCGAAACCGAACGCAAGAGGTCCCGGTTTCACAAAGACTCACAACTGTTGATGTCATTTGAGCACGAAGTCCGAAACAGTCGGCGGCAAGTTACATCTAAAGGAGTTGTCAAGCTCCATTCGAATCTGTCAGCAGAGTTCGAAGGAACGTCTTCAGTCAGAGGGAACTCGACTGGGAATTTGAACAAGTCGGCGATGGCGTTTCACTGGGACGCACCAAAAACACCAAATGGCTTTCAAATCGATCGCGTGAAACTCTCAAAGGAAGGAAAGAGCTATTCAGGAAAGAATGTTACATCTGATGTTGACGCAACGGTTCACGGAAAACGGATCGGCTTTAACTGAAGTTCCACTGTCCATATCGACAACTCAGTAATGGACTGACCGTTCGCGGGCGAGCGTTCGTCAAGTGTTGTTTTTTGAAGATTCTTTGAAGCCGCGAGACAGCCGTCCTCGAATTAGGAATGCGCACCAAGTCCAGGCAAGCCCGCCTGTCCAGCCGCCGAGCACATCCGATGGGTAATGGACACCCATGCAGACTCGGCTGATGCCCACGACTCCAGCAATCGCAAATGGAAGTCCGACCAGCAGACGATGCAGGTGCCGATTGTGTGTTCGCTGTGCCAGCAGAAATCCGATCGTGATAAACACAACGACCGACATCATCGCATGCGAGCTTGGAAAACTGGTGCTGCCAGCGACATGCGACAAGTGTGGAACGACGCTTGGGCGTTCTCGTTGAATCAGCCGCTTCATCAAAACGCCAGCCATAAAGCCGCCGACTGCGGTCAGCCAGAAGAAATGAAACGTACGTGGTCCAAGCTCCATTAATGCAAAAACAGAGAACCCAATGACCGTTGTGATCAGAATGGCATACCCGCCCAGGGCCGTGAAGTCGCGCATGGCTTCTTCAAGAGCCAGTGGCCCAATCATTCGCGACGGATTGTCCGGCCGACGAAGCATTCGCACGATCTGGTGGTCGAGGTCTGCATCAGTCATACTTGACGGAGAAGCGACCAACTCAAAAATGCCCCAGAACAAAGCAACGACACAGAAACAAATTGGCAGCGTGCGAAAAAAAGGAGGGTACGTCATGATGCAATTCGTGAGAATCTCAGAGAGGACTGGCGGAATACTATTGACCGTTTTGTGCCTCACGCCGACTGCGAAGGTCTTTCAGTCGTGAAAGAAACTCGGCTTCTTTACCTCGATCGACTGGCTGATAGTAAGTCCGATCAACTCCCAGGTAGTCCTGGCTTACCCAGCCATCTTTCCCATCGTGGGCATATTGATAACCGACACCATGACCCAGCTTTGAAGCACCGGCATAGTGTCCGTCTCGCAGGTGCATCGGCACCGGCACGAGCGTATTTTGTTTCACGTCAGCGATAGCAGCGTCAATGGCAACGTACGATGCATTCGACTTGGGTGCACAGGCCAGATAGGTGGTCGCCTGTGCGAGATTGATACGACATTCCGGCATGCCGATTGTCTCCGTGGCCTGAAATGCGGCTGTCGCGATTGGCAGGCCCATCGGATCGGCATTGCCGATGTCTTCCGAAGCAGCAATGACCAGGCGTCTGGCGATAAAGCGAGGGTCTTCGCCAGATTCCAGCATGCGAGCCAGCCAGTACAACGCCGCGTCCGGATCACTGCCGCGAATGCTCTTGATAAAGGCGCTGGCGACATCGTAATGGTCGTCACCGTTAGGATCGAAGCGGACCACTCGCTTCTGCATGGACTCTTCAGCCACACTCAGATCGACCAGTTTAGTCGTGCGAGCCACTGAAAGAACGGCAATTTCCAGGGCAGTCAGCGCTCGGCGACCGTCGCCATCAGAAAGAGTTGCAATGAAGTCGATCGCGTCAGATTCCACTTTGACCTTGTGACTTGCCAGCCCGCGTCGATCATCATGCAATGCTCGCTGCATCAGCGTGATCAAATCGGGTTTATCTAATTCGCGGAATTCAAAAACCTGGCTGCGACTGATCAATGGAGCGACGAGCGAGAAGAATGGGTTTGCTGTCGTGGCCCCGATCAGCGAGATTCCGCCACTTTCGACGTCGGGCAGAAGAATATCCTGTTGACTGCGACTGAAGCGATGCAATTCGTCAATAAAGAGAACCGTCTGAGTTCCATCGGCTGCCAGGCGATCGGTCGCTGCCTGCAGAACCTCCCGAACTTCTCGAACGCCCGCCGTCGTAGCATTCAGTCGCTCAAAATGGCGGCGAGTCTGCTTGGCGATAAGTTCAGCAAGCGTTGTCTTACCTGTGCCGGGTGGGCCGTAGAAAATCATGGATCCGATTCGGTCGGCCTCCAACATTCGCCGGAGTAGCTTTCCGTCGCCCAGGATGTGCGCTTGCCCGGAAAACTCCGACAGAACGGACGGCCGCATGCGCGCGGCAAGGGGCCTTGCGTTGTCGCGGTTCTGTTGCTCGGCGGCGGCAAACAGGTTCATCAGACGATCTTTCCAGAGAATAACACCCAAGTCATCCAAACAGCAAGAGTTCAGGTGGGAGCCGTTTTCCGGTAGTATAACTGACTGCGGAGGATGTTCTTTCCGGCGAAGCGGCTTCAATCTGATGTTTTTCACCCGATCGGGTTCAAATTCAGTGGCAGGCTTGGGTTTGGAGCGACAAAATCCGACCATCTAGTGAAGGGTTGTTGTGACTCCTGAGCCTTCCAGGCCATCCGGAACTAATGAATGGTTTCCATTCTGCATCCTACAGCACAGGGATCTCAGATCCCTATAGACCGGGCCGTCGTGCTCATCGGGCGAAGCCCGGAGTGCGATGTTGTGCTTGACGTCAGTTCCAAGATCTCTCGAATGCATTGTGCCTTAGTGCAGGTTGATGCGGATTATTACATTCGTGACCTGGGTAGCATGAATGGCGTCACCGTTGCCGGTCAGCGTATCGAAAAAGACGTTAAGCTGACGAACGGCGTTGAAGTGATGATTGGTGACGTCAAATTTCTGTATCTGGAAAACGTGATGCCTGCTGCAAAGTCAGCGAAGCCGATTGCAGTAAAAGGGATGCCGGTCTTCTTTGACGAGACCATTGAAGTTCTGGAGGATGAGGAAATCGAAGTGGTTGAGCCTGTGCCTCGGAATCCACCAGTGGCCAGGATCGCATCGCCACCAGCGTTGCGTCAAAGCAGTGCTCTCCCTTCAGGGACCCCCGATGGTCGTAATGCCAAGCGTCCACCTGAAATCGTCGACGCCGAGATCATTGAGGATGTTGAAGTCATTGAAGATGTTGAGATCCTCGACGACGTTGAAGTGGTAGATGTCATTGAAGTGATAGAAGGTGTCGATGTCATCGAAGATGTCGAGGTTATTGATGACGTGGACGTGATCGACGATCAACCAAGGCAGTCTTCTCAACGGCCCGGACGTCGATAGATAGTTCGGTCAATAAACCTCAGTCCGCCTCATTTCCGAGCTTGGTTGGCCACCGCTCCCGGAACGGCCCGTTGTCCTGCCCAATGCCCTTTGTTCTACCGGATCAGTGATTGCAGCGAATTGATCCCGATGGACTCTCGATTCACAAAGGGTTCACCGTAAGCTTTTCCGATAGACCAGCCCCAGAACCTTGCCCGGTCGCGAATGTCATCAATCGCCGTGGGAAAAATCTCTGATCGACCAATGATCAACTGGCTCTTATAGGCGCAGACGGCATTCATTTTGGTTTCGATCTCGGACGAGATATCAAGCACAAGCGATGCTGTTGGATGAATTCGCAGATGGATGCTGAAGTAATGCAGCAACATGGGAGGCCAAAATGGATCGCCCGACATATCTGAGCGACTCAATTTGGACCAGAATCGTGCGTCGTCCACGAGGCTGCTGGCTGCGACGTGATCGGGATGAGCATCCTGCCAATATGGAGCCAGAATGATCTGGGGTCTGACGAGCCGAAACACCTCGGATAGCCTTCGGCGAGCATCAAGGTTTGGCAAAAGGCTTCGATTTGGCAGGTCGAGATTTGCTCGCCAGGTCAGACCAAGGATTTCTGTGGCGTTTTCCGATTCAGCCTGCCGCACAGCAAGGGAACCGTGCGGAGTGGGCTCACCGGACGTCAAATCAACAACACCGACGCGCAGATTCTGCCGAAGCGATACAGCAATCGTGCCACCTACGCTGATTTCGGCATCATCGGGGTGAGGTGATACCACGAGTATATCAAGTGGTTGCATAAAGCTCTCTGGGCGCAACGGGGTTGGGAAATACACTATCGACCGTCAGCAGCGGGGTTGTTTTTCAGCCTTACGGGAATTCTGGTTGTTGTTGTCGCTTTCGTCATCGTTCCATCGGTGATTTTGTCCGGGGAATTCTAATGATTCGTACTCGACTGACTCTGATGGTGATCGTTCTGCTGGCGTCCGTAGGTTCTGGATGCAATATGGTGGAGAAGCCAAGCAGCGCAATGCGGCGGATGACCCGGATGTTTACACCCAATCCAACCGATTGGGATACTGACGCGAGTAGTGATGAGGGAGAATGGGATTTCGTGGGAGACGAAGGTCGTGGCGATCAAACTCGCGAACGAGACCCGGATCCATGGTTCAAGAAGTACCTGATGTCGGAAAAAGCAAACAGCATTGAACGCAATCTCGGAATCGACTGAGGCTGAAATCGGGCCAATTAGGCACAGAGTACCCTCAGATTTTAATATCGATCGCGTAAAAACCGCTCTGGACACGATTTGCCCGATTGGCTAAACATCCGGCGACGTCTGCGGGTCCGCGGGCGAGAATGGCAGAAATGGCAGGTCGAGATCTGTTCTTCGAACCTGCCTGCTGGCGGCCGTGGATTGGTTGCCGCAGGGCGTTTTGCCCGGACAGCGTTTCGCGCTTCTGAGTCGGACGTTTGCTGTCAGAGTCAGGATTTAGACCTTTCTTGCAGGAAACCGACAGGATGTCCAGGTTCCCGTCCCACGTTTGTAGTGCCACAGTACTGAGTTTGTTGACCATTTTTACTGGTGGTTGTATGTATCAGCAGCCTATGTACCAGCCTGGTGGCTACGGTCAGCAGATGTACGGCGCGCCAGGCGGATATGTTCAGCCGGGCACCATGGTTATTCCGCCTTCGAACGGAAATCCGTATCCGCCCGCTGGAACAAACACTTACGACAGCAACACTCGGCCAGATGATTTTAATGCCGAGAAAGGAACATCGGGCGAATCAGGTGGAAAGTTCTTTGGCGAAGACGGCGGAGTTCCGAATCCCAAGGATTCCGGTACGGGAGATCAGCAGTTCAATCGTGACCTCGGACAATAGCCGGTTTCATGGGACTTCCTTCACTGGTAGAGCAGCGATCATCACGATTTGAGCGTGGTACGAACTTCAACGATCCAGTCCGAAAGGCGGACCTGCACGAGGCCCGCCTTTTTGTTTCGAATATTACTTCTTTGCGTCTGGCAGCGGCATCACTTCAACCTTGCGAATGAAGACGTGACTGCCTGGATCGTGTTGTTGGAAGGCAAAATGGCCTTCTTTGAATGTCTTATCAAAATCCAGATATTCGTACAGCTCGTTGCCATCAACTGTGATCTTAATTCGGGTCATTTCACGACCCCGCCAAACGTCGTCGCGAACTTCCAATTCATAAGTAAACCACATGTCCGGCTTAACCAACTGCTTATAGACATGGTTCATGCCGTAGAGTGAGCCGGTTCGAATTGGGTCGGTGTGTGTGCTGTCAATCTGAGCTTCGTAGCCGTCGGTGAAGCCGGGCTTGCGAGTGGTACGAAAATACAGGCCCGAATTGCCTTTGTCATTGATCTTGATTTCCGCTCGGTAGCGAAAGTTTTTGTACGGTCCCGTTGTATTGACAAGCATTGAAGCGTCGCCGGTCCCTGCCAAAGCACCTTCTCTAACTTCCCAGTTGCTAGTGTCCTTCCCAATCTTTTCCCAGCCTTCGAGTGTCTTGCCGTCGAACAACGACACCCATTTTTCTTCCTGAGCGGCGACGTCAGAAGTGGAAGAAAACGCCAGTAAAGTGACAATAGCAAGGCAGAACCATTGAACAGTACGTGTCATCAGCGTGTTCCCTGTAAATTGGGGTGAGTGATCTAATCAACTAACGCAGTGTTGATCAGGTGCGACGAATACTAGCCCAACGTCAATACGGAAACCACGGACCCGTTCTGGACAAGGCAATACAGGTGCCTGAAAGTAAGTTGTGGTGCTGCTTATTCCTCGTTCCGGCGTTGGAGCGGTGGAATACGAAGGAAAGACGGTATCTGGCTAATCGCGAATCCCTGTGACGTTGACACCACTTCCAATCAACAGATTGTTTTCGTATGCCCACGAATAAAATCGCCCGGATTTCTCCGGCGGCAATGCTGTGATCCGGTTAAAGCCGGCATCGCGAAACCAATGATTGAGTTCTTCGATGGTATGGTGGAATTGATACCGCGGAGCCCACCAGTCGAAGGTATCGCAAACTCGATTTTCGTAACTTGGGTGAGCACTGAAATTTACAACTTTATTCAGCGTGCGATTCAGGCCAGGGATTCCTCCCAGGATTGCTCCGACGTGACAGAGTGGCATAAGTAACGATGCTGGAAGTCGGCAAGTGACGGCTCGAAGGCCATGATTGACCAACTCTTGCCACCACTGATTTCTGCGGTAAAGCCATACCGAGTATCGTCCTCCCGGTTTCACCATTTTCGCCACAGAATCGAACACAGCCCGTGTATCGGCATCATGGTGCATGACACCGATCGAGAACACAAAATCGAACGACGCCGGTTCCAGCGGAAGCGCTTTAAGATCGGCCTGCACAAAGTGGACTCGCGACAGATGTGAACAAAGCTGCTGAGCCTTATCAACGGCTCGAGTATGATCTGCACCGATGACTTCGGCCCCTGCTTCGCCGCAGATCTTTGAGTAACGTCCGCCGCCGCATCCGGCGTCAAGAACTCGCAGGCCGTTCAATTGGTCGAGCACCATGCCTGTTTTGGCAGCAAACGTAGCCCGATCTTCATCGTCATGGGCAACTTCGAACTTAGTCCATTGGTGTCCAAAGCTTTCAAGATGTTTGTCGGCAACAAATCGAGGAATGCCGTCGATGATTCTGATCGTTGTCTTTGACGAATTTGCTTGTAATTGCTGTCTATCTGACGACAGCTTCAGTGGTAAGCCGTCGGCTGCATTTCGAAGGGCGGACAGAAACGACGGATCGAAGGGAGTGGGGTTTCTCATTGAGTTGCAGAGTTGAAGATTTTCGGACGAGCAACCATCGGCTGGTACAGGAAGCAAACGGTCGATGGGAATCAAATCGTCAACCGTTTGCGGCGTTTCTAATGTCGCCACGATCTTTATGGATCTTGTACTCGACCGCATCGACGAGTGCGATCCAACTGGCTTCGATAATGTTCTCACTGACACCCACGGTGCTCCAGACGCCCGAACGGTCGCGGCTTTCGATCACGACTCGCACTTTCGCCGCTGTACCCTCTGAGCTATTGATAACGCGGACTTTGTAGTCAACCAGCATCATCTCTGTGAGGCCCGGATAAGAAGAGGTCAACGCCTTTCTCAGTGCGCTGTCGAGTGCATTAACAGGGCCATCGCCTTCGCCCACAACGTGCTGGTGAGTATCATCGATTGTCAGCTTGATTACAGCTTCGGTCATCGGTTCACGAGCCTGGTTTTCGACGTTGACTCGGTAATGGTCCAGTTGAAACGCCGGCTGATAGCTGCCTGCCTGCTTCATTACCAGCAGGTCAAATGAGGCTTCGGCCGCCTCGAACTGGTAGCCTTCGTTCTCCAGATCCTGAACGGCATTCAGAATCCTGGTCATCAGCTCGTTGTCCTGGCTGATATTAAACTTTGTAGTCTTAGCGACGATATTTGAGCGACCCGATAACTCGCTCACAAGGATACGCCGTTCGTTACCAACCGCTTCCGGAGTGATGTGTTCATAGCTTCGAGCCAGTCGATTAACAGCATGCACGTGCATGCCTCCCTTGTGAGCAAACGCGCTGGTGCCGACGAATGGCTGGCCAGAGCGGAAATTCAGATTTGCGAGTTCATAGACGTAACGAGACAGTTCCGTAAGTCTTTGAATTCCACCGGGGACCAGGACGTCGTATCCCAATTTCAGATTAAGATTCGCCGCGACACACACGAGGTCAACATTGCCGCAGCGTTCTCCAATTCCGTTGATGGTTCCCTGGACCTGCATGGCTCCCGCCTGAACGGCAGCAAGAGAATTGGCAACGGCCAGTTCGCAGTCATTGTGACAATGGATACCGATTGGTACGTTTACCGCAGCCTTGAGAGCATTCACAAACTTCGCGATTTGCTCGGGCATTGTTCCACCGTTGGTATCGCACATGACAATCATGTTGGCACCTGCCTCAGCGGCAGCCTGCAACGTCTGCAGCGCGTAGTCCGGGTTGGCCTTCCAGCCATCGAAGCAATGTTCTGCGTCATAAATCGCTTCGCGTCCTTCCGACTTTATGAAGGCGATAGAGTCGCGGATCATGGCTATGTTTTCTTCCAGCGAGACTCTCAGCACTTCGGTGACATGAAGGTCCCAGGTCTTGCCGACAATAGTGACGGCAGGGGCCTTGGAACGGATCAATGCCTGCATACCGATATCGTCCTGAGCCAACACGCCTTTTCGCCGCGTCATTCCGAATGCGCAGACTCTCGCGTGCTTGAGTTCCATGTCGGCAATACGCTGGAAGAATTCTTCGTCTTTGGGATTGGAAAGCGGATATCCGCCTTCGATGTAGTCAAAGCCCAGTGAATCGAGTCGCTGAGCAATCATCAGCTTGTCCTGCAAAGAGAAGTTGACTCCTTCACCCTGAGAACCATCACGAAGCGTGGTGTCATAAAGCTGGATACGGGACATGTTTGCAACTTTCGAGTACCAACAAAAAAACCCTCAGGATGGCCTGAGGGTTGCGAATTACTGTTTCTGCGTTCCTCAGGCACAATGCGACAGTCGAGCGGTCATCATTCCGCCGATGCCAATAATCTGACTGCTGGTGCTGCTGAAGTTCATCAAGGCACTTTAGAAGACGACACCGCCGATCGTCAACGAAAAATTGGCTCAGATTATGGATCCTGCACATCGTTCACGGGAATCTGGCCGTCCAGACTACCCGAGACGGCAGACTTCGACACTTTCGAGTCTAAGATTGCCGCAGTCGGACTGAGAAACGCGGGTGATGGGGCCATCGGTGCTCAGATCGGACGGTTGCTGTCCCCGCCTTAGGCGAGAAACACTGAGCATTCCGTGATGCAGGGCGAGATCCTATGTCAGAATTGAACACAGCAGGCTTACGCCGTCCATTTCTTACGGGTCGCAAGGTTGTCGTTGCCATGTTCGCGATGGGAATCTGTGCGACGGCCTTTCTTTACGGCTATTGGACACTGCACCTGATGCCGTTCATGCCGTTACAGCAAGCCATTGTTGCTGAGTTTCCGGGCTCTGCACCGCGAGTCAATGGCGGAAAAAAGAAACTGCATAAAGATACTCCTGTCATGCTGCAGATCGGCATGAAACTGAAGTTTGATCCGACGGCGACTGACGAGAAGACAGTGGCTTCGGTGAAAGCGCTGCAATCCCGAGTCTACCAACTCGTGAAAGAGAAAGTGGATTTCCCGGGACTCAACATTATCGAACTCTACATTTATCAGCTATTACAGGAGCAGGACATTCGTGAGCGATCGTTTCGACTGAATGTCTCGAATCCCAATGAGTGGCTGGAAGTTGATTTGACCGGGAACCCCATCATTGCCAACCGTCCTGCACCGGAAAGCGGACCACCGACCACGATTCCTCCAGAGAACACATCTGTCAGTGAGCCCATAAAATGATGCTGATCATTGAAGTGGCGGCTGTGATCAGCGGGGCGATTTTTGGAGTCCTGCTGGCTCGTCGCAAAGGCATGGATTTCGTAGGTGTGTTCTCTGTCGCGTTTATGACGGCCTTCGGCGGCGGAACACTGCGAGACTTATTGCTGGACCGGCATCCTCTGTTCTGGATTCAGTATTCCTGGTACCCGGTGGTCGTGTTTGGAGTGGCGGCAGCGGTGTCGTTGATTCCTCGAGTTCCCAATTGGGTTGAAAAGTTCCTGTATGTTCCGGATGCACTTGGTCTGGGACTGTTCAGCATTCTGGGGACAGAGATCGCTCTTGAGCAGAACATGGCTCCGTTTGTCGCGGTGCTATTTGGAGTGATTACGGGAACGTTCGGTGGCGTCATTGGGGACATTGCCTGCAACGAGGTGCCGAATCTCTTTCGCCCAATGACGCCGCTCTGTGCGACGTGCGCGTTTGTGGGTGGCTGGCTGCTGATCGGCTGCAAGTTGCTGCCCCTTCCGGTCTCAGCTGACTTCGCAATCAGTGCGACCGTCGTGGTGGTGATGCGTTTGCTTGCATTGCAATTCAATATCGGGCTGCGAGCGATTGAGTGACTGCAGTTCGCCGCTTTGCCCCGTCTTACGGAAAAGTCAAATCGACAGTCTCACCGGATTTCACCGAAATATAAAGTTTGGCTGCGTCATCGGCCGCCATCGGTAAGTCTTCGCCGGCGGGAATTTTTGTCAACTGCTTATCCGAAATGAAGTGTGCTGCGTTTTGTCCGATGACTTCAGCCTTGGACCCGGTCACCACGATGGCAGTGGCTTCATCAATTCCAATTCCCAATAATCTGGGATGACGTCGAATGACGGGCAGTAAATCCGGAAACCGTCCGCGTTGGGCGAAGTGTTGATCGATGGCAACACCGGGAAGGAAGGAGAATCCTCGTTCATAGCCTTCCGCCATCATTACGGTATTACCGAGCGGATGGCCGCGTACAAGGAATTCGCCCTGAATGGTTGCACCGGCAGAACTGCCACCAATGACTCCACCGCGGTGGAGAACATCGTGAAACAACTCAATCGCCTCAGTCCCTTCATAACAATCGACAAAATTCCATTGTCGTCCGCCACCAAACCAGATGCCAGTTGCTGACTTGAGAGTTGAGCGGAAGTCGTCTGTGTTGACTTCAGAGCCTCGATGAGTGAGCACTGTGATTTCCGCAACGTCTTCCCGTTTCAGAAAGCCCGGAATTTCGTTTGTCGTATCGACACGGGAAACTGCTGTCGGCAGGACAACAATTCGAGCTTGCTTCCCCCCAGCAAGTTCTATGAAGCGGTTAACGATTTCCTTCGGCATTCCTCCACCACCGACGATCACCAGTGATCCACTTTTCGTTTGTGGTAATCCGCTTGTGGGTTCACCAGGATCAATTCCCAACGTTCGTTGGCGAGCGGCACGGCGCAGTTGAGTCAGGTCAGAATACTGACCTGCTGAATGGCTAAGTACCTCGGCATTTCGGTAGGCGGTCTTAGCCAGAGTGATGGAAGCGACTCCCTTTCCAACGACTTTCATGCCACGTCCGGAAACAAACACGGCAGTTGATTCATCAATTCCCAGTCCAAAGCATTCGGGATGTTTTTCGACAGCGACTTGTGTCCGTTTTAGTCGATTCCTTTCGGTGAAATGCTGATCGACGATGCCCCCGGGCAGTAGGTCCCAGCCCAAGGAGAGATGGGGGTTATTCTGGCCAGAAGCAATCATGACTTTTGACATGATGGCCGCACCGGCGGACGTTCCGGCAACCGTTCCGCCTCGCTGCAGAAGACTCCGCAGAGCCGCTTCGACACCGGTCCCCGCAAACGTTTCCGCGAGAAGTGATTGTTGCCCACCACCAATCCAGACGACATTTGCAGATTCGATGGCCGCACATGTTTGGGATTGACGCTGGGGCATGGGCAGCATGGCATCGATAATGATTGGATTCGAGATGCCATTGTCGCTTAACCATGTCTTTGCCGATTCTGCCGACGCCTTCGGATCGGATGATGCTTCCGAAAGGATGATGAGCGATCCGTCGCCAACGGCATTTTTGATCGCGTGGGGAACTTCTTCGGGAACCGACCCACCGCCGACGATGATTAGCGTTCCCCTCACGCCATCGGGATCAAAAAAATCGCCAGCCTGGGTTGCGGCGATGCCAGTAAAAAGGAGGCTCAATATGGAAGACAAGTACTTGATTCGCACCTGATTCATCGCGGTCATCATGCGTTCCTGCTCTTCACTGTTCGGTTGTAGTGGCCTGATCTCTGTACGGGCTGCGCAGTGTGTTGTAGTGAAGCACGTTCTGCAACGAAAGGAATCCAATATTGCTGGGGCATGTCATGCTGCAGATAGCAAGTTGGAGTCGATCTGAGGACAGGTCGACCTACTTGCGTTGCCACTGTGCATACGGAACGGGGCCAAGGAATGCCTGATTTTCGAGGGGAGCGTTTTTGCCGAGTTCACTAATTGCCGGAGTGAAGAACAAGAACACGGCATGGGCCAGAAGCAATGGCAACATCACCAGTCGAATGCCCCAGCGAATCGGAAACCAAGCCGGCTTTTGCTGCGTCATTCCGCGATGATAGGCCAAGGCGATCAGGATGCGAGCCGGGTAAGTCAGGATAATGAAGAAAGGAGTCAAAACCAGCATCGCATCTGCCGGCAGCAATCGAATCTTGGCAAGGTACAACGGAAATGTCATGGCATACATCAGAACGGTTGTCAGCATCCAGCTCAGAGGAGCATTGCGGATGACTCGTCGCGCCGCTCCGATCGTGAAGATCGATCGAAACCGTCCTGTAACCGCTTGATGCACCTGTAACATCGGCAGCCAGGCTGTCACCGGGATCATCAGCACGACTCCGAGGAATGATGCGACCCCAAAGATCGGCGCAGTGCGTCCAGGTGCGGAGTAGGCCACCAGGAGTCCGGCTGGAATAAGTAGCCAGAGCACGGCCCCAAAGAACGCCTTCAGGCCAATCCAGAAATGGTGCACAGGCTTTATGAGCTGCAGTACCTGGCTGATGTCGGTCGATATATCCGCCCGCCCTTGTTGGGTCAGAGTACTCTTAAGAAACCAGCGAACATTTTTGATGGGCCTCAGAAAACATCCCAGGGTGCCACCTCGAGCGATTGCCAGCATCAGGTGAATTGCAATGAGGGACTGCAGTATTCTCAGATTGCCTGCCATCTGGGTTACACGTTCGTGTGTTCCTCCAAGAATTACAGCGGCATCACTGACTCGAGTGGCTTGAAGTCGAATCGGGACTAAACACAATACCGAAAAGAAGACAATAATTCCGAGGCGAGGTGCCAGAACCAACAGAGGGAAGCCATCTCGGAAGCGGCCACTTTCGGCGACTCGTTTCTGGGGGTCGATCAGATAGCCAAGCGTCAATATATTCAGACCAGGTATGGCTGCCAGAATTGCGAGAATAAGAACCAAACACGCTGTGCCGAAAACAATATGGATCGACCAGAAAATGGAACGAATTGGCTTCCAAAGCCCTGGAAACCTCCCGGGCCCTAAACGTTCTTCAATAGAAGTGACAGGAAATAGCTGTTCAAGTGACTGCGAAAATGATACCGAGGTGTCCTCGAGAGGTTCCGTCAAAATTGTGCTCATGGACAAGTTCCCCAGGCATGTAGCTCTCTGTTGTCATTTGCCGAACCGCCGGCCGCACGCGACTGCGTGACTTGTTCATGGCAATGAACGTCCATGCTGATCAATGCATTTACGACAGCTGATCATTTACGACAGTTGATCATTTACGACAGTTGAATTGCGGTTCGCTGTCTTCCGACACAACTCCTTGTCGTCAGGTGCCGCCACCTTGCGCCCAATGGCACTCACTTTGCTTTGTCGGGCGGTTTTTGTTCTGAGTTTTGTACTTGTTTTTGGTTTTCGAGTTTCATGAATTTTGTGGACTTGGGACGTCTTGGGTGAGCCTTGCGTTTGAAGCTTCGGCCAGGG
>JANPHT010000044.1:0-5954 GCA_031424595.1 Planctomycetota bacterium
GCACTCGCACTGTTTGCAAGACTGTGACTGAACCTCAGGAACAGACCTACACGGTTATGGTTCCAACGACCGAGCAGCGCACTGGCACACGAACTGTTTGCCACAGCGTTCCAGTTCAGAAGACTCGCACTGTTTGCCAGGACCAGGGTCACTGGGAAGAGCGCGCTGTTGAAGCTGCTGGCAATGGCGGTGCATGTGGTGGTGGTTCGGCATGTGGTGGTTGTGGTTCATGCGGTGGCTGTGCTCAAGCGTCAAGCTGCTGCGGTGCAGTCGCTTCAGCTTGTGGTGGTTGCGGTGTTGCCAGTGCTTGCGGTGCTGTAGCATCAGGCTGCGGTAATGGCAATGCTTGTGGTAGCGTTGTGAAGGTTTGGGTTGCAAACATCGTTAAGTCAGAAGTTGCCTACACTGCTTACGAGCAGCAGCGGTCAGATGAGCAGTACACATACAATGTGACTGTTTGTAAGCCAGAAACACGTACTCGCACGATCCAAGTCGCTAAGCAGGTTTCAGAGCAGGTTCCTTACACCTACACTGTTCAGCTCTGCAAGCAGGAAACTCGTACTCGTACCGTTAATGTTGCTAAGCAGGTTCAGGAACAAGTTCCTTATACCTACCACGTAACTGTCAACAAGCCAGAAACTCGCGAAGTGCAGGTTCAGGTTTGCAAGATGGTCGAGCAGGTTGTCACACAACGGGTCTACCGTGCTGCAGCTCCAGTTGCAGCGGGATGCGGTTCCGCTTGTGGTGGTGGTAGTGGTTGCGGTGCGGCAGCCGCATGCGGCGGATGTGCAGCTCCAGCTTGTGGACATTGCCACTAGTCGTTAATAAAATCTCCGAGTCAGTGGAAATAGTTGACTCTTTTGATTTGCTTAAGAGAACCCTCCAGACGCTTGCGACTGGAGGGTTTTTTCGTTGTTAATCCTTGCTGGAAACGCAGTCGGGATGGTTCGCTGGTGTTTCAAGGTCTAACAGTTTCCTGACTTTCAACAACTCTCTGACATCCAACAACGTGGGTCCTGTGTGCATTGAATCAGCGGTCAGCTCCTCAAATTCGGGCCCGACGGCCACCACCATCGCCGTGCGGACATCGTCCGCTTGCTGCGATCACCGGCATTTGTCTGTTTCAGACGGATTTTTGCTTCATCGCTGATAGATGGGCAGAAAGCCCTTATCCAATTGGAGCATGATGCAACTTAATGCGGTCACATAAACCGTCCCCACCTGCGGATCCTGCCAGCCACCATCCGGCTGCATTTCCTTGATGAGTTTTGCATTCAGTTCTTCGCGGTACTTGCTCCAGTCTTCACCACCATTTCGGTAGATGACCTGAGCGAAATAGAAATGCATGTAATGCCAATGCCCATTATTGCTGGCCACCGACTTATCCGGCCAAATATGAGTCTTACAAAATTCACGCATTCGCCCCGTCAATTCCGTGTCGTATTCGCCGGCGTTGAATAATGCCGCCAGCGCTGCGGCGGTAATTGGCGGACGGGCTCCACCGCCGCGAATGCTGTATTGAACGCCTCCTTCTGAAGTTGTACATTTTTCAATGTACACTTTGGCACGTTCAATGATCTCCTTTGAGACAGGAATTCCCGCGTTTCGACAGGCACGCAGTCCCTGCACTTGTGTGATACAAGTCGAGCCTTCGTCAAAATTGCTGCCTTCCTTCGCTGAAACGTAACCCCAGCCTCCATCGGGAGTCTGTGCATCGGCACAGAACTGCACCGCTCGTGTCAGCACATCTCGAATCTCTTCTCGACGCTGGATATCTTCTTCTTCACCGTAGACCTGACTGAGAAACAGCATCGAAAAGCCATGGCCATAGGTGTAGTGGAAGTCCTCTCGGTAGCCAATCAGGCCATTGGGGCGGCTCATGGACAACAAGTAATTGACGGCAAGTCGAATGTGTCGAGCATACTTGCCGGAGGTTGTGGTGGATCCTTCGGAGAGCATTGCCGTTCCCGCCAAGGCTGTCATCGCCACACGGTATTGCCCGCCATTTGCTTCCCAGTATCCTTGTCGCTTTTGAAGGCTGCCCAGAAAATCGAGTGACCGCTCAACAGCCGAGTCGAGCTGATCGTCCGCCTTCACAGCGGAAGTCGGCCGAATCAGGAGCAGAAGGAGCAGCGCGAGAGGTTGCAGAAACCTTTGGAGGGTCATCTATTTTGTCCTTGTTTGCCCTGACTTGAGTTGCCGTGTGACATTTCACAGCGGTCGGCTGGCAGAAGAAATCTCCCAGGACTTTGCCCCTGACATTGTTTTCGCAATCGTACCGCATGGCAAGCTGATCTGGTTGAATCGTTCCGTTCCGTTCCGAAATACGAGTGGAGATCCGCAGCAAGGCATGGGCTTTCCCTGCACGAACATTGCACGAACATTGAAACGGCCCCCGCTCATCGATCATGAAATGAAAACAGAAACGGAATCCGCGTCTTTTCAGTTTTTGAAGCCCGAAACATCAGTGAGGCATTGAGTTCTGGCTGTTCGGCTCCGCGCCAGAAAATCGCTCGCTTAAGTATCGGGTTGTGATAATTCCCTTTCTTCATCGACCTATTGATCGCCCAGGATTTCGAATAACGCAACTTCAAAAAGCGAATGATCGGCTGTGTTAATTAAGGTAAGACAGGCAAGCACTTGAAAGGTGGTCCTGAGTCCACTTATGTTAAAATTCGATTGGGGACTATTTACCCTCTAGCGGACTTCTTTACGCGCGTTACACTCGCGGGAGGAGATTTCGGATTTTCTGGATTTTGCAAGGAGGAGTTTATGCCCACTTTAATTCCTGCTTTAGATTCAGCGCAAAAAGACCAATCCTTTCAAATTGCGTCAGACGTTCGACGCGTGTTGCTCGCCGAGGGGGGGCTGGATATCGCAAATCTTGTCGTTCGGCGTGTCCCCAATGGTGTTTGTCTTGAAGGTGTCGTGTTGGTACACGGGGACGATGTTGATGTCTGCCGAGCAGTCCGAGGGCTTGATGGGGTTGGAGAGATACTCAATCACCTTGTTGTCTGCTGGAATTGCCCTGAACCAAGTTCCCAGCCTGAGTATGACGACATCTTCTGAACCGGGGGTGCTCTCGCCGCTGCCTAAGAATTCCCGTCGAGAGGGTCTGCTTTGAATTGGCTTGGCTTGGCAACGCGTTGGGATTGGATTCTGGGAAAACACTGACGAGCGGTGTTTTTTTGAGCTTTGACCTATCGCCGTATTTGTTTCCAGGGTTTTCTTGTTGAGACGAGTAACTTCAGTCGGCCGGTCTATAATGCCGCTGCCTCGAGTGGTTGCAGGATCAGAGATCGTCGTGCGATATTCGCTGAATTGCGATTGCTGCGGGCTGTGTAACTTTCGCCCGTGCCGCTCTTGTTCGGTAATTCCAGATTCATGGCCAGCTCAGATATCGTCATTCGAGGTGCTCGCGAACACAACCTTCGCAACGTCAGCCTGTCGCTTCCTCGTAATAAACTCATTGTGATGACCGGCGTGAGCGGATCGGGAAAAAGTTCGCTCGCCTTCGATACGCTGTACGCCGAAGGCCAGCGGCGATACGTCGAATCGCTTTCGACCTATGCGCGTCAGTTTCTGAATCAAATGCCGAAGCCGGATGTCGACTCGATAAGCGGTTTAGCCCCGTCGATTTCAATTCAGCAGAAATCCACCAGCAAAAATCCGCGAAGCACCGTTGGCACGATCACAGAAATCTTTGACTATCTTCGAGTTCTGTTCGCTCGCGTTGGACAGGGGTATTGCTACGTTTCCGGGAAAACCATTCAGGCTCAGTCGACCGATCAGATTATTGACAGCCTGCTCAACCAGCTGAAGGGAACAAAATATCAGATCCTCGCACCCATCGTGCAGAATCAAAAAGGCGAGTTTCGTGACCTGTTTGAGGACTTGCTGAAGAAAGGATACCTCCGTGCGCGAGTGGACGGAGAGATTATTAACATCAGCGACGCGCCGACTTTGAGGAAGCATCACAAGCATAACATCGAAGTTGTGATCGACCGATTGATTGCCGGGGGAACACAGCGAACTCGCGTTGCTGAAGCCGTGGAACAGGCCTTGAAGCTGGCGGACGGGCGGTTGATCTGCAGCTTCGAAGATTCTGCGGAACAAAAGTCCAGCGAAGAAGGAAGTCAGCGGAAAGGGTTGAGCCGGCTCGAGCAGTCTGTCGCTGAAAACCAGGTTTCAGATCTGAGACTGAAACCTGTTCGATCGGCAAAGCGAAATCAGAAGACTGCAGAACTCGCTCCTGCTGGACTTGTCGCTGAAGACGATCTCGAATACGAAAGTGGTGCTCCACGTGACTTTGGCGCCACGGTTCACCGGAATGCAGGTGACCGGCTCTACAGTGCACATTATGCATGTGCCGAGAGCGGGATGAGTTACGAGCCGCCAAGCCCACAGCTATTCAGCTTCAATAGTCCACTGGGAATGTGCCTGGACTGCAACGGGCTTGGCATGCGGCACGGTTTTCCGATGCAACAACTGATTATCGACGAAGATAAGTCGATTCAGAAAGGCGCGACGTTGCTGTTGCCTGCGTGGACCAAAATCGGACGGTGGCCGCGTCACATTCTTGCGGGAGCCGCCAACGCGATTGAACAGGACAGTGGATTACCGGCGGATTCGCTCCTCAAAATGAAGTGGAAAGATATCCCCGAAGCCGCCAAACAGTTGTGGCTCTATGGAACCGGCGAGCGTCACATCACGTTCACCTGGAAGACTCGTGCCGGAGCCTGGAAGCATGGCGGCAAGTGGGAAGGCTGGGCTAATCGGTTGCTTGAGAGCTATCGCACGGCGGTCAATCCTATGCGGCGGAGGCAGCTTGAGAAATACATGGAAGTCGTGCCCTGCAACTCATGTGAAGGCGAGCGACTTAACAAGCAGGCCAGAAATGTGCGGCTGCGTACCACGAGCGAGAGATTCATCGCTCGTCATCAAAATGGACCAGCGGCAGGCGAGCAAGGCCGGAAAGGAACGCGGGCGAAGTCGCGGAATGCGTCCCTTGAACAAGGAAAACAGTCTGCGGAAAACCTGGAGCTCAGCCTTCCGGGAGTCTGCAAGCTCTCCATCGAACAAGCCTTCGACTTCTTTGAATCACTTGCCCTGGATTCCACACAGCAGTTGATTGCTGAAGAAGCGTTGAAGGAGATCCGCGGCCGTCTTGGGTTTCTGCTGCAATGCGGATTGAATTATCTGTCGCTTGATCGTTCGGCACCAACACTCTCGGGGGGAGAGTCTCAGCGAATTCGCCTTGCTGGACAAATCGGCTGTGGGCTCGTCGGAGTCGTCTACATTCTCGATGAGCCTTCGATTGGTCTGCATCCTCGCGACAACACAATGCTGCTCGAAAGTCTGACACGACTGCGCGATCAGGGTAACACCGTGATCGTGGTCGAACACGATGAAGAGACCATGCGCGCGGCCGATCATGTGGTTGACTTTGGACCTGGACCCGGAGTACTTGGCGGAGAGGTGGTCGTCGAAGGAACTGTCGAAGATGTCCTGAAAAATGAACGGAGTGTGACAGGTGCCTTTCTGTCGGGTCGCGAGTCCATTGTGATTCCAAAAATCAGACGCAAGCCAAAGGATCGCGGTGAGATTGTCGTCCACAAGGTGAGTCACAACAATCTCAAGGACGTCACTGTTCGCTTTCCGCTGGGCCGTTTGATCAGTGTGACGGGTGTCAGTGGTTCTGGAAAGAGTTCCGTCGTCAACGACGTGTTATGGCAGGTTGTGAACCGGGAGATTAACAAAGGCCTTGGTGATCCTGGCAGACACCAACGCGT
This sequence comes from Planctomycetota bacterium, assembly GCA_031424595.1. Lineage (GTDB taxonomy): Bacteria > Planctomycetota > Planctomycetia > Planctomycetales > Planctomycetaceae > SXXK01. The sequence goes on from JANPHT010000044.1 coordinate 5,793, forward strand.
TGAGGGTCTTGATCTCATTGACAAAGCCATCGACATCGATCAGTCCCCCATCGGTCGCACACCTCGATCCAACCCGGCGACTTACGTTAAGGTGTTTGATGAGATTCGTAAGCTGTTCACTCAGTTGCCGCAGTCCAAAATGCGAGGCTATAAAGAAGGCCG
>JANPHT010000045.1:0-2181 GCA_031424595.1 Planctomycetota bacterium
GCTGAAAGTCCGACAAGGTTTTGAGTCTTTCGATGCTCCGGCGTTTGCTGCTATGTTATTAGACCGCGCGGATAAACTAGCGTTGTTTGCAAGAGCAAATATGGGGCCGGTTATTACGGAGCAAATGACAGCCGAAGAGAAAGAGGGGATCAATAAAAAACGAAGCCTCGCGTTGAGAAGCGATGGAAAGATTGTCGAGATTGGCTACCGATGCGGACCAGTTCCTCAAGTTTTTGCGGCCGCGACCTGGCTGGCTAGAGCCAATACCTCACAGGCCGCCCGTCAGCGCTGGATAAGCATGGCCGAGGAGATCTACGAAGGACCTTACAAGTCAGAAAACTATCACGACTGGTGGAAGGATTCCGGTGCGACAAATTTTGGGCGCATAGGTGTGCTTAATCTACTGAGGCTCGATCCCACAGCCGAAAAATATCATGCCGAACTGCAGTACTATGCTATGCGTTTCACCGAGTACAAAGCAACCCCTGGCGGACTGCGGTTTCGCGAATGGCAAAGCCACGAATACGGGAGCTTGCGCCACGCCAACAATGCCGCGGCCATCGCCCTGCACTACAGCGACCTTGTCGATAATGCACCAGTGATCTCGGGCAACACTTGGTGGAAGCATGGTAAATCAAATGCGGAATTGAAGGCAGACTTCATCCGAGAAGCTAAGCGACAAGTCGACTATGCTCTAGGAGCAAATCCATACGGCCGCAGTTATCTCGTCGGCTTCGGGAATAATCCATTCAACCATGTGCATCATCGAGGCGCCTATGGTGCCTGGGCCGGATTCAACCACTTCATCCCCGGCAAACCCGAACTGCGATCGAAATGTCGCCATGTGCTCTACGGCGCCCTGGTTGCTGGACCGAATGGCACTAGCTTAAGCGGAAACCGTTCCATGACAAGAGTTTAGGACGTTGTCGAAGCAACGCTATCAACCAGTGCAAGACGACGCAGTTTACCGGGTTCGCTGCCCATCGTTCCAAATTCGTCGATCGGGGCGTGATAGCATCCATGAATGCGATAACAGCGAGCATTGTTAAGTGGGCTGTCTTCAACCAGTTAGGCTTAAGCTAGTGCCATTCGTTGCTGGACCGGATAACCATGATATCTTCCTTTGCGGCAAAGCCAACCGTCCGTATTTGTTACTGCCCGATGGCAAGAATCATGACTTCTTTTATAAATTCCCCAACCGCGCTGAGCCCGTTCACAAAGAAGGCTACATTTTTAATGAGGCCGATCTGCCGATACAGGACGCGATGGACTCGCAGTTCAATGAAGTTGCACTGGATTATAATGCAGGTTTCACGGCCAGCTTAGCCTGGCTTTGCACCAAGGGGCTCAGCGCGGGCAAGGCATTACCAGATGCACAGTTTCCGCCGCAGGACGTCCGCAATGATTTAATCGACTTGCGTGACACAGATCAAGAGTTTTTTGTTTCGGCTTCACTTCTCGCGGACTCCGAGAACGGAACAGAACTTGAAGCTACTGTCTGGAACCGCAGCCGCTGGCCGTCACGCCCGACTAACGAACTCAGCTTTCGCTATTATTTCACTCATGAGGGCACAGTGACCGCCACGCTCCAGGACGCCGACAGAGCCAAAATCAGCTCTGTGCAAACGGATCCCAAGGGCCACCGATACGTTGAGGTCTCCTGGCCCGGCGACCCAATTTATCCCGGTGACTCCAAAACAAATTCCAGACGTGTCCGACTAAGCCTCTCTGCCTCCAGTTGGCAATGGGGCGATGATTGGTCCCACGCAACCCTCGAGCAGACTCAGCGTCTCATACCGCATCTGCCCGTCTATCAGGCATCGAAGCTCATGGGTGGTGAGGAGCCGAAATAAAAATGCACGTCTGATTGTAAGACTGGCCCCAAGAGTTATCGGGTCCAGCGTGGCTGGATTGTACACAGGTGACGACCTTCCTATTCCTCATAAAGGCACTTTATGACACTCACACTAGCAATCATCGGCTGTCGGACTCTCGTTCTGGCTCTCGCGCCCGCCTTACTTTACTTAGCCCAACTTCCCCCACTCGTTTCAGAAACACTGCATTTTCTGCGGTTTCAGCCCAAAAGTTTCCACTACAATTTGCGTTGGATTATTTTGGCGGGCAGTCTGAGTCCGAGTTTTTCGAGGAGGATTTGCTGGTGATCGGTGGGTTTTGAAATGC
>JANPHT010000046.1:0-18260 GCA_031424595.1 Planctomycetota bacterium
ACACAATCCGGGGAAAGCGACTCACTCGAAGCGGGAGACCTTGTTGTTCAGTCAGCCGATTCGCGATTTCAGGTCTACATGGAAGGCAATATTGTCATTCGTCAGAACCAGAACACAATTCAGGCGACTCATGCCTTTTTCGATGCAGCCAGTGACAGAGCTTTAATGCTGAATGCAGAACTGCGTGCATTCGTTCCTGAAGGAGGCGCTCAGTTCCGTGTGCGTGCTGAGCGTATGCGTCAGCTGACTCACGATCGATTCCATGCACAAAATGCGTGGGTCACATCCAGTCCCTACGGAAAGCCCGGTTATCGAATTCAGGCCAGCGACATTTTTGTCGAACCAGGCCCATCAGTATTCACCGGGACTGATCCACTGACTGGTCAGCAGGTTGTTGGCCAGTCGACTTGGGTGACCAGTGTGAACAATCAATTTATCATAGGCGACACGCCGGTCTTTTATCTTCCGAAGGTCAGCGGACCCGCAGAAGATCCTGGCATTCCGATTCGTAGCGCCACGGTGACCCAGGATCGCATTTTTGGCCTGCAGGTGAAGACCGTCTGGAACCTGACGAAGTTACTGGGGCTTCCAAAACAGCCCGGCATGCGACTGGATCTTCTCGCCGACTATCGCACCAAACGCGGTCCGGGGATTGGCATCCAGTCGGAATACGGCGGTACAAATTCGCTGGGCGCGTATCAGGGTAATGGCACACTTTATTATCAATACGACTCGGGCCACGATAATCTGGGGCTCGGTCGCCGGCGACTGGATCCACCCAGCGAGTCTCGTGGTGAAGCGACGTGGAGACATCGACAAGGACTGCCCGGCGACGCCGTGATCTTCGGAGAAATCGGTTTTCTTTCCGACCGAAACTATCTCGAACAGTATCACGAAAGTCGATTCGATTCTGAAAAAGATGTGGAGACGTTACTCGGCATTCGCCAGGATTCAGGAGCTTACTCCGGAGTGCTCTGGGGGCGAACAGATCTCAGTGGTTTCGAGGCCAATACGCAATGGCTGCCCCGTGCAGATCTCTACAGCTTCTCACAACCTCTGTTTGATGGATTACTCTATTGGAGTATGCATTCCAGCGCAGGCTATGCAGACATGCAGCCCTTGCAGTCGGCCACGGACCCCAATGATCAGTTCAGCGATAATGGCTTCAATACGCCGGAGGCGGTTCCCAGGGCCTACATCACCGACGCGTCCGGTCTTGTGGCCATGACCCGTCACGAACTTGATATGCCGTTCAATGTCGGCCCGGTAAATTTTGAGCCATTCGTCATGGGAGAGGCGGCCTATTGGCAGGACGGACTGGGAGCTCAATCGATAGATCGGTATCTCGTGAATGCCGGCGTTCGCGCTAAAATGTCGGCCTCTCGAATTTATCCTTTTGTGCAAAGTGACATCTTCAATCTGAATGGATTGGCCCACAAACATGACACCATGATCGAATACTCGATCACAGATTCGTCACGCAACGTCAATCAAATTCCCCAATACAACGAGATGGACGAAAACTCGCAGGAGAGATTCCGATCTCGTTACACGCAGCAGATATTTTCAGGTGCAATACCAGCCGAGTTCAATCCCCGCAGCTATGCAATTCGAACTGGAGCAGGACTCTGGACAAGTGCGCCTTACCATGAACTTGCGGACAACTTACAGGCGGTTCGTCTGGGATTTCGTGATCGACTTCAGACCAAAGTCGGTCCCGTCGATGCTCCCAGAATCCGTGACTGGATGGTGTGGGAATACGGAGCATCGTTCTTCCCCAAATCTGATCGAGACAATTTTGGAGAAGACTTTGGGCTGCTGTTTGGTCACTATCGCTGGAACATCAGCGATCGCACCAGCATTCTGACCGATGCATCGTGGGACCTTTTCAACAACGCCCAGAACGTCTGGAGTGCCGGCATTTTGAGTCAGCGAAGTCTTCGAGGAAGCGTTTATCTGGGATTCCGAGAAGTCACGGCGACGAATTACTTTGAGAGTCAGACCATCATCGGCAGCTACAGCTATCAAATGAGCCCCAAGTGGATTTCCACAGCGGCGTATGCGTTCGACGTGGCTGCTGGCGAATCGAGAGGATCTTCAGTGACGATTTCTCGCGTCGGGCTGGATTGGATTTTGCACTTTGGACTGGGCTTTGACATCAGCAAAGGTAACGTGGGTATTGGCGTGTCGCTCGAGCCTCGCTTCGGACCGCCGACGGCAACAAATCTGGGCTATCTGATGGGCCTGGCACCTTAGGTTTCGGACGATACCGAGAAGAGAGAATTCGGAGCCAACAGCTTCCCAACTCCGGGGAAAGAGATCCGTCTGTCCAAAAAATGCTGCAAAATTCCAGATAGAAGTAGCCCGCCGACGACAAAATAAGATACTTTTGTCTTGTTTAACGGCGACACAACACCAATCATTGGAATCCGGAGCTAACTCAGCCATGCTTCGACCATCTGTCGTCATGCTTGTCGTCATGCTTACTGTTGTGCTCAGCAGCACGGCATCTGGCCAATTAGATCACGAGCAGGAGCCGATCAATTACAGCAAAGAAAAGGCCACAGACCCCGTGGCTCAGCTGATTGAGCGTGTGGAATCAGGTGATGCTGAACTGGAATGGGAGCCGAATCATGGATATCTCACCTCATTAATGAAGCATTTGACGGTGCCGGAATCCAGTCAGACGCTGGTTTTTTCCAAGACCAGCCTTCAGATCAGTCGGATTACTCCCAGAACTCCCCGCGCTGTTTATTTTAATGATGATGTCTATCTGGGTTGGGTCCAGCGTGGGGATGTCGTTGAAATCTCGGCCGCAGATCCGCAACTGGGAGGAACTTTTTATACGCTTGATCAGCGTTCTCAGGAAAAGCCCGTTTTCCAACGAGAAAATGCGCGTTGTCTTCAGTGTCACGGCTCGACGCATACTCGCCGCGTGCCCGGCCATATCGTTCGATCCGTTTTCCCTGACACCGGTGGTCAGCCGATCTATCGGCTTGGGACGCACCTGACAGACGACACAAGTCCGTTTGCGGAACGCTGGGGTGGCTGGTATGTGACGGGTTCCCACGGGCGTCAGCGTCACATGGGCAATTGTTGCATTGTTGATGAGGATGTCTCTGAAAAACTGGATATTGAATCTGGTGCGAACCTTACGGACTTGTCTTCACGATTCAATATCAAGCCCTACCTGACAAGTCACAGTGATATCGTGGCACTGATGGTTCTGGAACATCAGGCGACGATGCACAACATTCTCACGGCAGCGAATCATGCCGGGCGAATTACGGCCCGAGACGCACTGATCATGAACAAAGCGCTGGATCGACCGGAAGGCTTTGAGTCCGAATCGACCGTTCGTCGTTATGCTTCGGCGGCAGAAAACATCGTGAAGGGCTTGCTGTTCTGCGATTCCATCCCTTTAACAGACACAATCAAGGGCACCTCGAAGTTTGTAGAAGAGTTTTCCGCCCGTGGGCCATTCGACGCTCAGCACAGGAGTCTGCGACATTTCGACCTGCAGACTCGAGTTTTCCGATATCCGTGTAGTTTTCTGATCTATTCAGAGTCGTTTCGACAGTTGCCGATTGGCGTGAAAACACGGGTCTGGGAGAGGCTGGATGATGTGCTTTCCGGGCGAGACATGTCTGACAAATTCACTCACCTGACGGCGGACGACCGAAAGGCAATCCGCGAGATCATCGCGGACACTTGTGCGGATGCTCCGTTCAAATTAAGCCCGTTCAAATTGAGCCCGATCAACCACGACTTCCCGGCAAACTAAAGTCGCCGATCGATCTTCCCCTGCGACTCAATCATTGCAACTCTGAAAACTCAGACGGTCCCCGCTGGCGTGGAACCTCAAAAAAGGGCAAGATGCACTGATCGACTGCCTTAGTCTCGATAGGCATTCGCGGACGCGGATTGAGTACGTCGTCCAGGATAAGTATCGCCATCTATTGAAGTTGAGTGCTCTCATGCCTGATTCTGTACGCGATGACCATGATAATTCGTCTGACAACCCGATTGGCGGATGGAGCCGGCGGTTTACGGTAGTCATGGTTCTTGTTATGACAATTTCTGTGACAGGCTCCCACCGAATTATTGCTACGGCCGATGACAAACCGAAGGCTGCGAAACCAAAGGCTGCCAGCAGCGACGAATCGACAAAAACAAAGACTCCCGAGCACGAATATGTGCGAATTCGAAAGAATGAAAAAGGTCTTGCCGTCGCACTGGAAACCTCCGTCATCACCCTTGAAAATGCGTCGCGTTTTTCGGGTGCTTCGGTCGATCTGATTGGAGCCATCCATCTGGGAGAACCTGAGTATTATTCGCAGCTCAACGAACTCTTTAAAAAATATGATGTGCTGCTGTTCGAAGCGGTGATGCCGGAGGAGGCGGTGAAACAGGGGCTAAGGCCGGGCGGTGGCGACGGATCACACCGCAAAGGACTGACCGACGAACAAGAATGGACCGATGCTAAAGTGGGCATGACCGCCATCAGCGTTCTGCAACTGGGGATGAAAGACGCACTGGGAATGGAGTTCCAGCTGACGGGCGTGGACTACACGGCTGAAAATTTCGTCCACGCGGATATGACGGCTGAAGAATTTGAATCGTCAATGTCGCGACGGGGTGAATCATTCTCGGGGATGCTGCTGACGGAAATGGGCAAATCCATGGCCGCTCAACAGGAACAGAATCCCATTGCAATGAATCTGGATCTGATGCTGTCGGCCCTATCATCAGACCGAGCCTACCGCATTCGTCGCATTGCCGCCGTTCAACTCGCGAAAGCCGGCGCGGGAGATGCTTTTGCCGGATTCGACGGTACGTCCACTATCATTACCGAGCGCAATAAGAAGTGTCTGGATGTTATGAGTCGGGAGATTAAAAACGGTAAAAAGAAAATCGGCATTTTTTACGGAGCCGGCCATTTCGCGGATATGGAAGACCGTATGATCGACGAGTACGGTTTCCAGCGAACGGCCGAAGATTGGTTGATCGCCTGGCATCTGCGGGCTCCCGAAACGGAGAAGCCCAAAGCTTCGCCGCCGCGGTGACCGACTTCCAGACGACCCGTCAAACACGGGTGTGATGCGGAGATGATCATCATTGGATTCTGAGTCTTGTGAAAGCGGGAAGGTCATGTTCATCCTGAATCCGATGTGGGCTGCAATCTCAATCTCCGCAGTTGATGTCTTCATTATCGTCGCTTATCTCGTCGCCGTAACTGTCATGGGAGTCTGGATCGGACGCGACAACAAGAATGTTTCGGACTACCTGTTGGGCGATCGTAATCTTCCGTGGTGGGCGGTCCTCGGATCAATCGTGGCCACAGAAACCAGTACGGCTACGTTCTTAAGTGTTCCCGGAATTGCCTTCGCCAAGGGCGGCAATTTTGGATTCCTGCAACTGGCCTTTGGCTACGTTCTTGGCCGAATCCTCGTTTCCGTCTGGCTGCTGCCGCTTTATTTCAAAGGCCAGCTTTTCACTGCCTACGAGGTACTGCACAAGCGCTTCGGCGGGTTAACACAAAAGACAGCGTCATTGATTTTCCTGGTGACTCGCAATCTGGGTGACAGTCTTCGCTTATACCTGACCGCAATTGTCGTTTCAAAAGTGACCGGGGCCGGCATCGCCACCAGCATTGTTATTGTCGGTGCGTCAACGGTTGCCTACACGTTTGTGGGCGGTATGAAGGCTGTCGTCTGGAGCGATTGTCTTCAGTTCGTCATTTATGTCGGGGGCGGTATCGCTGCACTTTTTCTGATGATCGGCATGCTCCCAGGCGGCTGGACGCAGTATTCGCAGTTTGCGGCCGCAGAAAACAAATTCCAGATTTTTAATTATGCGATGGATTTTACTAATGACTACACGATCTGGGCCGGAATCATCGGAGGCACACTGCTGACTCTGGGAACTCATGGCACAGATCAGATGATGGTCCAGCGATATCTGTGCATCGGTAACCAGAATGGCGCCTCAAAGGCGCTGATTTGCAGCGGCTTTGTTGTCCTGGCTCAGTTTATCCTGTTTCTGTCCGTAGGAGTCGCGTTAGCGGCTTTCTACGCCTCGCGCGGTGGAGCGGCGGAGTTAAAGAAAGATGAAGTTTTCATCAACTTCATTGTGAATGAAATGCCCATTGGCATGGTAGGGTTCACAATTGCCGCAGTGTTCTCCGCGGCAATGTCAACATTGAGCAGTTCACTGAATTCATCAGCCGGAGCTGTGGTTAGTGACTTTCTGAGAAACCAGGGGACTCCGACGCATCAATTGAAGATGACTCGGCTGATCACTTTGCTTTTTGGTATCCTGCAGATCGTGACAGCGATCGTTGTCGGCTCAATGAATGTCGATCTGAGTATCGTGTCCAAAGTTCTGGCCGTCGCGGGATTTTCCAGCGGAATTCTTGTCGGCGTCTTCACTCTGGGCGTGACAACTCGACGCGTGGGACAGGTCAGCGCGATGTGCGGAATGCTGGCTGGGACTTCGATGCTTTGCTATGTCAAATTCTGGACCACAATTGCCTGGCCGTGGTTTACGCTGATCGGAGCATTGACCACGATTCTGACAGGGTTGCTGGCTTCTGTTTGGTTTGATCGAAGAACGCTCGCGCGGAACACCTGAGACGACCGATCCGCAACAAGCCTCGATGATCCGACAGGATAAATGCTAACGGCAACGATGGTGCAAGGACCAAATTTTTCCTGACCTGTTCCCTCGGACTAATGCTGAGATTCCCAATGATGATGCAATGTGTTTCGTTCACACTTGTGCTTTGTAGTCTGTGCTGCTCCGCGGCGATGGGGGACGAACCAATTCGGCACTCGTTCTTTATCGCCGGTCCCACTTTCACGGGCCTGATCGGTGAAGACAACAAGGAAGTCTGGAATTCAAATCGACCGGCCGCTCGAGATGGCTACGTACTTCCCAATGGACACGTTTTGATCGCATGGAGTGATGAAGTTCGCGAGTTGACGCTCGACCACAAAACAGTGTTCCTCTACACGAAATCGGCAGATAACAATGAAATTGGGACCGCACAGCGCCTGGAAAATGGGCGCACGCTGATCACCGAACTGGGAAAGAAACCGCGTTTGCTGGAAGTGGATTCCGATGGCACAATTGCCGTTGATGTTCCACTCTTACCCGAAACTGACAACGCGCATATGCAAACCAGGATGGCTCGCAAGCTCTCGACCGGAAACTACCTTGTACCGCACTTACTGGCCTTCAAAGTCAAGGAATATACCCGGGACGGAAAAGTGGTACGCGAGTTTCCGACGGATGCGGACGACCTTGGTGGTCGAGCGGCAGAGAATTGGCCGTTCACCGCAATTCGACTGGAGAATGGTCACACACTGGTCAATCTCACTCACGGCAACAAAACCGTTGAATGGGATGCTGACGGCAAGGTCGTGTGGAAAATCAGCAATGACGACTTTCCGGATGAGCAACCATTTGCTGACCCTTGCGGGGCTCAGCGATTGGCCAACGGCAACACGGTCATTGCCAGTTACGCGTCTCAGAAGGCAATCAAGGTTTTTGAAGTGACCCGGGAGAAACAGATCGTCTGGAAATACACGGGCCCCCATCGTGCCCACGAGATTCAGATCCTTACAACGAATGGAAAAGCGATTGACGGTGTGCCGTTGAAGTAGCTCAGCCTGTGTCCACCGACATGTTGAATGAATTGCTCCATTATCCTATCGGACACTCGGAAATGTCGATTTCACTTCAGGGGAGTTTTCTGGTCGCCGCCAGCCACTTGCGCGATCCCAATTTTTACCGCAGCGTGGTGCTCATGCTGGAACACACGGACCAGGGCGCAATGGGACTGGTGATCAATCGCCCGTCGGCAATTACGATTGGTAAAGCCCTGTCGCAACATGGCACCGTCAATGGCGGAGACGCGCCGGTGCTGGTCGGTGGTCCTGTAGAACCAACCTCGCTTTTTATACTGCACAATTGCGTCGCCCTGGGAAAAAGTGATCAGGAGATCGCGCCCGGGCTTTTTCTTGCGAGCAGTGAAGATTCGTTTGAGGAAGTCGTGCGCACTGGAAAGAAGCCTGATGCCAGCGTGAAGTTTCGTCTGATCTCGGGCTATGCCGGTTGGGGAGACGGTCAACTCGAAGGCGAGATCGCTCGCGGGGACTGGTATACGATTCCTGCTGACGCAGCATTGGTTCTTGAAGAAGTCGTCTACGGCCTCTGGGAAGTTTGCACGCGGCGACTCCAACGCGCAAATCGGTTGTTGCCGGATAATCTTCGGAACCCGGAATGGAACTGAACCAGGACGATCGCGCCTCCTGAATGTGCTCGATATCAGGATTCCGCTGCGGTAGACTGCTCGGATGTCCTCTTTCCGTTCCATCATGACCGCGTTCACTGCGGCAGCATTGCTGCTGGCCTTTTGCCGTTCTTCTGTGGGAGGTGAACTTGCGGACGGAGAACGCGAGTTTGTTCAGCAATTACTTGATCGAGCCATGTTCGATCTGGCAGAACAGTTTTGCAGAAGGCATCTGGAAAGCCCGAACGATGTGAATGAACGCGCTGAATGGGAGTTGATTCTGTCCGAATGTCAGCAACAACATGCCTGGAACATGGATGAAGACAGCCGTAGCGGAATGATCAGCGAGTCCGCTCAGCGAATTACGGAGTTCCTGCGAACGAACACCCCTGTTCCGGATAAGTCGCTTCTGTTGCGAGTTCGACAGATCGAGCTGCTCATCGCCGCTGGTCTGATGGAAGCAGAACTCGAAGCTCCGCTCTCCAATCCGATGGCGACTGGCATCCCGCGAAAATCGGCAGGGGCTTTGTTTGTGCGGGAAGCCCTCAGTCAGGCCGGGATTCTTGCCGAAGCTTTGCTGAAGCTGATGGACGAGATTCGTGCTGACATCGACGCAGCCGTTCTTCGCTCAGCCCGTGAACGGACTCGTTTTGCACTTGCCCAGGTCGGATTTCTCCGGTCGGAACTGGCAGCGCCAGGCGACGAGATCCTGACAAGCGAGCAACAGGAAGCAATGCTGGAGCAATTGCAGAAATCCGCATCGGATGATGAACTGCGATTTCGATGTCGCCTGATGCTGGCAAACATCCAGCTCAAAAAGGGAGATTTCGCCACATTCAGGCTGAGGTATGAGAACGTTCAGGCGGTTGCTGATTCTCCTGGCGACAGAGCGCGTCTTGCCGCCCTGAAGATTCGGTCTTTGCTGCGGCAATCGTTGCCGTCGGAAGCTCTTCAGGAATATGTTCGAGCGTCCAGAGATGGCCTCACGCTCACACAGGAATTGCAGACACTTCGACTTCAGGGATTGTTGCAACTTGTTGAAGTGCTGTATCAGTTGGAGGAATCGCCTGAGCGCCGGGAAATGATCGATAAAACCACCAGGGAGTTTCTTCAGACTAAAGAGAACACTCTGGCACTGACATCGGGTGTCTGGCGGCAGCGATGCCTCCGTATTGTTGTCCACTTTGAACGAGTTCAGCAAGTCGGCCCGGAGGCCGCGTGGGATCTGGCACAGGCATCCACTTTGATTGAAGCGGGAGATGTGAGTGGTGCAAGAAAACTGCTGCAGTCACTGATTCAGAAACTGGGCGGCAGAGATCAGAAGCTGGCAGCCACGGTCATGCTTCAATCTGGAAATTTGTCCGTCCGGCTTCACGACTGGTCCAACGCTTCTGTTGACCTTCAACAGGCAACTCAGCTCTTTCAGGAGGTCAAAGACGATTCCCGAGCCGCAGCGGCCGATTTATTGAGAGTTTTCGTCATTGGTCAGCAATGGGATTCCGCCGCTGTCGGCATTTCAGAGCGAGACTATCAATCGGCCCTCGACGAACATCTCACGAGATTTCCTGATCAGCCCACAACAGTCAAGGCTCGCGAATGGCGAGCCCGACTGTGGCGAAGTACGGATCCTCTGAAAGCTGCGGCAGAGCTTTTAGCCATCAGTTCTTCCGACAATGATATTAAGCTCAGTCTTGTTTTCGATCAGGACGATCCGGAAAACCTGTTGAGGCGTCTTTGTCTTGCCGGGGATTTTTTGCTGGAAGCAATGTCGCGGGACTCCGATTCGCTGATGGAGTTGTCAGCAGGCCCAGACACCACTGCCGCTTTGACCCTTCGAAGCCAAAGCGATTTGTTTCTTGCGGCGTCGCAACAAGTGCTTCGGAACGATTCGTTGCAGGGAACATGGCCGCGATTGATTCTGGAATCCCAGGCTCTGGGCCTGACTCTTCAAAATCAGTTGCCGATGACGGCAGACTGGTCAGCCATGCGAACCAGTGCACAGAAATTGCGGCATGCGTTGAACAACCAGCGCGCACTATTGCCGCAGGCGGCCGCGAAATCCGGCGTTCCGGAAAAATATGACGTTCCAGTGAAATCGAACACAGACCTGGTGATGTTGTCAAAGAATGCCGAAACCATTTGTCATGCGTTGATCGTGCTTTCCAGCGCTCGGCAACTGTTGGCTGCTTCCGACTATGAATTGTCACGGCTGGAATTATTCCGACTGCCATTCCCTGAGCGAATGCGAATTGTCCAGCAGTTGCTTCATCAAATTGCGTTGCCCGGGAAACTGATTCCGGGGGATCTGCCACTTGCCCATTTGCTGATCGATATCGTGAATGCGGAAGGACTGACTGACCCCCATCTCATTTCGATCGAAATGAAGATAGTGCAGTTGTCCGCGTTGCAGCCCCTATGTGCCGCGTTGGGGAAACCGGAGGTCGCTGATCGATGCCTGAACGAATTATTGGGCCTGCCGTTAACCGATTCGCAGGTCGAAAGGATTGCCGCGATGGTGACGCGAACCACGGTCAACTCGGCTTCGAAGCAGGCGGTCATCACTTCTCGACGGTTCTGGCAAACTGTTCAGAAGCGGACGAAGCCCGGGCAGGAGGCTTGGTTTGAGGCCTCGCTGCAATTGGCGTTGATTGCCGAAACAGAAGGAACTCCCAAGGAAGCGGCCAGAATCCTTGGCGTGGTGAGCGTGCTTCATCCGGACTGGGGATCGAATAATCGCAAAGAACGAGCCCATGAGCTTCGTCTGCGACTGGAGAAGTCTCCATGATGACGCCGTACGTTCGATACCGGCTGGACGTCATTCGAGAGACCTCGATGGCAATGAGTTCGACAGCCTTGAGTTCTGGAAAACAGTGGGCTCCGCAGCTGACCGGTCGGCTTCCCATGGAAGTACTTCGGACAATTGCCATGTCGACGTCGGTCGCCGCGTGCCGATCGATTCAGGATTCTGATGCGCTTCTGTCGGCGGGGTTTACATCCCTGATTCTGACTCGTCCGATTGTGGACCCGGAGGCCTTGTGCAAGCTTGGGACAATCGCTTCGAAAGTGAAGATCACGGCGACGGTTGATCATTTTCGGCATGCCGAATTGCTGTCTCAAAACCTGTGCCCTGGAACGACGGTTGATATTCTGATCGATGTCGATCTTGGCCAACAGGTCACCGGTGTTCGGCCCGGGCCGGATTCGACATTGCTTGCGACGGCAGCCGCAAGGTTGCCCGGCATCCGAATCCGCGGTGTCCTTGTTGATGACAGGGCCGGTGACAATGAATGGCGCTCTGCTGCAAATGGGTCAATAAAGCGTCTGTCCCATGACGAGTCACTGGCTGTCGCTCAGCACTGCCGAAGAATGATCGAAAATGATGGTAACGAGTGTCGGGAAACAGTCACCGGAGCAACACGCGATGCGTCGAAGCTGGCGTTCGACGTCGTCACCACTTGCTTATCATCTCCGTTGACCGCGCATGGCCGGCCGGCCATTGAGCTTGTTTGTCGGGTCCTTTCGCGGCCGTCGCTGGAATGGGGTGTCATCAATGTCGGCACGGCACTGCTGGGTGACCTTCGTCATACCAGAATTCTTGAGCCTGCGGGTGCCCGCTTCCTGCATGGGTGTGAGGACATCGCAACTTTGTCCCTTGCTGGCGAAGCTCTGGACCTGCGAATCGGGGCGGAGGTTGTGGTTTCAAGTCACTACCTTAGCAATCAGCAGCATCTGCCGGTCGTTGTCCTTGACAACTGAAATGCCCGGTGAGCCGCCGACTGCGAGCCGATCAATGTGGCTTGTGATCTGCTGACATGTACCCCCCACTATGGCCGTGCAGCAGATAAACGCCCGCCAGAACGATTGCCAGACTGTCAATTTGTGATGATTGTTTCGGGTACGCAGAATGGGTGATTCCAGGTGCGGTTATTCCCTGGATATCGGTTGCTTCGGAAATTCCCGGTAGTCGGGCTATGACAAAGATGCGAATCCCGTCGCGCATCGGAAAACGGTTTTGCCGGCTATCTGGTCTGGAAGGGAATCATATGAAGCACACTCCGCTCCACTGTCGAAATCGAAACAGCAGGCATAGGCAGAGCTTCGTGATTTTCGGGGCGATCAGGACGAATTGATCTGTGACGCATGATCATCGCATTCGGATGACATCCACGCGGCTGAGAAAATAACGAATTGACGACAGGACCAGAAGAGACGTGGGAAAGTGACCTGCAGTCACCTGACCAGTCCCGTGGTGAGAGTTTAACTTTGAAGGCAGAAAGCTCAAGGACGAGTTTTCTCTATTGGAGAGCAGCAGGATGCTGACCCGACTTTCGCGGCGACGAGTTCGCCGCAGCATGGCCTGGCTGATGCTGGGATCACTGGGGCTGTCATCTCTTTCCGGTTGCTCGCGCCAATTCTGGCGTAAGCAAGCGGACAAGGATGCGTACAATGCCGTTGCCGAAAAGCTGAACGATCCGCACTGGCAGGTTCCGCGATTCGAACTGACTCCGGATCCGCGCAGCCGTTTCTTCGATCCGTTTGATCCCGACAAGGAGCCGTTGCCTCCCGACGATCCCGCGGCACATCAGTTCATGCACAGTGTTAATGGTCGAAAGGGCTATAAGAACTGGCACAAGCTGGGGACTTCGTTTGCGATTGAAAATCCTCAGTGGCTGGCACCCTACGGCATTCAGATGGATGGCGTGGATCCCGTTAATGGCCATTCACAAGTCAAGTTGCTGACGATCAATCTTCCGCAAGTTATGGATCTGGCTTCGATTCATAGTCGCGAATACCAGAACAACATCGAAGATCTCTATCTGGCAGCACTCACCCTGACGGCCGAACGATTCAAGCTGGGTGTTCGCTATCTAGGCGTTTCGGGCACGGAACCTGGAGTTGGGTTCAACACGAGGACGAATTCCAGTGGTTATGCCACGTCAACACTGACAAAATCGTTTGGTGTGAGTCAGCTCCTGCCGACAGGCGGTCAGATTGCGGTCGATATTGCGAACTCGGTCACCTGGGTGTTTGCCGGTAACGGAAGTCAGTCTTCGGCCCCTTCAATCGGATACAGTTTTACTCAGCCATTGCTTTTTCGCGCGGGCCGAAAGATTGTGCTGGAAGTACTGACGCAATCTGAACGCAATGTGCTGTATGCTGCGAGAGTGCTGGCTCGGTTTCGCCAGACGTTATTCACGCAGGTCACCAGCAATTATCTGAGCTTGCTTCAACAGCGACAGAGCATTCTGAATACCATGAACAACATCCGGCAGCTGGAAGAGCAACTGGAAGTGCAACAGGTCAAGGACAGTCGCGTTCCTGGGGTTGTTTCAGCGGCTCTGGAGGACTTTCAGGGGCTGCAGATTCCTCCCGTGCTGGCAGGCAAGTTTTCGTATGACGGTGAATGGCTGAAATGGCAGGGAAATATGTCTGCAGAAGACGAACTGCTGCTGCTCTCGATTTCAGAAGATGCTGACTACAAATCAAAGGTTCAGGAGCTGATCGACTTCAAAAAACAACAGGTGACCACACTTCCGTTTCTGCAGTTGCGGGACCGATTGAACAGAAGCCAGAGCAATTTAGCAAACAGTCAGCGGACCCTGGCCGACCAGCAGGACAATCTTAAACTGATATTGGGGCTTCCGCCGAACGTAGGCATTGAAGTGGAAGAATCACTCCTGAAACCGTTTGCACTGATCAGCTGGGATCTGATCAATCTGGAAACAGATCTGCGAACTCTGCAGAAACAGATTGGTGAAGAACTCCTGCCAGACGTTGGGCAAGGGGTGATGGAGGAGCTGCCCCCGACATTTGTGGCAACTCAAAAATACGTCCGCGCATTGAACCTCGTCAGTGATCGTCTTTACGAAGTGGGAATCGTGCAGGTCAAGAACGAATTCCTGCCCATTCAGGAGATTCTGGAGCTGACCAAAGATGATTGGCGAACAGCCAGTCCAGGCAAACGATACTTTCGCAGTGCAGATGAGCGCACTCGACTATTGGATCGAATGACCAACGATCTGCGGCAATATCGTCTTGCAGAAAGAGATTTTGCTTTTGGCAGTGGCATGCTGGCCATGCTGAGCGACTTACTGAATGTGGAGTCTGAAGAGGCACTTCTGCGAAAACTGGACTCCAGCGGTAATGGTCTGATCGAACTGGCCGAGCTTCCGGAAGACTGGAGCGAGTTGCCACGCACGGGTGACAGGGCGGCTCTCGAAGTTTACTCCGTAAATCAGTTGCTTGTGGAAAGTCTGAGCGGGGCACGTGACCTGAGAGACAAATATCTGCTTCGAATGGCTCAGAGCCTCGAGGTGATTCAGGCGGCCCTGCGAGTGGAGCAGATTGCAATCGTTCCCTTTTCGCTGGACGGATCGATGAGCGTTCCGGATATCGAAAAAGTAATCAATCTTGGGCTCGAGAATCGGCACGATTTGATGAACAGTCGAGCCGCAGTCATGGATGCTCGACGAAAAGTAGAAATTGAAGCGAACCGGCTGGAGGCTGGACTGGATGTGACTTTCAGAGGAACTCAGGGACTTAATCCTGACGCACGAGCGAACACCAATCACAGCGCTGGCGTCCAATTCACGACACCCCTGGATCAGGTCCTTGAGAGGAATACTTATCGGCAGGCTCTGGTGACTTACCAGCGTGCCCGAAGAACGTATATGGCGGATGAAGACCGTATCAAACAGGCCATCCGGCAAAGCTGGCGTCAGATTCAAGTCCAGGAATATCGTCTGGAAATTGACAGAACCACGGTCCGAAATGCGGCATTGCAATATGACAGTGCCTCCCTGCAGGCGGCCGGAGGCCAGCAAACCAATGCTTTGAGCCTTGTAAATGCATTGGATTCGGTTTTGCAGGCTCAGAACTCTCTTGTCTCGGATTGGGTAACTTACGAGACAAATCGACTTAACATCTTTCGCGACATGGGTATCATGAACATTGATCCTCGCGGAGTCTGGACCGATCCGTTTTATCAGCAGATGGATAATCTGTCGGTGAATGGAAACGTCTCCTCGCCTGCAACGCCTCCCGATGTCGTCCTACCCGTTCCGGAACCACAGAACTGATTTCAAAGGTATCTGAGGATGCTCCGCTCTGAATCCGTCCGCCGTTCAGGCAAAACAATTCCCATCCTGATCGCCACTCTGCTGCTTGTTGCCGCAGTCGGGGTGTTGCTTGTGCCGTCGACTCGACACAAGGTCATGGAACTCGTCACCGGTCAGAAGGAGGAGATCGGATCTGGCTACATCACAGCGAAGGCCGAAAAAGCGCCGTTCCGAATCATGATCACGGAAAATGGCACGATCGACAGTCTGAGAAACCTGACACTCAGCAATCGTGTCGAAGGCTCGACAACTATCATCACTCTCATTCCGGAAGGCAGCAAGGTCAATGCTCCCGTGGTGTCCGAGATTGACGGTGTGGTTCACTATCTCGATGGGGCGTCGGAATCTTCAAAGTCTGTCAAAGTGATCGCTGACGATGGCACCGAAAAGCTTTATGAGATCACATTTGGCGAGTTCACTGAATTGCTGGTGGCCGACCAACAGAAAGTTCGCAAAGGCGACTTTCTTGCCGGTGACGTCTGCTGCGAACTGGACTCGTCAACGCTGGTAGAAAAAGAGAAAGAACAACAGATCAAGAACACCACCGCGCAGGCGAATCTCGAGAAGGCTGGAAAAGATATTGAGATTCAGGAGACAACTAACGAAAGCAACGTGGCCAAAGCCAGGCTGGCGGAAGAGTTGGCTCAACTGGATCTCGCCAGTTACACGTCTCTGGGCGGGGAGTATCAGCAGGCCGTTGAAACAATCAAAGGCGATCTGAAGAAGACGGAAGAAGAACTCTCAATCAACAAAGAAGAGTACGAACGAATTCGTGACCAGGCTCGCCTGGGTTATGCCAACGTCAATCAGCTCGAGAGCGCGCGTCTTAAGGTGACACAGTCGCAGATCGTTTTGAAAGTAAAATCCGGCGAACTTGCAGTGCTTGAAAAGTTCACAAAGATTCGCAAGGAAAGCGAACTCAAACAAACAGCCGAAGACACTATACGTGAAACGGCTCGTGCTCGTCTGGAAGGCGAAGCTCTGATGACGCAGATGAAGGCTGCGTATGAGGCGGCGAAGTTGACGCTGGCGATTGAACAGGAGAAACTCGAGTTGTTTCGGAGACAAATTGCCGCCTGCCGCCTTGTGGCCAGCCAGGCCGGTGAAGTCGTCTATGCTTCTCAAAACAGTGGTCGCGGCAGTGAACCGGTTTTGATCGAGGAAGGAGCATCGGTACGCGAGCGTCAGGCGATTATCAACCTGCCAGACCTCGAACACATGAAGATTGATGCGCGTATTCATGAGTCGCGGATCAGCCGCATCATCATTGGTCAGCCTGTCGAAATCGAAATTGATGCCATTCCAGGCGACATGTATCGAGGCAAGCTCCAAAGTATCTCGTCTGTTCCGGTTCCGGGCAGCTGGCCAAATACAGACCTGAAAGAATATGAGGCCGTCATTGAGATTCTGGATGACGCAGCGCGTGTACGAAAACTGAAGCCGGGGATGACCTCTCAGGTGCGAATCATTGTGGAGGACCGAAAAGACGATGTCCTGCAGATTCCAGTTCAGGCTGTCGTTTCCTTCTCAGGCAAGTATTACACGTATGTCGTCAACGCCAAAGGGGCCGAGCGGCGTGAGCTGAAAGTCGGCGATGCGAATGACGAATTCATGGAAATTCTGGATGGTGTCGCTGGCGGAGAAGCGGTTGTCATGAGTCCTCGCACGCACTTCTCAAAAGAACTGAGTGCGCTGGAAGCCGAAAAATCCGCCGAGGCGGAACAGAATCGGAAACGTGTGGATACACCGGATCGCAATGCCTTTGGCGGAGGTGCTGGGGCTGGAGAGCGAGGCTTGGGAGCCAGCGGACCCGGCGGTGGTGGCCGGCCCGATTCTGGTGGCGGACCAGGCGGTGGCGGACCCGGCGGTGGTGGCGGACCGGGCGGTGATGGACAAAAAGGAGGATTTTCGGGAGGCACCGGTGGGGCTCCTGGCGGGATGCCGGATCCCAAAATTCTATTTGAAGGCATGGACAAAAACAAAGATGGCGCTGTTACCAAGGACGAGCATCCACGACCAGAGTCCTTTGATAACGCGGACAAAGATGGTGACGGGAAGTTGACGCTGGAAGAACTGCAGGAGGCGTTCCGTCAGCGAATGCAAAAAGGTCAGGAGCGACCTCAATAGTACTTTTGATTCTGCTTCGCCACCCTTCTATTCGACCACAATCATGGACCTTGCTGCTGAAGTTATCGACGTCCAGAAGGATTACTTGCTTGGTACGGTACTTGTTCGGGCGCTGAGAGGTGTGACCGTCGAGTTTCCGAAGGGGGATTTTGTCGCCATCATGGGTTCGTCCGGCAGCGGCAAGAGTACCCTGCTGAATCTTCTTGGGGCACTCGATCGACCGACGCGAGGGAAGTACATTATTGGCGGAAAAGATGTGTCCGGGATGACGGATGATGACCTGTCATCGATACGGAATGAGCTTATTGGATTCATCTTTCAGTCTTACAATCTGATTCCGCAGTACACAGTCCTTGAGAATATTGAAGTCCCTCTCCACTATCGAACCGGTTATCCACGAATAGGCCCGAAGGAGCGGAAATGGATTGAAACTCTCGCGGAAATGGTTGGGCTGCAGGATCGCATGGATCATCGGCCGTTTCAGCTATCGGGTGGTCAGCAACAGCGAGTCGCCATTGCGCGAGCTTTGGTGAACAATCCGGAAATCATTTTAGCTGACGAGCCGACCGGTAATCTGGATTCAACCACAGAGCATGAAATCATGGAAATGCTTTTGCGTCTGAATCGTGAGGGACGCACCATTATTATGGTGACTCATGAGCCGGCCGTGGCCAGACTCGCGAAGCGGCAGATCTACATGAAGGATGGTGTTGTGGCAG
>JANPHT010000047.1:0-1034 GCA_031424595.1 Planctomycetota bacterium
GCGTGGCAATACTGGCAGGTGGCACTTCATCGGAACGAGAAGTCAGCCTTGAAAGCGGTCACAACGTTGCTCAGGCTCTTCGCGAACGAGGCCATGATGTGACGCTGCTTGATCCCGGCAAGGCAAGACAGGAGTCTATGCCGCATCGCACAGAAATTATTCTGCCTATGTTGCATGGCACGGGCGCAGAAGATGGCGTCCTTCAGGAACAACTCGACAAGACTGGCATTCCGTGGGTCGGCAGTTCGGCCGAAGCCTCCCGGCTGACATTCAACAAAATCGCGACTCGAACAACCTGGCAAGCCGCTGGGATTCTGGTTCCGCCTGGCGTCGCACTGAATCGACTGTCTTCAACAGCGTTGATCCACGAAGCGGCGAGATGCGTCGGTTATCCGCTGGTGGTCAAGCCGGCAGAACAGGGCTCCAGTGTGGGAATCACAATTGTCCAGAGTAGTGAAGGTCTTGAAAATGCAGTGAACACGGCGACTCAATGGGGACCGCGATTCCTGATTGAGCAGTTCATTGTCGGCCGGGAGATCACTGTGCCTGTGATCAACGGAGAGGTGTTTCCTGCCGTGGAAATCATTCCCTCGGGAGCGTGGTACGACTACAAGGCGAAATATCAGGACGAATCCACACAGTACAAAATAGTGCCGGATGGACTTCCGTCAAACTTGAACTTGCTGGTCCAGCGAGCCTGTCAGGTATGTGGAGTGACTGCGATCAGTCGCACGGATCTGCGAATCGATGATTCCGGACAATGCTGGTTTCTCGAGATTAACACCATCCCGGGGATGACGTCTCACAGTCTAGTCCCGATGTCAGCGCAGTCATGGGGCATCTCACTGGGCGAGCTCTGCGAACAAGTACTTCTGCACAGACTGGGCCGAGTGACTGCGAGAACATGGGCAAACTCCAAACAACTTCGAGTCGCCTGAATCAGATCCTGATGCGTTCAGACACTGTTAAACCGAACTTGAACGGCTCGAAAATGAGCTTCGATCGGTAGAAGACTGGGATTTGGTCAAAAATCG
>JANPHT010000048.1:0-2793 GCA_031424595.1 Planctomycetota bacterium
GGAAATTAAGCTCCTTGAAGCGACTTTCTATAACATTGAACAGTGCATCAAAGAGCATCCAGAAGCTGTTGCAGATTTGGTTCAGTCCTATTCGCGTGAACGATACGAAGAACTCAGCAACGCTGTTGCGAGCGTTGAATCGAAAGCAGATTGGACCATGGGACTACTTGCAGGGATTGCTGGCTTTGCTTTGCTGCACCCGGTCCCGTTTCAATCTTCCTCCGTCTTCGCCTGGGTTTGGTCGTTTGGATTGCTTTGCACGGTTCCAGGCCTTTTTCTGTGCCTTAGATGCAGGATCCCAGGCGACTTCCCCTGCACATTTTCAATTGTGGAATGCATCAAAAACGCTGAGCTGTTAGATCAGTATTCCGGCGAAGTGACGCGATGGTTTCCTCAGTTTCCCGACATTACTGCAGACCAACGGCTTAAACTCAGGATCGCCAAGTCCAGAGGACTTGCAGAGCACGGAATGAAGCTGCTCAACAAATGGAAGGCCCAATGTGTTAAGGCCGCATCGTTTTGGCTCATCACATCGTTTGTCCTCATCGGAGCATCAACGGCAGTCGATGTCGCCGTCCCAAAACATAAGCCTAACGCCGAATCGAGCCACCCCCGGTCCGCTGATCCGGATACGAAGGGGGAGGCGGCGGCGGGGGTGGCACATCGCCGGACGCCAACTGAAACGACCTTTCAATAACAGTCCCGCTTAACGGTGGCGGAAGTGGCGGGGGCGGTGGCGAAGAAGCGGTTTGTTGTGGGAAGAATCCCTCAAACTGAATCATTGCTTGGCCCTCCACTGCACTCGACTTTCCCGATATCGTTTTGGACGACTGGGCCGAAGTCTCGCTTGCCGTCAGCCTGAAACTGATCGACGCCAACGGGTGGCGGCGGTGGCGGTGGTGGCGCGCTGTCACCGCGTGGATCGCCGTATTTGCTTCCATCTCCAATCATCGGTTGGCTCCTTTTGATGATTCAATGCCTGGAATGAATGTCGGCGTCCCTGCCTCTTTTTGCGCTACGGTTTAAGTGACCGTAGCGCAAGACTCAAAAACATTGGGAAAAATGCACCCGGTAGGGCTCGAACCTACAACCTTCGGTTCCGAAGACCGACGCTCTATCCAATTGAGCTACGGGTGCGTGTACAATTTGTACACCATAAACAATTGGGGAAATACACAACTTGGGTGAAATCGAGAGTTGCGGTTCTTCCGTCGACTACTCCCCGTTATACTCCTTCCCGTAGTAGTGAGCATTAGTTCACTACAAATGTGCCGATCGGCTGGTACCCGCTCGACACGGTGCTAACACCCCCCCCGAGAAGGAAGATGAAGCGATGCAAAAGCGTAACAGAAAAAAAGCTTTTGGCAAATCCGAGTGCGCAAAACCCCAGAAACCGTACCCAGGTTTCCCACTAAATCCCCACGCCAGCGGAAAGTGGCAAAAGAAGATCCGAGGTAAGTGTCACTATTTCGGTAAGTGGGGCCGCGTTGTTGATGGTGTTATGGAAAGAATCCCCGGCGATGGGTGGGAAGAGGCCCTGACAATTTACAAAGCTCAGGCCGAGGCTTTGCACAGCGGAAAGACACCACGTCCGACGTCTGACGGATTCACTGTCATGGACCTGTGCAATTTCTTCCTGACCTCGAAACAATCGTTGGTAGACTCCGGTGAATTGTCATCACGAACGTTTGCCGAATACCGTAAAACCACCGACAGGATGATTGCAAAATTCGGGAAGAACCGGCTGATAGATGATCTTGCCGCCGACGATTTTGAAAGGTTGCGTTCCGACATCGCGAAGATATGGGGGCCGATCCGACTGGGAAATGAAGTCCAGCGGGTTCGGACTGTGTTCAAATACGGCTACGAATGCGGCCACATGGACAAGCCGATGCGTTTCGGCCCAAACTTCAAGAAGCCGTCACGGAGCGTGCTGAGAAAGCATCGAGCGACTTCGGAAAGCCGGATGTTCGAAGCTCACGAGATTCGAACTCTGCTCGCGTCTGCTTCAGTACAACTCAAGGCGATGATTCTGCTTGGTGTGAATTGCGGCCTCGGGAATTCGGATTGCGCTTCTTTGCCAATCCGGGCGGTGGATCTTGATCGTGGGTGGATAAAGTTTCCACGACCGAAAACCGGCATCGACAGACGGTGTCCTCTTTGGACGGAGACGGTCAAGGCACTTCGGGCCGCACTGGCCGAACGTCCGATGCATGATGATCCGAAGGATGCTGGGATTCTCTTCATCACAAAATTTGGCAAGCGATGGGTGCGAACGGAAGGCGAGAAGAAGACGCCGATCAACTCGATCGGTTTACAGTTCGGCAAAATCCTCAAATCCGTGAAAATCTGTCGTGAAGGCGTCGCGTTTTATGCGCTACGTCACACGTTCAGAACAATCGCGGATGCGACTCGTGACTTCCCGGCGGTCAGGCTTATTATGGGCCATGCCGACGACAGCATCGATGATGTTTATCGGGAGCATATTGACAACGACCGCTTGCAGGCGGTCACGAATCACGTTCGTCAGTGGCTGAATCTTGATGTCCCCGGAGTGAAGAAATCCAAGAAAGGCGGTGCTGTATGATCACGCAAAAGAAAGTTTACCGACTCATGAAAGGTCAGCAGCTAGAATGGTACGTCAATCCACGCCCGCATTACGACGATCCGGGGACTAGGAGTCTGTCCTGATACATGTCGTCAAACGGCGCTGAATTGAGTTGAGAAAAAGTTTTTTTCGGTCTGCGGATTGCTGTAAAGCCGATGACATGAAGTCGGCAGCGGGAAATGGAT
>JANPHT010000049.1:0-11946 GCA_031424595.1 Planctomycetota bacterium
CCGTCATGGTCGAGTAACTGAATCTCCATTCCATCGCGAGAGGGATGGCCATCTTTCGGGACTCGAATCCCGATTCCATTGTTGCCACTTTCTTCGAGCTTAAATTCAAACTGAAGGGCGAAATCACTGTATTCTTTTTCAGTGTAAAGACTCTTTCCGCCCTTGTTGCAAACGAGGATGCCGTCCTGAACAGTGTAGCCGGCGGTGTCGCCGGTCCAACCTGTCAAATCCTGGCCGTTGAATAGTTCTGACCAGTTGGCAGACTCAAGAATGGCGCTGGCTGTTCTGGCGGCGACAACATTCGGATCAGGTTTCTGTTCCTGAGCGATGGTTGATAATTCCATCACCACTGTGACGACCGAGAGTATCAGCACCTGAATGACGGGTAATTTCATGAGGAGGGACTCCGGGAGGAATTCGAGCGGGCGAGCAGACGTGAACGCAGCATAGCTCGACAAGCGTCGACGACGCTACTCACCGAACTCCAGTGCGTACTCACACCAGATTGCGTCACCGACAGGGAGTTTGATTGAGTGATTCGCAGCAAACACCCGTGTTCCACTGAAAGAATCAAGCACGTGGAGTTTTGTACTGAGGAAACCCGGACATCAGGCTTTGATGGAAGTTAGTGCTTCACCAACTGACCACTCACGACCATTGCGGAGTACTTTTCGATACAGAGTATCACGCTCAACGGGAACTCGCCCGGCTTCGCGGATCAGGCGATGCAATTGATCGACGGTCATTCCCTCCGGAGTCTTCGCTCCGGCATCGTGATAGATCAATTCATGAACCACGGTCCCATCAATATCGTCAGCCCCATAACTGAGTGCCAGTTGCGCGGTTTGCTCGCCGAGCATAATCCAATACGCCTTAATGTGATCAAAGTTGTCCAGCATCAGGCGTGATAACGCGACCATGCGAAGGTCGAAAAGTCCATCCGGCTTCCGGAGGGAAGACAATTCTGTGTTTTCCGGATGAAACGCCAACGGAATAAACGTCTGGAATCCATGCGTTTCGTCCTGAAGCCTGCGAAGCCGCAACAAGTGGTCCACACGATGCCTGGCCTTCTCGACGTGGCCATAAAGCATTGTGGCGTTAGATCTCAAGCCAAGCTCATGGGCTGTTCGATGAACGTCGAACCACACATCGCTGTCAGCCTTGTGTTCACAGATCTCGCGACGCACTTCTTCGTCAAAGATCTCTGCTCCGCCGCCGGGCATGCTGCCGAGACCAACATCCACCATCTGTTCCAGCACCCAGCGGATTGATTTCTTCGTGATAAAACTGAACCAACTGATCTCAACAGGCGTCCATGCTTTGACGTGGATCTCCGGGCAGGTCTCGTGGATTACTTTGACGACATTCAGATACCAATCGAAACTTTTCTTGTGATGCAAACCGCCGACAACATGAATCTCGGTGGCCCCTGCGGCTCGACCCTCCAGGACTCGATTACGCAGCATATCGTCAGTAAACGTATACGCTTTTTCGTCCTTCAGATCGGCTCGAAATGCACAAAAGCGGCAGCGGTAAACGCAGACGTTCGTTGGGTTCAGATGAATATTGGTATTGTAGTAGGCCACATTGCCGTTGCGGCGTTCGCGAACTGTATTTGCCAGTTGTCCCAGCGTGTGCAGGTCGGCTCTTTCGTCGAGCAGCACACCATCCTCATAAGACAATCTCTGCCCAGCCAGAACTTTGTCGGCGACGGTACGAATCTGTGGATCAGAAATGAAAAGCGTCATGGTATTCACTCTAACTCAAATCGTTTGGAACAGGTGACTGTCGATTTTCAAAACACCCATACGTCAAGACATCCCAGCACAAGGATGCCGAAGCTGATGATGGCATTCACGTTAAAAAATGCCACGTTGACTCGGTTTAAATCATCTGGACGAACAATCCAGTGTTCGTACAGCAGCAGTCCGCTGATAGCCACAATGCCACAAAGAAATAATGGCCCCAATACCGCAAGCCACCAGAGCAGCACCAGCATTCCAATGGTGATCAGATGGCTCATAAAGGCCACTCGCAAGGCTGACCTTACACCCAGTCTTGCCGGAATGCTATGAAGTCGCCTCTGGCGATCGAAGTCTGCATCCTGACAGGCATAGATAATGTCAAATCCACCGACCCAGAAGAAGATGACTCCAGCGAGCAGCGATGGGACCAGAGCAAACTCGTCCCTGACTGCGATCCATGCGGCAATTGGCGACATCATCAATGCGGTTGACAGCCAGTAGTGACAAAGACTCGTCCAGCGCTTGGCCCACGAATAGCCCAGCAGAAAAAGCAGGACCGGGACTGATAGATACAGCGGCAGCAGCTTGGGAAGAAAAATGGCAGTGGCAGCAACAAAAAATAAGCTCATTACGATGGTGAACAGGGCCACGGCTTTGGCAGACAGCAGCCCGGCCGGAATGTGCCGTTTGGCAGTGCGAGGATTGTCAGCATCCACATCGCGGTCGACCAGCCGATTGAAGGCCATTGCCGCCGAGCGAGCGGTTACCATGCAGACCAGAATGCCAACAAGGTCTCGAACGCGAAACACACTGTCTGGCTGTGACCAGGCGATCACAGCAGACAACATCGCAAACGGCAACGCGAAGATCGTGTGGCTGAATCGAATGAGTTCCAGGAAATGTCGAGCTTTCGAAAACATGCAGGTTCAGAAGAAAAGGTTTAAAATCGTGCGCAAGGGGAAACAGCAGGAAAACCGTAATTCACGTGCCGATGTAACGCGAATACAACGACCTCGCCACCGATGGATCGTTTGTGCCCCGAATGATGGCTCGCCCATCCGGAAAAACGGTCAATTCAATATCATTCTCGTTCTCAGTTGACGCTGGTGACACGGTCAATCGCACAAGGAACGGATTGGACGTTACGGAGCCCGCAGATTCCAGCCGAGCGGCCAACTCCGGCAACGAAAGTCGCAGTTTTTCAGCGGGAGTGATCTGGACTGCGTTTCGTCCACACAGGATGGTCGATGCAGACCTCTGATTTCCGTGCAGCCAGAGACGCTCCCCATGCTTGCACGCCGGGCAGTTGGCCTGATCTCGCAACTGGCTGACATCAATCGATCGAAAGGAGCCCGTCCAGACATCCACAATACTGAGTTTTTGTTCCACTTGAAGTCTCTGCCCAACCAGGATTCTGAGAGCAATGGCAGCCTGCAACGAGGCGACAACATTGACCGCCGGCCCCAGAACTCCGGCAGTATCGCAGGTTTCAGTGGATCCGGGCGGCGGAGGTGATTGCATCAGACATCGCAAACATGCCGAATGATTCGGAAAAATGGGCATCACCTGCCCCACGCTGCCAGTACATCCCGTAAAGATCCAGGGAATTCCCGTCTCCAGCGAAACGTCATTGATCAAATAACGGATCTCAAAGTTGTCCGTTCCATCCAGAATCAAAGAGACCCCGCTGGCCAGCGTTGCGATGTTCGTATGATCTACGTCGGCGACGATTGGTTCGATGGTGATCTGTGAGTTCACTCGTCGAAGCCGCCGTTCAGCGGCGATCACCTTGGGAAGATGGTCGGCGACGTCCTGTTCATCAAACAGGATCTGGCGCTGCAGATTGCTCAACTCTACAAAATCGCGATCAACAATCCTGACATGCCCAACTCCCGCGCGGACCATGGCATCCGCCAGCACACATCCCAGCGCGCCGCAGCCAACGAGAAGAACTCGAGCCTCCGCCAGCCGCTTCTGACCGTCTGCACCGATTCCGGCAAAGAGCATCTGTTTGTGATAGCGAGAGATTGACAAGATTCCGGGCCTTTACAAAACATGAACCGTAAGGCGCTGGCCTTGCGTTACTTCATGCGAATTCAGGATACTCGTCCACGACTTTCGCTTTGTGACTCACAAGGCAATCTAAAGTTCCACACTACGCAAACCTAGTGAAACGCATGGCAACGCATCTCTCCCCACGTTCAGCCATTCTATCGGACAGTTCCCGCGAAGATGAGTAAACCAGGGATCAATACTTCCGGCCGCTACAAGTTCATTGACATTCAGGCTGAGCGGTTCACAGGACTTTGCCAGAATCAGCCGCTGAGCTGGCCACCGAACCGCCGTCCAAAGAGCAATTGAGTCGCTCGTAACATCCCAGGAAGCAGGCAGTGCATCGCGGCTGTCGAGACGCTCCTCTGCTTTCAAAAACGCATAGGAATCCAGTACGGCGATGAGTTTTTCGGCCCAGACCTGGACGGCCTGCTCGCGATTCTCCACCAAACGCAACAAGGGATGGAGCCTGCAGAGCAATGCCGCGTTTTCAGTCATCGTGGCAATCGCATCCCAGTGAGCCTTTTCAGGCGAGAGTCCAAATCGCTGGTCCAGTTTGCGAATCAAATCGGCGCCCGCTCCACCACCGGCGATAATTAAGATGGGGAATGGGAATAACAGATTGATCGCCGTTTGCAGCCGATCAGGTAATTCAACACTCGCCAGCAGGCTGCCTCCGAACTTCAGAACAACAGGATGATCGCTCAAAGAAGGCAGCCTGGTGGAGAAGTACGCTCGTAGTCGCCGTTCGCCGCGCGAATGACATCCATCAATCAATGATCTTGCTGATGGGATACTCGACAATCCCTCGAGCACCCGCTTGCTTGAGTTGGGGTATCGTCGTGCGAACGAGGCTTTCATCGACGATTGTATTCAGAGCCACCCAGTCGGGATCGGAGAGGTGAGAAACGGTTGGCGTCTGCAGGGCCGGCAGCATTTTCAACAGGGCATCGAGGTCTTTCTTGTGGACGTTCATCATTAAGCCGACTTTACCCTCAGCCTCAAGACACGACTGGAGCATCAAGGCGATATTGTCGATTTTGGACTTGATCCAGCCGTCGTTATAGGCGTTGCGATTGGCGATAAAGCGAGTGGTACTCTGAAGGACTTCGTCCATGATTCGCAGATTGTTGGCTCGGAGCGAGCTTCCCGTTTCCGTGACTTCCACGATGGCGTCGGCAAGCTTTGGCGGTTTGACTTCGGTTGCTCCCCACGAGAATTCGACATGAGCCTTCACGCCATGTTTTTCGAGAAAGCGAGTCGTCAGGCCAACAGCTTCGGTCGCGATACGTTTGCCTTCAAGATCCTTGACCGTTTTGATTGGAGAATCTTCCGGCACGCACAGCACCCAACGCACCGGGCGACGGCTGACCTTGGAAAAGACCAATTCGCAAACCTGTTGGACATCGGCATTCGTTTCCAGAATCCAGTCGTAGCCTGTTATGCCCGCGTCAAGAATTCCATTTTCGACGTAGCGAGCCATCTCCTGAGCACGGATCAACATGCATTCAATCTCAGGATCGTCCACAGTCGGGAAATAAGAACGGGAAGCGAACTTGATGTTGTAACCGGCTCGGCTGAACAATGCTGCGGTGGATTCCTGGAGACTTCCAGCGGGAATACCTAGTTTCAGAACTCGACCTGACATGATGATTTTTTCTTTCAACTTAAAATTGGAACGTGTGACCGCTGCCAGTCAGCCGTTGGTCTCGTGAGCCGCAAGGCCTGTTGCCGGAATTGTCTGTCGGAGTAGTCATCGACTGGCTGCGTGCGTTTCGCCGATCATCTGCAAAAAGGCCTGCAGTTTGCCGTTGTTTTTTACTTCTTACTGTAAACGGCATTCGGATCAAACACTCGTTCGCCTTCCACGGCAAACTGTTGAGTCGTCGGATCAATGCGACGAAAGAAGCAGCTGCGGAATCCTTCGTGGCAGGCGGCTCCTCCGATTTGATTCACCTTAACAAGCAGTGTGTCCCCATCACAATCGAAGTAGATGGCATGCAGCTCCTGAATATTGCCACTCTCTTCCCCCTTGCGCCAGAGCTTCTTTCGGCTGCGGCTGTAGTAACAGACGCGGCCGGTTCGCAAAGTCTCTTCATAGGACTCCTTGTTCATCCAGGCCATCATCAGTACGTCCCCAGTTGCCGAGTCCTGCGCAATGGCGGGGATCAGTTCGTTTTTGGAAAAATCAGGGCCAGTCACATCAGCCATAGGAAAACAACCGTATCCAGTTCAGAAAATCACTGCCAGTACGACCAAAACTACAGCGCACTCAGCCAAAACATTCAGAATGGGCGTACGGTACCGTCCGAGGCGAGCGATCTCCACCGGGGACACGCAGGAGCACTTCGGAAGCATGGAATTCCTGGAGATTCCCTCGAATTTTGCAGGATTTTGGGGCGGGCAGGAATAAATTAAGGATTTTTTCGAGGCAGGAAGCACGCCGGAAAGGGGCACCTAATTCGTCACCATTCCGCAAAGGAGGTCATGCTGCTCTC
Source organism: Planctomycetota bacterium (assembly GCA_031424595.1). Taxonomy (GTDB): domain Bacteria; phylum Planctomycetota; class Planctomycetia; order Planctomycetales; family Planctomycetaceae; genus SXXK01. The sequence continues at coordinate 6,296 of JANPHT010000049.1, forward strand.
AAGTCCACCGCAATCAGGCGATTGACAGCATTCACTTTCATGACTCTGGAGTAATGATTCACACTGACCCCATCACAGATTGGCGTTGGAACATTCAGCAGCAGTTCTGTGCAGCCCAGTGTATTGTGTGCGATGAAGGCCAGGCGAAGGGCGGAAATTCCCAACGTTCCATCAAAGGCATCACTATCTGGAACAAGCACGGGCCCTGTATCGACCTGATAGAACATTTCTCGCTCACTGGCATTGACCACTTTGACTGGGTACTCCAGAAAAACATGCGATCGATCAGGCAATGAGAATTCCGTTTGCGCAACAATCGGGCAATTCCGAATCACCGCCTCGACAATCTCTGCCGTCGTTGTCAGCAGGCGACCGGAGACAGTTTTCAGATCGATCGAGAGTTCCGTAAAGGCGTCCGAACATCTTCCGGCCTGTCGTTCCGGTTGCGGCCCGAGTGATGGCGGGCTCAGCATGACACCGCGGTTGTTTCGGTCCCAGCTCTTGATCACAAGAAACTCATCCTTCGATGCAATCAAGCACATATCGGCCGCAGGTTCATGCCAGACGTTCTCCCGAACATGAACCTGCTCAGCCTTGCAGGATGCTCCATGAGCGTATTCGATTGTTGTGGCCTCGTTTCCAAGCCCATGAGTCACGCGGCAGAGACACTCCAGAGGGAATCTTGCATTGTTCAGGGTGAAGGGAGGTGGCTGACTGACTGTCCTTGGGTTGGTGACATTCAGATCCATGCGAAAACGCAAAAACGATCGATAAAAATCCGTCACAATCAATGAGTGGCCTGACGTATCCGCAATGTGATTCATGGTGGAGTCTTAAATCAACTTCTCGAATGGATCAAATCAGAACTTGCCGGCTAAAGTACGGTCCCTGTTGCCGACAGCGTCTCGTGGGCTGTCACACGATAACCCAAACCTCCGTCAGAGTCCTTCGTGTGGGCGGTCACTTCGGAATTGTCTAAGGATCCTTTTCAACATTGGACATTACTTCAGGTCGGCCATAAATATCGCGGGACCCGACTCATGATGATTGGTAGATTGGGCGATCGAAAAGAGTGAATCAGCAGCAGCGGGACAACCGCCATCACAGGACATGCAGGACATGCAGGACATGACTGTCAGTTTGGATGTTGGCACACGAGAAGATCAGGATCAACCAGAATGCAGGTGCTAGTCGAGTTCTTTGGAATCCCTCGGGCTCGGGCTGGCGTCGCTCAGGCGAAGGCTGAAGGCTCGAACCTGGGCGATGTCGTCGAAGTCCTTGCGCATCGATTTCCGAAACTGGGAGAAGCCTGTTTCGACGGTAGAACTCTGAAACCTGGTTATACCGCGAACCTGCGGGGAGAAAAATTTCTCACAGACCCATCGACGCCTGTTAGTGAGGGTGACGTAATTCTGATACTGTCGTTGGATGCAGGCGGTTAGTGGAAAAGAATTGTTGATGGCTGCAATGATGGTATGTTCGAAAATCGATGCGATTACCGGAAGGCATCGCAAAATCGCCAGGAGTTTTGAAAATGCTGCAGGTTTGGATGTTTGCCTGACTCGGACAATCCCGTGAATAAAAGAAGTACGAAACAAACTGATGCAGAGCAATCCCGGATATCATGGCCGCTACTTACGCATCGACCTGTCGACGGGCGTTTCAGAGTCCATCGCGTTAACGACTGAAATCCTGAGATCGTCGCTTGGCGGCAGCGGGCTGGGTGTTGCTCTGTTACTGCAGGAAGGCACAGCAGCGGTCGATCCCCTGTCCGAGCTCGCGGCATTGGCGTTTGTGTTCAGCCCACTTGTCGGCAGCCCGCTCACGACATCTGCAAAGTTCGCGGTGGTCAGCAAAAGCCCGCTCACTCAACGGATTAACGATTCGCTGGCCAGCAGCGGATTTGCTTTGGCAGGAAAAAAAACGGGACATGACGCAATCGTCATCGTCGGCAAAGCAAAGGCATTATCGGTGCTGGTCATCGACGATGATGAAATCCGGATTGTGCCCGCGGAAGAGCTGACTGGTATGTCCAACAGTCAAACTCAGTCACGTTTGCGATCACAATTTGGCTCCGATTTCCAGACCGCCACAATCGGAGCGGCGGGAGAGCGTCTGGTTCGGTATGCCACGATCTCACACGACGGTCGACATGCTGGTCGAGGCGGAAGCGGTGCGGTACTGGGTTCGAAGAATATCAAGGCCATTGCAGTTCGAGGAACAAAGCGAGTCGCCTGGTCGGATACTTCTGCCCTGGTCAAACTGGCGAAGGAGCTGTCCGAAAAGTCGTTCGGTCCCGCGACGGCAAAGTATCGAGAATTAGGAACAGCCTCCAATCTGCTGACCTTCAATCGCCTGAATGTGCTTCCGACCCGCAACTTTCAGCATGGCAGCTTTGCCGGGGCAGTGGCCATTTCGCCGGAAGAACTCAGCGTCTCGCGCGAGCGAACGCGTTCTTCCTGTGCGGCCTGCACGATTGGCTGCGAGCATCTTTACAGTCTCAAGAACGGTGGCGGTTCAGTTCGACTGGAGTATGAGAATCTTTTTGCTCTGGGGCCGCTCTGTGGGATCGACGATTCGGAAGTTGTGCTCCAGGCCTCTCGCCTCTGCGATGAAGCCGGCATCGACACGATCAGTGCGGGTGGCACGATTGGCTTCGCCATGGAATGTGCAGAGAAAGGATTTCTCCACGCGCCATGGTTGCGATTCGGCGATGGGCGGGCGTTGTTAAAGGCGCTGGAGCTAGTCATCAGCGGCGAAGATATCGGGCACTTGCTGGCGAAGGGCAGTCGTCAGATGGCGATGGAGATTGGTCAGGACACCATCCGCTTCGCGCCACAGGTTAAGGGACTGGAACTTCCCGGCTATGACCCTCGCGGACTTCAGATGATGGCTCTTGGTTTTGCTGTGGGAGCTCGTGGAGCGGACCATAATCGTTCGGGTGCCTATGAGGTGGATTTTTCTGAAGCTGTGGACCGCCGCAATGTGGGTCCCGATTCAGCTCATTTGGCCGTTGAAACTGAGGACAAAGCGGCTCTCATGGATTCACTGATCCTGTGCAAGTTTCTGCGAGGAGTCTTTGTCGACTTCTTTGAGGAGTCGGCGGAGATTTTGCGGCTTGTCACCGGCTGGGATGTCACAGCGACTGAGCTGAGAGAAACGGCCCGACGGATCGTTACTTCAAAGAAGCGTTTTAATATTTTCGCGGGGTGGACTCCCGAAGAAGACTGGCTTCCGCAGCGCCTGTTACAGGACGCCATTCCTGAAGATGCCCGTGCGCAATTGTCGCCGGAACGACTGACCGCTCTCGTCAAGGCCTACAATCTGGCTCGTGGCTGGGGCGAAGACGGCTGGTTACCCGAAATGCCAGCAACGAAGGGGTGTTAGTTCAATTTCGATCGACGAAATCTGTCGAAATCGTTAATAAGGGCAGTCGCAGAGCGGGGCAGAACGACTGCTTCACAGGATACCTCTTCGCTGGTGGGAAACATTTGTCCCAGACCTGACACTCTCTGTAACCTGAAACTTCTGCTGAACTTGCCGATTAGACACACAAACTCCAGTTCTTCATTTGCGATTCATGATATGGCTGAAACATTTATTCTTATTCCCGGCCGCACGACAGATCAGGGCTGTGGCATCAGTGAAGGAAAATTCCAGAACAAGTACCAGAACGAAATCAACGCGTTGCAGGTCGCTCCGGGGGATATGACTCGACTGGGTTTGTCGGTTGGGGACCGAGTCCGATTAACTGGTGAAGAAGGCCAGACAGTCGAGGTCTGCATCACGATGGCAAAGAAGGACGAGTTGCCCGAAGGTCTGCTGTTCATCGCCTATGGAGATATCTCCAGTCGGCTGATGACGGGGGATACTCACGGCTCGGGGATGCCCACGAGCAAGGGCATGGAAGTCACGATGGAGTTGGTTCAAAAAAGGCCGGCAAGAGCTGCAAACATTGAAAGCAAAGAGTCATGACAAGTGCTTCCACTCAGGTTCACGCACCAACGGCCAGTATTCCTGGTGAGCTGAAAGTTATTCAGGATGCCACGTGCACGTTTTGTGGCTGCGTCTGTGACGACATCGACCTGACCGTCAAGGATGATCACATCATTGAAGCCAAGCGCGCCTGCGTGTTGGGCAAAGCATGGTTTCTGAACCACACCAACGAAGACCGCTCAAGCTGCACGATCGATGGAAAGCCGGCCTCATTGGACGAGGGCTATGACCGCGCTGCCAGAATTCTGACGGAGGGTAAATATCCGATTATCTACGGCCTGAGTGATTCGCCATGTGAAGCTCAGCGAGTCGCCTGCAGCATCGTCGATTGGATTGGTGGCACGATCGACACCACAACCAGCGTGTGCCATGGACCATCGGGCATGGCGTTTCAGGGCGTCGGTGAAGTCACGTGTTCCCTGGGCGAAGTTGCCAATCGTGGCGACATGATTATGTTCTGGGGTTCAAATCCCGCCGAAAGTCATCCTCGGCATTTCACAAAATATAGTCTGATGCCAAAGGGCATGTTCCTGCCCAATGGTCGCAAAGATCGTACGTGTGTGATCGTTGATGTTCGCAAAACCAAAAGCGCAAAAGCTGCAGACATCTTTATTCAGATTAAACCGAAAAAGGACTTTGAGGCCCTGTGGACGCTACGAGCTCTCGCGAAGGGAATTGAACTCGATCCAGAGCTTGTGCATCGTGAAACCGGTGTCGAGTTTTCCGTATGGACCGATCTGATGGACCGCATGAAGGCCTGCAAATTCGGCGTCATTTTTTTCGGCATGGGTCTGACGATGACTCGAGGAAAGCATGCGAACAGCGAAGCTCTGCTGGCACTCACTCGCGACATGAACGCTCATACGCGTTTCGTTGCCAAGCCAAATCGCGGTCATGGCAACGTCACGGGAGCCGACAACGTCGTCGCCTGGCGAACCGGTTATCCCTTCGGGGTGAATCATTCTCGCGGATACCCGCGTTTCAATCCTGGCGAATACACCACGTCTGACACTTTGGCGAATCGGGAAGCCGATTGCGGCATGACCATCGCCTGCGATCCCATGGCCAATTTTTCGCAGCCTGCCCGCGAACATCTGGCATCGATCCCGTTCATCGCACTCGATACCAGGGAAACCCCGACAACTCGTGCGGCAACGGTGGCGTTTGCTGTGGCAACCTACGGGATCAACACCGGCGGCACCGTTTATCGCATGGACGATGTTCCGATTCCTCTTCGCCCCGCATTTCCATCCCCACATCCCAGCGATTACGATGTGCTGACGGCCATCGAGGAACGAGTCAAGAAGATCCAGGGCGTGACCGGTTAGACTCTGGAAGGTTAAAACTTAGTTTGAGTGGCTGGGGCTGAACCGAGCCATGCGAAGGAAGCCCCGAAGGTTCGGGCTTTCGCCGTCCAACCCTGGCCACCCGCAAAGTAATCACTGACAATTCAGTCGGATGTTGCTCCAATTACCTTCCCCCCACTGATACCGTTCTCACAACCTGCCCATGACCACACCTGACTACACAAAAATCTCCCAGGGCACCATCTACGATCCCGCGAATGGCATCGACGGCGAAGTTCGGGATCTCTGGATTCTCGACGGTCACATTGTTGAGCCTCCGGCGGATGCCTCCGTTCGCCCCTCACGAAC
>JANPHT010000050.1:0-3573 GCA_031424595.1 Planctomycetota bacterium
CGCCCAGCCAGCCTTCGGTTCGGGAATCACGTGAACAATTGATCTCCGCAAACGCGAACCGGCCTCGAACTTTTCGAAGCCGGATGCTGAATCACTGATACGAACGCGTCGATCTACTGACCAGACTTTGACGTGAAACGGTAGAGACTTCCAAACGGAGTTGTGAAGTAGACATCATCCTGTTCGTCGGTTCCGAAACTCATGACTGGCAACACTTCGGGCTTTCCATCCCCATCCCCGTCGACTCCAGCGAGTGAATAGTTGGCCTTCACCTTAGCAGTCGCTTCGTCGTAGTCCAGCGCCCATAACAGGCCCGTAACATAGTCGGCATAGATGTACTTCCCGACCAGTTCCGGCACACGTGTCCCTCGATAGACATTGCCGCCGGTGATCGATTTTCCAATCGAATGGTGGTATTCAAAGATGGGATCGATCAAATCTTCGCGGGGGCCGTCGTTTCCATCAGGACGGAACCAGTGCTTGCCTTCCCGAACGTTCCATCCGTAATTTCCACCCGCCTTCACGATGTTGATTTCCTCCCAAAGGTTCTGGCCGACATCTGCCGCCCACAAACTCCCGGTCTTTTTGTCAAAAGACATACGCCAGATGTTACGCACTCCGTAGGCAAAGATCTCTTCCCGAACGGGCGACATTTCTCCGCGACGTCCGACAGGAACTTCCTTGCCGACAAAAGGATTATCCTTCGGAATGGAATAGTTTTTATCCTTCGACTTGTGATCGACATCAATTCGCAGAATGGAACCAAGCAACGTCGTGAGATTCTGACCGTTGCCGTTCGGGTCATTTCCGCTGCCACCGTCACCTAAAGCAATGTAAAGGAAACCGTCGGGACCAAATTCAATTGTGCCCCCATTATGATTCCAGAACGGCTGAGGAATCCTCAGAATCACTTCTTCGGTTGCGGCATCGGCCACGTCCGGGTTGTCTTTGGAAACTCGGAATCGCGAGACTTTCGAAAGGTGGTCTTCTTCGGACGAAGTGTAGTAGACAAAGAATTCACCGTTCTGCTTGAATTTTGGATGAAAGGTGAATCCCAGTAACCCCTCTTCATTTTGATTGTCGGCGTACACGCACTGTTCGTCGATATCAAGGAAGACTGCTGATTCTTCAGTGTCCTGATCGTTCTTCAGAACCTTTATGATTCCATCCTGCTCCGCAACGAACAATCTGTTGCTTCCATCGCCCGCATGGGTCACAACGACCGGGCGTTCGAAGTCGACATTTGGAAATGCTCGTTCGGCCGTCACCGCCAGCGGGGTATCCGCAATTGCGTCATCCGCATGGACCGCATCGGCCCCGCTAATGGCCCATAAAGTACACATCAAACTACCGGCCAGAAAAATCTTCATGGCATACTCCTAATCAACGTCCAGAATGCAGCCTCTCTACTTCAGTCTGGCCGCGTGGAGTGAGATTGTAGGGATATCTGCCCGATGTAAAACCCTCTAGAGACTTCTGTCGTGTGCAGCCGTTCGACTCATCTCCGGCTTTTCGCTAATCTGAGCACCACCAAAACATGGAGCGTGCGTTTCCCATGTCCTGGAGCTACCGAGAAGCGACTGTGTAAAGGGGTACAGCTGTGGAGAATCCTGAACGCCTTTTTCAAATCAGGCTGTGGACTGAACTCACACTGATGACGTGGCTGATGGCCGTTTTGGCATCTCCAATTGCCATTGCCGACGAGGAACTCTCGCCACGCGACAAATCTTCCAGGGTCGTTCCTTCAGACGATGCCACGCCCGAGACAAAAACAGAGAAGGCCGCTGAATTGCCGAAGCCTATGCCGGATAAGGGGCCGGATGAAACACGCAAACCGCTGGTTGCCCTGCCGGAGAAATTGCAGGCTGAACTGAAAGGCACGACTCCACTCAACCCGGATTCCACAGTGCTGCTTGACGTAAAAAATGGCCGGGTCTTTTTACGAACCGAAGTCGTCTGCCCCGATTGTCTGCTGGAAATGCTTTTGGTGCCCGAGGGCAACCGTGAGCACGAGACGATTCTGAACATCCGGTCTCGAGCCTACGTCATTCATACCGCATTGTTGGCACTGGGGGTTGAACCTGGAAAGCCGGCGCAGTTTTCTCCGGAATTTGTTCCTCCAGTCGGGCCGGAAATCCAGATCGATGCGATCTGGATCGATAACAAAGGGATCCTGAAGAAGCAACGTGTCCAGGAATGGATGCGTCGGAATATTCATCGTTATTATAGTGTTCCCCTGTCGGGGCCTCCGCCTGGATTGACTTTGCCGTACAAGAATCTCCGGTGGGACAGATTCAACAACGAGATCCTTTGGTACGGCCCACTGTCTGAAGTGGACCGAGACGATTTGCTTACGAAGTCAAAGAATGAGGATTATCGGAACGCAATTAAAAAGTTCTTTTCGGATAGCCAGTCGGTACCGATGACGGCACGTTTTGTGTTCGTAGGCAGCAGTATGTATACGGACGAAGACTCGGGAGAGCAGTTCTATCAGGCCGAGGGCGGACACTTAATCTGCACATCCAATTTTGGCGACGCACTGCTTGATGTGCAGGAGGAAAGTTCCTCTTCCGATGGAGCTCAGGCCTACGAAGGCTGGACCGAACGAATACCAGCGAAAGGCACTCATGTACTCCTTGAGTTGACTCCGGTGAAGCCAACGGAGAGCAAGAAAGATCAGCCGACGAAACAAACGAACTCCCGGGAAAAGAGCCGCTGAAGTTCCAAACGCACGTACTTTCCGAAGGTATTTGATGACGCCGATCAGCCCGTTTCCGTTGCAGTATGAATTCAGTCGGTTCTCAACGCCCCGGGCGGAAATAGACTCCGGATCGCGGCTGGTGGTCGATTCCGAGGATGCTCTTTCGGGTCAGCTACGTTTGCCCACAGATCGACGTGACAAAAACGCCATGCCGTGGAGCAATCCCGTCAACGGGCCGATTGTCGTCCGAGGAGCAAAACCCGGAGACGCTCTGGCCGTTCATATTGAATCCATTGAGCCCCTCATTGGTCAATGCGCCACGTACACCGGCGCACCCAGGATGCTGACCGAATGGCTGGGAAGTGACGTTCCGCCAGGGACTCGAATTTGCCCGATTGATAACGGACAGATCGAATGGAGTAAGCACGTCTCCATACCCTACAAGCCCATGCTGGGTTGCCTTGGTACAGCGCCTGATTGGGGAGTCCCATCGACGGGACCAGCAGGAAATCATGGCGGCAATCTTGATCTGATCGAGGTCTGCCCCGGAAATACAGTCTATCTGCCGGTCTTCGTGCCGGGAGGATTCTTGTACCTCGGCGATGCTCATGCCGCTCAGGGACATGGCGAACTTTCTGCCACAGCTCTTGAAATGCCAGCTCGAACAACCATCAGAGTAGACCTGATTCGAGATGCCAGGCTGGCAAGTCCACGAATCGAATCACCAACGGAGCTCATGTGCGTGGCTGTTGCCTTGCCACTGGAACGCGCCATTGTCGAGAGCTACGCTAACCCAACTTCCCCAACTCGTTTCAGAAACACTGCATTTTCTGCGGTTTCAGCCCAGAAGTTTCCACTACATTTTGCGTTGG
>JANPHT010000051.1:0-1781 GCA_031424595.1 Planctomycetota bacterium
GTAGCGGCAGAAAAAACAAAGTCCAAAAAAATCTCGATGTTTTCTGGCTACAAATGTAATTTAGTAATGGGCGATTTTTGACCAAATCCCAGTCTTCTACCGATCGAAGCTCATTTTCGAGCCGTTCAAGTTCGGTTTAACCATGCAAGTGCTGCCCGGGTGATCTTTTCCTGCTTGCGTCGATCAACGGCCTCAAACGGCTGTCCGTCCTTTTCTGTCGTACGAGTCTTCACCTCTACGAAGACATTGGTGTCACCGTCCTGCGCGATGATGTCGATTTCACCAAATTGATTTCGATGTTGCTTCGCCAGAATGCGATAGCCTTGTTTTTTGAGGAATCGGACGGCCGCGCGCTCACCGCGATCACCCAGTAACCGACGAAACAGGTTCTTCATTGGGACTCCCTGAGCGGGCACTCATGGATACGCTGGACCAGCTTCCAAAGGTTACTCACCGCGCAGCGAAAAGGCGACAGCCTGCGGAACCCGAATTCCAGGATGTCGCCCATCGTGAGTCAGCAGCAGGATTCAAACAGGAACGCCGGCGAATAAACTCAATTCGCAGAGTCGTTGACCTGAGCTTCCCAAGGCTTGCCCTTGCGTTCTTTCAGACGTGTGGCTTTGCCAGTGCGTTCACGCAGATAGAACAGTTTCGCACGGCGAACGCGAGCATGACGCTTCACTTCGATATGAGAAATCTTAGGGGAGTTCACAGGGAACTTTCGTTCCACTCCTTCGCCCTGAACAATTCGGCGAACAATGAACATTTCACTCGTGCCGGTGCCGCTGCGAGCGATTACTACGCCGCTGAAAATCTGGATGCGTTCTTTTGTGCCTTCCAGAATTCGCGTGTGGACATCAACACTGTCACCGACCGAAAACTGCAGCGGCTGCTCACGCAGGCTGGACTTTTCTACGGCGAGTACAAGACTATTTCGCATGACCTGGGTTCCTTATAACCAACAAGGGGGACGACCCCTTGACCCTGCTTCGAACAATCGCCCGAAACTTCAAACTGAGCACATTCAGCATTTACGAATCCAACAGATCCTGACGCCTTTCGGCCGTTCTCTGCAGACTTTGGGCCTTTTGCCACTCGTCAATTTTTCCGTGATCACCACTGATTAAAACATCCGGAACCGTCATTCCGCGGAACTCACGAGGCCTCGTGTACTGCGGATGTTCCAGCAAACCGGCGTTGCTGAACGAATCATATCGGCTGCTGGTTTCGTCACCCAGAACACCCGGGATTAACCGAATGACCGTATCAACGATCAGCATTGCCGGGACTTCTCCGCCATTGCAGATAAAGTCACCCACCGAAATCTCAGTTGGCTGCAACCCCTGACGAATCCGGTCATCAAAACCTTCATATCGTCCACAGAGCAACAGCAGTCGAGGCTCCTGAGCGAGTTCCTCAACCAGTTTCTGATCCAGTTTTCGACCCTGAGGGGTCATCATTAACAATCTTCCGAGCGGTTCATTTTGCGCCTGTACGGTCTCGACACAGTCGAAGACCGGTTGGCACATCAGCAACATCCCCGGACCACCACCAAACGGCTTGTCGTCTACCTGCCTTCGAACTCCAGGAGCGAACTCCCGGAAATTATGCCGCCGGATATCCACCAGCCCGCGCTCAATCGCGAGTTTCAGGTGCCCCTGTCCGAGATAGCTTTCGAACATCTCCGGAAACAGGGTCAGGATATCAAACCGCATCACACTATTCCGCAGCAGCAGCTTCCACAGGTTCGGCTGCCGCTTCTGCCGCAGGGGCCACTTCCT
>JANPHT010000052.1:0-5925 GCA_031424595.1 Planctomycetota bacterium
TGCACGCCTCCCAGGGAGTTGTTCCCGCAGCGGACCGCGATCCAGGGATCGTGTGTATCGGGCAGCGTGTCGTTTTGTACTTTGCGCCCGTTGATGAAGATTGTGCGAGTTCCGTTGCGAAGCACGCCCCGCAAACGCGCCGTGAAATGGAACGATGTGAAGGGCGGATCAAGCTTAACGAATGGCGACCTGGTGCCAAACGTGCCGACTTCCAGCAGCGAAGGATCCGCATGCGTACCGAAATAAGTTCCCGCCAGTAACAACTGACTGGGCTGAGATGCGGGTTGGATGAGATCGCATTCCACTTCATAGTCCCCGGTAAGGGGAAGCCTGAGAAAGAGAAAGTCGTCAGCGTGTCCAGAAACCCGGTTGACCTGACCATCATGTTGTTGCCAGCGAAGGTTCGGATAGCCATCACCGCAACTGGATGCTGTGGCGGCCGACACTGGAATCCAGTCGTTGAACAAGTGGGATGAGCCCTGTGCTGAGGTTGCGTCACGTTGCAGCAACTGCCGTTGTCCGTGCAGAGCGGCGATATGTGCATGCCACAGGGGGATACCAGGCGGTCGTGATTGTTGAGTTCGCCGGGTATAAAGATCGTCAATCAATTCCGAGACGATTTTCTGATCGGCAAATTGTTGACATCCGCGGACGGAGACAAGAGTCTCAGGCCATGGATCGGCGATTCCCAGTGGTGACTGCAGCGCGAGTAACTTGAAGAACTGTTCGCCATCAGCAGTGATTGCAGTGGGATCGTTCAGTTCGAGACTCAACAGGAGCAGCAGAGCGGCCTCGGAGCGGCGTTGATGTTCGTCGTCCAGAGCCACTGCCGCTGTGACAATCTGACGACACTCGGTCAGACGATCCAACTCTCTGGCGGCATCGAGCCAGTCGAAAACGGGTGACACGATTGACCCGCCAATGTCAGCCTGGTCGATTCCGGGTTCCACCGCAGTTGGCGCTGGTTGAGTTGGCGCGAAATCGCCTCGCATCCGAAAGCTGGCGTGGTCTGGCCCCGGCAATATCCATCGGGTCAGGAACTCGAATCGTTCCGCGACAGGCATGGCCATCGCTCGACGTCGGATGGTGAATAGATTCTCGGTCAGGAATTCTTCACGAAGCAGCCGGTTGAAAGCCTGACGATCGGCATCGCTCAGAGGACTTGCTTCCGTCCCGACCGGATTGTTGAAGAACTCCTGAGGCACCGTCTCCGGCCAGTCGCCTGTCAGAACCACATTGCGAATCCGCACACCACCTGCTGCGGGATCACGGAAAAATCCAAACCGTTGTTCTCCCACCCAGTCGAGGGGTCGCTGGTAGATTTCCACACCGTTCAGTGACACCGTGAGCGACTGGTCGTTTGACCGAGCCAGTGTGACGTGATTCCAGTCGTTAGCCTTCAATGGCAAATTCTGCGGACCGCGACGGTTCAATGGTTCCGTCAGCGAATTCTCGGCTGTCAGTCCGCTCCATTCATTTTCGCCGTCGGTCACCCAGTGCAGCTGGACGCCGCCGGGCCGCAGCAGAAACGCCATTCGCCCCAGTGTTGGACTCACATCCCACGCATCGGGTTCATAAAAGTACTCGTAGCTGACGGACTCCCCGCCCAGCAAAGGACGCAAACAGGACAAGCGTTCTTCGAGAGTCGCGGATGAACTATCTTGTTCGCGGTGGAGAGGAGCCTGAATCACGCCGTCCGCCACGCGCCAGACAGAGCCCGAGCTGACAATGGTGGTGCTGTTCGGTGCTGGCAGCGGCCGTTCGCCGATGACCTGAGCCTGCCAGCCTCGCAGGGCATTTCCCTGCACGAGCAGAACGGATCGAGGAATCACCGGTTGCCCCGTTAGCTTTAGATTGCGGAAAAGCGGACGACTCTGATCCGAACTTCGCAGGCAGATCCAGGGCGACGATTGAAATTCGGCAGCGTCCGTCCTGATCGGATGCCGATTCACAGCAACCGTCGCCTGATCCGAGTTAACGGTCACCGACCAATGGTTGAACGTCGGCTGTTCCGACAAACGCACAAATGGACTGAACCGCTTTCTTGATCGTGTCCCGATCGGTCCCCAAACGTCAAATTCCCCCGCATGATTCGACGCCTGAAAATGGAGCCCACCGAAGACCAGTCCACCGTTCGCCTCGTTCGTTCGGTCAAGCTGGGTTTCGAATTCAAACTGGAATCGTCCTGACAGCGGATAGCGAAACAGAAGGAGGTCTTCCCCTGACCCACACAAGTGCAGTATGTGATCTTCGTGAACCAGCCATGTCGCCTCGGCCAGCGCATTCGAATCTGCCCGACTTTCGGAGACGGGAATCCAATACTTCCATTGCGTCGTCAGCAGTGATGAGACGTCCGTCGTCCCCCAATTCTTCAGGACCGCAGTTGCATGCGCGCGACGCAGAAATGATCGAAGAAAGGGCGACCGGTGACTCAACTGGCTGGCCAAAAGTCTTGCCAGGATCTCTTCGCTTTGGGGCCGAGTTTGCGGGCGGTGCAACCCCGCAGCCGCCAGCACGACGACGGTGAGATCCATCGAATCGGATACAGTACCAGTGGTCGGGCGTTGCGAACGCATAGGATTGACTCGCTGAGCAAGCTGCTTTGCTAGTTGCTCCGTGTCGGTGCGATCATCGACGAGTTGAGCAAGCGTCAGCAAAACTTCCGCATTCGGCACCTGCTGCTCTGCCAGGGATTCCAGTTTTTGGATCAGAGGCGGCAGTTTACCGCACTCCTTTGCCGCGACGACCAGTGTCCATCCGGTAGAAAACAGACCGCGAACGTCCTCGATTGACGAGACAGGAAACGACGAAGCCTGTGGACGCTCGCCGAGGACCCGCGCGAATTCGGCGGGTGGTGCAACTGTGGGTACAAGGCCGCTCAGTATGCGAATCGTCTGCGGCGAATCCTCGGGCATCGTCCATTGAGACAGCAATTCATACTGTTCCTCGCTGCCCAGGGCAGACAGGACTCGGTGCAGCCCCGCGCAGACTGGGAAGAGTTGGTCATCGTCCGCAACCGAAATCGACCCCGTCCGATCGACAACAGCCTCGAGCGCCTTGAACGATTGTTCAAGATCGCCATCACGCAGACGCTGGAGGACTAACCTCCGGATTTCCCGTTCCTGAGGGAAGACAATATCGTCCGCCCTCGCTGTTTGGCCTATTGCTGAACACAGAAATGCAGCGACTACAGTCACCATGACCCAATTGACAACACTCGGCAACGTGCCCTCAGCCGTACGACAACGTCGGCTCTGCTGCGATTTCGTGGCCATTTTGCGTGTTTGTCCCTCAAGAGTTTCGTCGCGACTCATGATTCCTGTCGTTGCAGAAAGCGATTTCATGCGTCAAGATGACCGGGTGTTGAAATTCTTATGCTCAGCGTGCGTGAAAGCGACTCCGAAGCCGACATTGCCTGAAACAATGGTGTCCGCTGTTGCACAGAGGTAATTCCGCAAAAGCCTCGCTGGCGGTGAAAGAAATGCCGAGGAATGTACTCTCGGGGCAGTTTATTCGTGGAATGCTCCCGTGTTTTATACAGGACAACAATTGAACAGTCCCACGCGCACCAGCAGTCCCATCGATATTTACCGCAACGGCGGAAGTTCCAGTCACCACATCGGAGGAGGCAATTTTCTGTTTGCTGACGGGAGTGTCCGATTTATGGCCAGTTCAATCGACTTCCGGCTGTACTGTTATCTGGGTGACAGGGCGGACGACAATTCGGTCTCGATTCCGGATTGAAGCGACAGCGTTGTTCAGGAGTTGGATTTCATGGTTCCACGAATCGATGTTTCGCTTGTGCCGCGACTGCTCACTGGAATTCTTTTCTGGTCCGGGATCGCCGGTCTTGCGATGGGCCAGGCGAACTTAGAATCGACCGCCGCTCTGATCACGGTTCCCGCTGCGTTTCGTCTCCTGGACGCCGATGAGGACGGCGTGCTTACCGAACCGGAATTTGTGAATGGAGGCGGGCAGCAGACTCGCACCCTGCATCGAGATTTTGTTGTCTTTGATGCCGATGGTAATGGTCGAATGACTCCTCAGGAGTTCCTGACGATTCCCTATTTCACGCTCGAGGATCAGCTGGCCCCTTTGCCCGATCCGGTCATCATGTTGTCCAGAGCATACTTCCAGGTTGTTTGCGATCACTGGCAGGACTGGGACAACGACAGTGACGGGACGCTGAGCAGCGACGAATTTACGAAGGCCGACATCGGTCGGAATGTTTTGGGGTTGGAATCGACAGAGTTCGCAGACTGGGATCGCAACCGTGACGGAACGATGACTCAGGATGATGCGGCACTCTTGCTGGATATCGCCTGTGGTGTGCGCTATCCGACGGGGGATCTGCTGCGGTCCGGGTCCGGAAAAATCCTGGACTGCGTGATGTTTCGCTCGCTGAATCCTGATGAAAACGGAACCGCAAAACGTGAGAATTATCTCCGAAATGTGGGAGCAAATGCGGCCATGTGGTTTCCCAAAATCCATGAGGAGGGCTACGAGCAATTCAACATCGCTCAATTCTCCACAAGCGGTCATCGAGTTGACTCGGTGGCCATGTTTCTGAGTCTGGATGCGGATCTGGATAGCCAACTGAAGCCGGACGAACTGCTGGGTCTGCCAGACGGCTGGGGAGCAGCCGCTTCCAGTAGTTACAAACTCGGGTTCGACAACGATGCCAATGGTTCCTATTCGTTGTATGAGTTCATGCTGATTCCGCAGATCAACCTCTACAGGCGATGGGACGCCGCAGTTGACAGGGATGGTGACGGAAGACTGAGTCGCAGCGAGTTCCAATTCCTGCCAGGTCCGGAACTGGCAGCGCTCTCCGCTGAATATTTTCGGCGTTTCGATGTGGATCGCGATGGCACGCTTTCACTCGACGAATGGAATTTTCAGACAACCAATCCCAAAACGAAGTTTGAATCACTCGACAAGGACGCCGACGGGGACCTGACTTTCGCCGAGTTCAACGCCGAAGGCAGTCCGCCCGACCGATTACGACGTGACTTTCACGTGTTTGATGCTGATCAGAATCAGCGAATATCCGTCACCGAGTTCCTTGCGATCCCGTATTGGGCGTCGGAAGATTTTCGCATTTCATTCCCCGATCCTGTCGTGCAGTTGGGGGAATCGCAACGGTCCGACATCGACCAGCACTGGGCACAATGGGATCTCGATCACAACGATGTTCTTGATCCTGCGGAATTCTCCGTCGCCCAAATCCCGCGTCGCGTGAAGGGGCTGCAAACGACGGGCTTCAGCATCTGGGATCTGGATCACAACGGCACAATCTCTCACGATGAAGCGGGACTGGTGCTGGACACCGCCTTTGGTGTGCGCACTCCGCACGGCGAATTCCTGCGGACAAAGGCCGGAAGTGTGCTCGACTGGCGTTCCTTTCTCCAATGGAATCCCGATTCCATGGGCAAGGTGTCGCGTTCAATGTACATCAACCTCAAAGGTTCACTGGAAGAGGCGGAACTTTCATTTCCAGGGATCACCGCCCTCGGTTCTGACAAGTTTGGGATCAAAGAATTCGCCAGGAGTACGCATCGAGTTGATCTCGTGTCGGTGTTCCTCAACCTTGATGCGGATCTGAACGGCAAAGTGTCGGCCACGGAACTCACCAACCTTCCTCCCGGCTGGGGGCCTCCCGGAATCTACTGGTTCCCAGGATTCGACGACGATCGTGATAACGTCTATTCCCTCAGTGAATTTATGCTGATCCCGCATGTCAATCTACTGACAACCTGGCATTCGGCAACGGACAATGACCACGACGGAAGACTGAGTCGTGAGGAATTTCGATTCATGAATAAACCTGCGCTGGCAGCCCTGACCGCCGAATACTTTGGCAGACTGGATATTAACCAGGATGGATTTCTGTCGCACGACGAATGGTGGTTCCCGGACAGTCCG
>JANPHT010000053.1:0-32938 GCA_031424595.1 Planctomycetota bacterium
GCCATGCTCGGGTAGTGGTTGACACGTTGCATACCCTTGGGCTCGCCAAGAACTGCGTCGTTCTGGATTCAAACCGGGAGCTCTGGGGAACTTCGATCCTTGGCATCAACATACGAGGTGGCGACGGGGAGATAAAAGAGCTGCTTTCAAGGGGTTTCAGACGGTTCATCGTCGCCATGGGCGGCATCAGGCAGTTTTCGCTCCGTCGTCGACTCTATGACGCGGCAATTCAACAGGGATTATCCCCGTTTTCCTTACGTCACCCCAGCAATATTTGCTCGGCTTTCGCCCGCATGGGACCCGGCTGTCAGCTGATGGCAGGGACGATCGTGAATGCTCAGGCGACGATCGAAGAAAACTGCATTTTAAACACCGGCTGCATCGTTGAGCACGACTGTCTCATTGGTCGAGACACGCATCTGGCCCCCGGATCATGCCTTGCAGGTGGTGTTCAGATTGGCACTCAAGTTCATATTGGAGCTGGAGCCACGATCTGCGAGAATTTGAAAATCGGTGCCCGGTCAATAGTTGGCGCGGGTGCGGTGGTGGTCAGGGATGTACCACCAGAGACGGTTGTCGTGGGCGTGCCCGCGAAAGCGATACGGAGATCGACCCAATGACTGGGGAGCGGATAACGTCGAATTTGGAGGCGATGCTGATACAGCAAAGCTTTTCACTCCGAGAAGCGATGGCAGCCATCGACACCGGAGGACTGGGAATCGTATTGCTGGTTGATGACGATCGTCGGTTTGTTCGGACCGTCACCGATGGAGACCTTCGCCGCGCGATTCTGGGTGGCCACGGACTCGACTCGACTATTCAGCACGCCATCAACACCGTCGGTGTGACGCCGTTTACTGCTCTCATCGGCACGCCCCGCGAAGAGCAGCTGGGGATCATGCTGAATGCAAAAGTGCGACACCTTCCACTGCTGAATCCCGATCGGACGGTTGCTGATCTGGCCTGCACGGACATCATTCCGGAAGATGAACTTGATCTTCAGGCTGTGATCATGGCGGGCGGCTTCGGAACACGCCTTCGACCACTGACGGATCACATTCCGAAGCCTATGCTTTCTGTCGGCGGACGACCGCTGATGGAGCGCACAATCGAAAGTCTGCAGAAGGCTGGGATTCATCGCATCAACGTGACCACGCATTTCATGCCGGAGAAGATCATCCAGCATTTCGGCGGCGGACAGAGATTCGGCGTTGAACTCAATTATGTCTCCGAAGAGCAGCCTCTTGGCACTGCCGGAGCACTGCGATTGATCAATGAAGTCGAAGAACCGCTGCTCGTGATGAATGGAGACATCCTCACGAACATTGACTTCCGGTCTCTCGTCAGATTTCACCGCGAACGCAAGGCAAAGCTGACCATAGCCGTTCGTCAATATGAGATGCAGGTCCCGTACGGCGTTGTCGAAGCCAAAGACGGTAAGGTGGCCGAACTGCGGGAAAAGCCGCGAATCACATTTCTGGTGAATGCGGGGATCTATCTCCTTGAACCTTCGGTCCTGCAACACATTCCGATCGAGGGTCGATACGACATGACGGATCTGATCAACAGCCTGCTGGCCAGCGGTGAGACCGTTGTTGGATTTCCAGTCATGGAATACTGGCTGGATATCGGAAAACATGATGATTTCCAGAAGGCACAGGAAGACGTTAATCGACTGAGGTGGGCGGCATGAGCTGGTCGGGGAAAAATGTACTTGTGACAGGAGCGGGTGGATTCATTGGAAGCCATCTGACGGAAACCCTGGTAAGGGCCGGCGCACGAGTTCGGGCAATGGTGCATTACAATTCGTCCGGGCGCCGTGGCTGGCTGGACAAATCTCCGCTGCAGAATGAAATTGATTTCGTCGCCGGAGATATCACTGACAGTGGTTCGGTCCTGTCCGCGATGAAGGATCAGGAGACTGTCTTTCATCTGGCGGCTCTGATTGCCATCCCCTACTCGTATGTCGCACCACTATCGTATGTTCAGACAAATGTGGTGGGAACTCTGAACATTCTTGAAGGAGCTCGAAAGCTGAGCACGGCTCGCATCGTTCACACTTCAACCAGCGAAGTCTACGGAACCGCACTGACGGTTCCAATTTCTGAGTCGCACCCGCTGCAGGGCCAGTCGCCCTACTCGGCAAGCAAGATCGGTGCGGACAAACTGGCCGAATCCTACTATCGCTCGTTTGGAACGCCGGTGGTGACTGTGCGACCATTCAACACTTACGGACCTCGTCAGTCTGCCCGTGCTGTCCTGCCAACGATTATCACTCAGTGCCTCGCCGGTAAAACAGTGCGACTCGGAAGCCTGACCCCAACTCGCGATCTCAACTATGTGGCCGATACGGTCAGCGGATTCATGGCTTGTGCATCGCATGAGGCTGCCGTCGGACAAACCGTCAACGTCGGCTCTGGCAGGGAGATCAGTGTGGGAGATCTCGCCAGAACCGTAGCCAATTTGATCGGTACGGATGTCAAAATTGAATGCGACGAGCAGCGACTTCGCCCCAGCAGGAGTGAAGTGGAAAGATTGCTGGCTGACAACCGTTTCGCCGCCGAGGTCGCAAACTGGCGTCCCACAGTGACCCTGGAGACCGGGCTGCAGCAAACGATCGCATGGTTTCGGGAAAACTCTGAGGGGTATAAGGCCGATGTCTACAACGTCTGATTCCTTAACGAATAGGTTTCTCCCGCTCAGCGAACCCTGTCTTCAGGGGAACGAGTGGCAGTACGTAAAGGAATGTCTGGATTCGGGATGGATCTCTTCGGTCGGTGCCTTCGTGACACGGTTTGAACAGAGCACGGCCGATTATGTGGGGGCAAAACACGCTGTTGCAACCGTCAATGGAACTTCGGCACTGCATATTGCGTTGCTGGTTGCAGGGGTGGAACCGGGCGATGAAGTGCTGGTTTCCACGCTGACTTTCATCGCTTCGGTCAATGCGATTCGCTACATCGGTGCTCATCCGGTTCTGATTGATGCAGAACCCGGATTCTGGCAGATGGACGCCAATCTCGTCAGTGAGTTTTTAAGGACTCAGTGCACCTCGCAGGACGGACAACTCCGAAATCGCAGCACGGGTCGACGTATCAAGGCCATCATGCCTGTGCATGTGCTGGGACATCCGGCCAATCTCGACGCTCTGGCTGAAGAAGCCAACAAATACAATCTTCGCATTGTGGAAGACGCGGCCGAATCGCTTGGAGCTTCCTATAAAGGTCGAAAGATCGGCGCAACCACAGATCTGGCCTGTTTCAGCTTCAACGGTAATAAGACGATTACCTGCGGCGGAGGCGGGATGATCGTGACAAGTTCAAAGGAAGATGCAGAACGAGCTCGTTATCTGACGACCCAGGCCAAAGACGACGCGGTGGAGTATATTCACAACGAAGTTGGTTATAACTATCGCATGACAAATGTTCTTGCGGCGATTGGCCTGGCACAGCTTGAACGACTCGACTTTTATGTGGATCGCAGACGAAGCATCGCCGAGTTTTATCAGAACAACCTGAATCTGTCTGGACTTCGGTGGCACTCGGATTCAGTTGACGCACGTTCGACCAGTTGGCTCTCGACAGCGCTCCTTGATCCCGCAAAGCTGGGCCTGTCGGCCGTGTCTCTCCGCGATCGACTGACGGCATCTAAGATTCAGACCCGCAGACTTTGGCAACCAATGCACCTCAGTCCAGCCCACGCGGGTTGTTCATCTGTGCTGAACGGAACTGCTGACAAACTGTTTGCGAACGCACTCAGCTTCCCCTCCACTCCAAGTTTGACTCAAGATGATCTGAGTCGGATTTGCAGCCAGGTGAGGGAGGCCGTTTCGTCCGTTCCAGTGGAAGCGCATTTAAGATTTAGGGCGGTGGCCTGATTCGGGTTGAGAGCTGTGGACCCGCATAGGAATCAAGTGTAAGGCGATTCACCTCAGTCGTGATGAAGAGCCTGAACGTTGACAACAACAAATCGAATTATTGTGTTCCTTGTAATGATGTCCTCCACCAAGAGGCTGTTTTCGTCTGGATTTAATGATGCAGGACTTCCTTCGAATTTACTCCTACGTCTGGCCCTATCGTCGGCTGTTTATGCTGTCGGTGGTCTGTGCGATTTTCGTATCGGGTTTCTGGGCACTTAATCTTTCGATCGCATTTCCGGTCGTCAAGGTGCTGTTCCAAAACGATAGCCTGCATGCCTACGTGGATAACGAAATCGCGGTTCTTGAAGAGTCTATTCACAAAGAGAATGTGATTCTGGATGCCATTCCACAACACGAAGTCAAGTCCCGCGCTAAGTATCAGTTTAATGTCACTGAAAAGTCTCGCAGTTTGCTGCTGATGACCCGAATTCGCAGCTCGGTGTTGCCCTACGTGCCTCGCGACAAATTCGACACGATGGCGATGATCCTTGGAATACTGCTGGCTGCCACTTTTCTGAAAGGCCTCTTCATCTACTTTCAGGAGATGCTTGTCGGCAGCGTGGTTCAATTGACTGTCAATGCGATCCGACAGGACTGTTTCAGAACTGCCCTGAAACTGGATTTTCAATCCCTGAATCGGATTGGCACGTCGTCACTGATGTCACGAATGACGAATGACATCGAACAATTGACTCTGGCCATTCGGGTGTTTGGCGTGACACTTGTTCGCGAACCGCTGAAAGCCGGCGCGTGTACAGCACTTGCATTCTACGTGAACTGGCGATTAACTCTTCTGGCCATTACCGTGGTCCCGATGCTCGCATTGGTATTCAATCTGTTCGGGAAGCGACTGCGTCGAGCGTCACATCGCACGATGGAAAGCATGGCCAGAATCTACGAATGCATATCCGAAACTTTCGGCTCGGCCCGCATTGTGATCGCGTTTTCCGGCTTTCGAAAGCATCGTAAGCAGTTTCTGAAGGCCAATCGGGATTATTATGCCGGCTCAATGAAGATCGTGCGTCTGGGCGCTTTGGTTCGTCCCATCACGGAAATCATGGGCGTCCTGAGCGTCTTCGCCGCCCTCGCTCCCGGCGCTTATCTGGTGCTGCGAAACACGGATTCGATTCTGGGTATCAAATTGGCGGCTGAGCCGATGGGTATTGCTGAATTGGCAACGTTGTATGCCCTGCTGGCAGGCACTCTGGACCCCGTTCGAAAACTCTCCGGAATTTTTGAACAGATTAAGCGAGGAATGGCTGGCAGTGAACGAGTGTTTGAGCTGATCGACGAGAAGTCGATTGTCCCGGAGGCCAAGTCGCCTCGAATGATGATTCGGCACTCGTCCATGATCTCGATGCAGGATGTCTCATTTCGATATGAAGGGCTTGAAGCGGCCGACAGTCAGCGACCGCTCGCTCTGAAAGGCGTGTCTCTGGATGTCCGCTTTGGAGAAGTCATCGCCGTTGTCGGCGGAAATGGTTCCGGTAAATCGACGCTGCTAAGTCTGCTGCCACGATTCATGGATCCACACGAAGGGCGAATACTGATCGACAGCGTGGATATTCGCGAACTGAGAACACACGATCTGCGTAGTCAAATTGGTCTGGTTACTCAGGAAACAGTACTCTTCAACGATACAATCTATGAGAATATCCGCTACGGGAATACATCGGCCACTCGAGAGATGGTGATGCATGCTGCCATTCAGGCACAGGCAGCCACCTTCATTGATCAACTTCCTGATGGATTTGACACTGTGGTTGGCGACAAGGGTGGAAAGCTCTCCGGCGGACAGCGCCAGCGAATCGCATTGGCTCGAGCGATTCTCAGAGACCCTTCGATTCTGATTCTTGATGAAGCGACGTCGGCTGTTGATGCCCAAAGCGAAGAAGTCATTCATGCCGTGCTGAAGAAATTCGCAAAGAACCGGACCGTCTTCATTATCAGCCATGTGCTGAATCGCACGTTCCTTGATCTGGTGACCAGAATCGTAGTGATGGATCAGGGGAAGATTCTGGCAACCGGAAGCCACGATGAACTGATGAGAACTTGTGATGCTTATCGAGCTCTCAACCAGTCCCACTTAAGTCTTCGAGATGCAGCCTGACGGGTCTTTGGCAGCTAGCAGGTGAGTGATGCACCGACCAAACAGGAAATCGTCCGCCCTCAACATCTGGCGTTTTCTCGACGGCCGACCAGGCCATGAGAACCAGGTGCTGGGGCTGACTGAAGCAATCGCAAGAATTAACGCTGTCGATGTTGTCGATGTCCGCGTGGATGAGAACCTGCGCGGCCTGCGATCGCTGCTCCCGGGCAATCTCTCGTTCGCCGACTCGCTTCCATCGCCCGACCTGCTGATCGGCGCGGGACACTCGACTCATTTACCGTTGCTGGCCTGCAAGAAAAAATTCGGCGGGCAAACGGTGGTCATCATGAAGCCCAGTCTCCCTGTGTGGATGTTTGATCTTTGCCTGATTCCCGCTCATGACAATTTATTATTTCCCACCCGGAACGTCCTGCGCACTGAAGGGGCGTTGAATCGAATTCGTCCCTCAGTTCAGCAGAATCCAGAACAGGGACTGATCCTTATCGGTGGACCATCAAAACATTTTCGATGGTCGGATTCCGCTGTCAGTTATCAACTCCAGTCGGTCATTCGCCAAAGTCATCTCAAATGGACAATCGCAACTTCGGAGCGAACTCCGGAATCCTTCATTCGCCACTGGCAGACAAACTCGCCTCAGATTCCCGTCGTGATGTCTCAGACATGTGGTCCTGACTGGCTACCAGAACAACTGTCGCAGAGCGGCGTCGTCTGGGTCACTTGCGACAGCATGTCGATGATCTACGAAGCTCTGACGGCTGGCTCCCGTGTTGGACTCCTGGAACTCGCAGCATCCTCACCGGGACGCATCTCTACTAACATTCGCACTCTGACCGAGATGTCTCTTGCAACACCGTGGAGCCAATGGATGGAGGGCAGAGAACTTCCTGCCTTCATCACACCTTTCTCAGAATCGGATCGCTGTTCGGCCGCTGTGATGGCGCATTTTCTGTCGAACTCAACGCTGCATTCCCAAAGTAGAACGTTGCTGGACTTTCTTACGGGACGGTCGCCCATCGAAAACAGCAACGCACAACTTGATGGGATTGGCGGGTTTGCACCCGGGGTTCGAATGTCGGTTCGACAAATGCGTTAAACAACCAAAGACCTGTGCATGCTATTATATAGGGTGATTTTGATCGCTTGCTGACCTGGAAATGTGGAAATCACACGTCATGCTACGCCCCGAACTTCCCCCTGAAGCGATCAGCAAATACACGCCCACGTTTCAGTTCCCCAAGTCGCTTCTTCAACCCTTCATTCGCCCACTGATCAAGCTGCAGGATGTGGAGTGGTTTCCTGCAGTCAAGCGAAAACAACACGTCGTGATCTGCGGCTTCCCGCGCAGTGGCACGACACTTTGCCAGCTGATGATCGAATCGTGTGTGTCGCACATCAAATCATTTGGTCGCGAACGAAGAGGTCTCGAGATCGCAAAGTTCGGACGACGCACACATGCTCAGGTCATGACGAAACGCCCGAAAGACGTCTTCCTGATCAGCGAACTTCGGGAGTTCTACGCCTCACAGACAGCGGTTGTTCGGTTCATCCTGATGAGCCGTGATCCTCGCGCAATCCTGACCTCCGTTCATTTTTCCCAGCCAAATAATTACTTCGTTTCCGTCGATCAATGGCGACACATCTTCCTGCACTGGAAGTGGGCCAGCAAATCCCCGGACGTACTCCCTGTCCGCTACGAAAACCTGATTCTGCACCCGGACCGGGTCGAGTCGCAGATCGTGGAACTCACGGGCTGGAACATTGCAAAGCCGTTTCAAAGTTTCCATGAAAGCGTCCCGAAAGGATTCGACGGCCGAGCTCTCAATGGGCTCCGCGAACTGGATCCGGACAATCTCAACCGCTGGCATCACGAGCAACATCGCGACAGAATTTGCTCACTGCTCAGCGAAATGCCTGAGCTGCCTGATGTTCTGATTGAAATGGGTTACGAAACTGATTCCTCGTGGACCCGTGAGTACTCGGATTGCTCACGTTTCGTCTCAACCGCCGCCTGATAGTTTGCATTGAAGTCGTTCTCTGATGATCGTCTCGCACAAATACAGGTTCATTTTTATCAAGACCGCCAAGACAGCCGGAACGAGCATCGAGATCGCCCTTTCCAAATATCTGGGCGAGAACGACGTCATCACTCCTGTCTCCGCTCCGGATGAAATGATTCGCCGACAACTGGGGTCTCCTGGTCCGCAGAATTTTCGAGTTCCCTTCCACCAGCACAGCGTTCGCGAACTTCCCGGCGCGATTTTCCTGGGCCGACGCAAAAGGTTTTACAACCACATGTCGGCCACTGAGGTCCGAAACCTGATTGGTGATCACGTGTGGAATAACTACTACAAATTCTGCTTCGAACGCAATCCGTTTGACCGAGTCATCTCGCTCTATTACTGGTGCCACAAGTCGGAGCCACGGCCTTCGCTCGCCGAGTTCATCGACGGCCCGGAGATTAGTCTTCTGACAAGTCGCGGTCTTTCGCTTTACACCAACACGACCGGACACATCGTTGTGAATCGCGTCGGCCGATACGAAAGCCTGTTGCAGGATCTGGAGGACATTCGAAAGTCAATCGGAATCCCGGAACCGCTGAACCTGCCGCTCGCAAAAGCCTCACATCGCACAGACAAACGTCCGTATTGCGATCTGATCGACAGTGCCTGCCGAGAAAAGATTGAAGCCCGATTCCGAAGTGAGTTGAAGCTCTTTGACTATCATTTTTAGAGCCATTTTGAGCTGACGCAGCCTCGAATAACAACTTGCCGCACGGTCAGATTTCCGTTCAGCACCAGAATGTCGGCTCGCTTTCCAGCTTCCAGACTGCCTGTCTGGAGAGCGATTCCCGTTCGTTCGGCTGGCGTCAGACTGGCCATTCGGACCACTTCGGGAAGACTTGCAGATGTGCTGAGTTTCATGTGCTGAACCATGTAGTCCATCCCAACGATGGAACTGGCCAGACTTCCGTTCGGAGCCCAGCCAACTTTGCCGTCACTCCGAAATGTCGTGCCTGCCGTGGCAGGCCCAAAGACATAGTCACCCGGCGGCATGTCAAGCGCTCGGTTACAGTCGGTGACCAGACAAAGCCGCTTCGCACCTTTCATCCGATATGCAAACTCCAGTAGCTCGGGAGCCAGATGACATCCATCAGCAATCACTTCCGTACTCATCTCGGAATTCATCAGCACGAATTCCGCCATACTGGCCTGCATGGGAACGTTGAACCGTTGCCGCATCGACGGAACAGAACTCATCGCACACCAGAAATGGTCGACGTGTCGCAGGCCCGCGTCAAAACCAATCTGCATTTCACTCCAGCTGGAGTTAGAATGGCCACACGTCACAAGGCACTTGTGACGTCGGGCCATGGCGTAAAACTCCACGGCCCCCGGGAGTTCTGCCGCGCAAGTGGCGATGCGGACCATTTTTGTGGCAAAGTACTTTTCGTACTCGACATTCTTTGGAGCCCGGCGGCCTTCTTTGGAATGGCATCCGACTTTGTCTTCGGCAAAGTAGGGTCCATACAAATGCACGCCTGCGACTGTGGGAATTGTCGGCCGCACGCCTTCTTTTCGGACGGCCGCACAGGCATCAATCATGGCGGTGATGTGACTGACGCTTCCTGTCGTGGTCGTGGGAAAGATCGTCGTGGTTCCGTGCCGAGCGTGGGCCTCGCAGGCCGTCCTGATGGCCTCGGCTGTTCCATCCATGAAGTCGGCTCCCGCTCCCCCGTGAACATGAATGTCAATGAATCCAGGGGCAATGTATCCGCCTTCAGCATCAATCACTTCAACGGACTTTGGTTGTCTTCGCTGCTTGCCTACGAAAACGATTTTTGCCCCTTCCAATTCGACCATGCCACCTTCAAGCAGACGGTCCGGCAACACCACAGTCCCGTTCAGAACAGCACTTTTCCGAGCCCCACCAGCCGCGTGATCTCTTGAAGCCATCAAGCTGACTCCGCTCTTGCCGTTCGATTGGCATCACGATCCCTGCGCAGTGAAGCCTTCAACTCAATAGCCAGTTTTGGCAGAGAACCGTGGAGCCATCGGCCCCAGCCATCCCGCGAGCGACATCGCTGGCCGAACGGGTGAGCAGAGATAGTCTCAGGTCCGGACATCGGCGATCCCTGCATAGCCGCCTGCCGCGTCGATGGTGCGGTCACACCTGAAACGGGAAAGGCAAATATCAAGCCAAGTGCCAAAAAAGCTGTGGACACGGTCGGGGATGTCATCAGGTCTATCGTTCAATGAAGTTGGTTTTGCAGGACTGCGGTGCAAAGTATGATAGTCGTACTGTCATTGTGAAGGGTCCGAATCTCGACTTCGTAGGATTCGTCTGATACTCGACCTTATCACTGGGTACTGCGATGTTTTTTTTGGTTGTCCCGATGCTGGAGTCACTTTCCCATGTTGTTAAAGTTCGTTCGCATGTGTCTGCCTGTCGTCACGGCGTTTTTTTTCGGAGCCCTGGCACTTCCAGCCCAGGAATGGAAGAGTGGCATCGAGTGGCAGGAACCGCCACTGGTGACTCCCGGAGCTACCGAGGAGACACCGCCGTCAGACGCTGTAATACTTTTTGACGGCACGAATCTGGACGCATGGGACAACGGCGACAAGTGGCTGGTACAGGACGGAGTTGCGACTCCTCGCGAAACTGCGATCACATCGAAGCAGCATTTTGGGGACATGCAATTGCACCTCGAATGGTCGGCTCCCACAGAAATTCGGGGTGAAGGACAAGGTCGCGGCAACAGCGGCTGCTATCTGATGGGGCTTTACGAAGTTCAGATTCTGGATTCCTTCGAAAACCCAACGTATTTTGATGGTCAGGCTGGCTCGATCTACAAGCAGACTGCTCCACTCGCGAACGCCATGCGAAAGCCGGGCGAATGGAACAATTACACGATCCTCTTTAACGCTCCACGCTTCAGGAGCAATGGTGATGTTGTCATACCCGGCCACGTCACGCTGATTCAGAACGGCGTCCTGATGCTGAATCATTTCGAACTTGAAGGCCCAACGAGCTTTACCGAAGCTCCTCACAACAAGCCACACGCGGAAACCGGCCCTGTCTCCCTGCAATTCCACGGCGACGCGGTCCGGTTCCGCAACATCTGGGTTCGCGAAATCAAACCCGCAACAGGACGCCGCGTGAGCGCTCCGTTCAACCTCGAACAGAAGAAGAAGAAAGAGGAGAAAAAGAAGGAAGAGGCAAAGGATGACGAGAAAAAAGAAGACAAAACAGAAAAAACCGAACGTTCTAAGGACGGTGCCAACCCGATCGAAGAGAAGCCTGACGCCAGGTAGGACTTCCATCTGCGACAATTCAGAATTTACAGTAGGCGGAACTATGTCAGGTCCGCCTATTAACCGCGAATCTGCCCTGCTCCGCGAACGACGAACTTATAGCTCGTCAATTCACGCATGCCGCATGGGCCACGAGCGTGAAAACGGTCGGTGCTGATGCCGATTTCAGCGCCCATGCCAAGTTCTCCGCCGTCGTTAAATCGAGTGCTGGCGTTGATCATCACAGCAGCAGAATCCACTTCCGCTTCGAACTTCATCGATGCGGCAACACAATCCGTCACGATCGCATCGGTGTGAGCGGAACCATACCGACGAATGTGTTCGATCGCCTGATCGATCGAATCGACAATGCGGACCGACATAATCAAATCCATGTGCTCGGTACTATAATCCCGCTCGGTCACCGGCTTACCCCCGGAGATCATGGGAAGACTGTTCGGGCAACATCGCAACTCGACACCGTGCGACTGCAACTCCGCGGCAAGGCGCGGCAGCAGATGCGGCACGGCCGCGCGGTGGATG
The DNA here is from genome assembly GCA_031424595.1 of Planctomycetota bacterium. GTDB lineage: Bacteria > Planctomycetota > Planctomycetia > Planctomycetales > Planctomycetaceae > SXXK01. The sequence continues at coordinate 11,864 of JANPHT010000053.1, forward strand.
AGAAGCGTCTCGGCAGCGTTACACACACCCGGACGCTGGCACTTGCTGTTGATCGTGATGTCCACCGCCATTTTTTCATCGGCCGTAGCATCGACATACACATGACAGATGCCGTCAAAGTGCTTGATGACTGGCATCGTGGCTTCCTTCGTGACACGTTCAATCAGTGAACGCCCTCCTCGAGGAATCGTCACGTCAATCAGGCTGCCCATGGACAGCAGTTCCCCGACAACACTTCGATCTGTAAGTTCCACAAGCTGGACCGCATGCTTCGGAAGTCCAATTTCCGTCAAGGCTTTCACAACCACCGCCTGCAGTGCTCGATTGCTGTGAATCGCTTCGCTGCCACCACGCAGGATCACCGCGTTTCCACTTTTCACACACAAAGCGGCTGCGTCGATTGTGACATTCGGACGCGACTCATAGATAAAGAATACGACGCCCAGTGGCACTCGCACACGACTGACAGACAGCCCATTTGGCCGACGCTGCCCCTCAATGACTTCGCCCACGGGATCGGGCAATGAGATAATGTGCTCCACTGCTTTCGCCAGGGCCTCGATACGATCAGGGGTCAGTTTCAGCCGATCGAGCATCGCCGCGCTCAGGCCAGATGCGGCCCCCGCTTGCATGTCCATTTGATTGGCCGACACTATCACATGGCATTTTTCGCGAAGTCCCTCGGCAACTCGTTGCAACCAGGCGTTCTTACGACCGGCTGCGATGGGCGCCAATTCAGCCGACGCAAGACGGGCGGACACGGCAAGAGACTTAGAGTATTCAAGAGACGTAGCCATGAGATTCAAACTGTTCAAGAAGAGAGAACTTTGATCGGTTGACGATAACCGAAAGGTGGCTGCGAAGCTCCGGTCAGGGAGAGACAACAACGGAGGCGGAGACTCAGGTTCAGCCCACAATATTCAGATACCGCCGAGCGTCGTCGCTCGAGCGACTCGGCCGATGCCGACAAGATACGCGGCAACTCGCAACGAGACCTTCTTTTCCTGAGCAGTTGACCACACTTTGTCAAAGCTGCGAGTCATCGTGCGTTCCAGTTCTTCACGCACACGACTCAGATCCCAGCGAAAGTACTGATGATTCTGTACCCATTCAAAGTAACTTACGGTCACTCCGCCCGCATTGGCCAGAATATCGGGCAGCACGACGATCTCCATCTTTTTCAGGATTGCATCCGCCTCGGGAGCTGTCGGTCCGTTGGCCGCCTCGATGATGAATTTGGCTCGCACGTGATTCGCATTGTCCGCAGTCAACACTCCGCCCAGTGCAGCCGGAATCAGCACGTCCACATCCAGTGCCAGCAACGCTTCATTCGTGATCAAGTCGCCGCCTGGAAATCCAGCCAGACTCTTCTTTTCAGTAACCCAGGCGAGGGCTTCGGTGATGTCAATGCCGTTGCGATTCAGAATCGCGCCACTCACGTCAGAGATCGCAACGACCTTGCCACCCGCCTTGTGCAGATAGGCAGCCGCAAAACTCCCGACGTTTCCGAATCCCTGAATCGCCACAGTTGACGATTCAATCGATCGCCCGAATTTTCTTAGCAGCGCCAGAGTCAACGTGCCGACGCCCCGACCAGTAGCCTCTTCACGCCCCTCGACTCCGTAAAGTTCGACTGGCTTGCCAGTGACGCAACCAGGGCTGAATCCGTGAAACTTTTCGTACTGGTTCATGATCCAGGCCATCGTCTGAGCATTCGTGCCCATGTCTGGAGCCGGAATGTCCTTATCCGGGCCGATGATGTCATGAATTTCGTCAACAAAACGGCGAGTCAGTCTTTCCAGCTCATCATTCGAAAAGTCTTTAGGATTCAGACTAATGCCGCCTTTGGCTCCGCCATACGGGATATCCACAACCGCGGTTTTCCAGGTCATCAGCGACGCCAGCGCCAACACTTCGTCGGCGTTGACTTCGGGATGATACCGCAACCCGCCTTTCATTGGGCCACGCTTACTGTTGTGCTGCATACGGAAGCCGACAAACGTCGCAATCTCACCGTTGTCCCGCTTGATGGGAACCTGAACCTTTACTTCACGTTCGGGAGTCAGCAGGAGGTCCCGCATACTGGATGACAGATCCATGACTGTTGCCGCTTCTTCGAAAAACTGTCCTGCGGCTTCAAAAGCACTTTTCATAATTTCTTCGCCTGTCGTCTATTCCCGAGCGATGGTTCTGAGTACGGAGCGTAATGTACACGGACTACCAGAGATGTTCCAAATGAGACACGCAGGATTAACGATCCGTCAGGGAGTGATGTCGTTACGCTTTCCAAAGTACGAAGGTCTCCGTCCAGCCACATTTGAGCCACGGACCAACAATCCGTTCCCACTACTCATTCCATTGTGGAGGCGGATCGGCGAGAAAATGGCGAGCAATCTCGCGTGCATAAAGCGCCATGCCGAGGCGGGATAAAGCTGTCGTTTCCTTCGAAAACAACTTCGCCGCCTGATCTCGGTGAAATGCGATTGAAGTATCACAAAAATCAATCTGGGATTCTTTGCAGAAGCTGGCAAGGATTTCGAAAGGAAACCGACTGCTGAACGGCGTCGTGCCGTTGATTTGGCAGCGACGACTCATCTCCGGCGCTTCCTCCGCAGCAACAATCTGCCACAGAACCGGCGCCGTTGTGACGATCAGGCGACCGCCTGAACGAACCACAGAATCCTGCAGATCCCTGATGGGAGTCAATGCATGATCCACCTGAAGACGCAGGTCTGGTGGATTATCGACGATCCAGTTAAGTCCCACATCATCGGTCAGGCTGGAAGTGGAAACAGTCAAAAGCTCTGGCCCATGTTGACGCGTTTTTGTCAGTACCCACGATGCTGTGGCAGACTGCTTCACAAATTGAATCAGCGAGTTCTCCAGCTTCGGCCGAAGGCGCAGCGTTGCATGAGAGCATACAGCATGGTTGCCTTCCTGAAGAACAAGACTGCGGTAACTGGCATCGTCAGCAATGTCTGTCATGTCAACATGAAGCAGCACAACATCGGGCTTCAGCTTCGCAAGATCATGCTCAAACTTCAGCGCCGACAACAACGGACAATAACCCGGCACACCACCGTTGATTACCTCGACATTGGCGGTGGTCGTTTTCGACAGAAACTTTTTCAGCCACGCAGACACCGTTTCGTTTTCTGCAACTGCGGTACCGCAAATTGTATCGTCACCCAGGAGCAGGATGCGTCGAGTTCCCACTTTGGCCACCGTTTCCACTTCATCCCCGCGACAACCGAGCGAGTTGACTCGAAATGTGACCGGCGTCTCTCGTCCGCTGGCTTGATGCTTAGTCGTCTGTAACCTTCGAAGCTCGTGGTGAGACACTGCCGAAGGGACCAGCAGACTCTGGTCTGAAATGGGCACCTGACTGGCCACAACCATTGCAGACGGGACGTTGCGCACTCTCATCCAGATCTCCACACTAATCAACGCGGCGATCAACAGCATGAATGCTGTCACTGCGTGGCGAAAAGTTGTAAAGGGACGAATGGCCATCGGAGTCCGCGCACGGGTATCGCTTACCAGACACAATCCCGGTTTGAGATTCTGGTGATGCGGTGAAGAAATCGAGGTCGCGTAGTTTACGTGGCGCTACGAAAACGCCTCAAGAGGGAGTTGAGCAGACGTTCAGGTCCATCTTGCCAATTTTCGCTCTTGGGATGGCCGGTGGAAATCGCCAGAAGACACCTGCCCCCAGATCATCGCGTTTAACAGGACTTGGCGTTATTCTTTCAGCCTTCACACACTGTCAGCATGTTCATGAATACAGCCAAAATGACCTTTGCAACGTTGTCCGGAAAACGAATTCTTGTCACGGGCTCATCCACCGGAATCGGCCGCGCCATCGCGCTCGAGTGTGCAAAGGCCGGAGCGGATCTGGTCGTGAACTGCCGCAGGTCGCTGGAAAAAGCAGAAATCGTTGCCCATGAGGCCCGTCAGTACGGATCTAAGGTGGATGTCGTTTGTGCCAGTGTGGCTGAAGAATCGCAGCGTCAGACGTTATTGAATTCCGCCTTTGAAACTGGTCCGGTGCACGCCATCGTGAACAACGCTGGTGCTGACCTGTTGACCACGGAACTTCGCGGGGCTGAGTTTGCCGTGAAACTGGATCAATTGCTGCAAACTGATGTGCTGGGAACGATCGCCTTGTCTCGTGCGTTTGGACAGCGGTTTCGTGAACAGCAAAACGGCGTGATCATCAATGTGGGCTGGGATCAGTCCGATCGAGGGATGGAGGGTGACAGTGGTGAATTGTTCGCAACCGCCAAGAATGCCATCATGGGATTCAGTCGATCGCTCGCCGTGAGCCTCTCGCCTTACGTGCGAGTCAACTGCATTGCCCCCGGATGGATTCGCACGGGCTGGGGCGAAACGGCCAGTGACTATTGGCAGCAGCGAGTGCTGTCTGAAACACCGCTGAAGCGATGGGGCGAGCCTCAGGACATCGCGAACATGGCCAGATTCCTGATCAGCGACGAAGCGGCTTATATCACCGGTCAGGTCATCAACGTGAACGGCGGAGCGGTGAGATAGTTTTATGTCGGCTGATCTGTCACAGATCAGCAGGATGCAGTCTGTCAAAGAGTAAAACTCACACATCAGCAACTCAGGTAAATCCACAGTCGTTCCTGTCCGTCCAGGAAAATGTGCTCAACAACTGGCCTGAGACAGGTCCGACTAAAGATCGCCTATTCCTCAATGTCATCCATCCCATGCAGACGACTTTAGTGAATCCAACGTCGTACCTCCTGTTCGTCACCGGACGACTGGCTGAGGCGAGCTTGCGGGAGGTCGTCGAGAGAATCGCCACGACAATCGGTTTTCGCTACGAAATTGTCGTCCCGGGAATCCAGGTCGCCGCTCTGCTTCACACAAATCTTTTAATGAAGCGGCTTACGGTCCCGCACGCTATTGATCGAGTCATCGTTCCAGGCTGGTGTCAGGGCGATCTGGCGTTGCTGGCACAGCACTTCGGGAAACCCTTTGAGCGTGGCCCCCGAGACCTTCACGATCTTCCCGAATACTTTGGACTGGGAAAACGTCGTAACGCGGATCTTAGTCGCTACTCGATTGATATCATCGCGGAGATCAACCACGCCACCAGAATGCCGCTCGCGGACATTCTTCGAGAAGCAAAGTCCATGGTCGCATCAGGTGCGAATCTGATTGATGTGGGGGGTGTGCCCGGCGAAAGCAGCTCCCGGATCACCGAAATCGTTGCAGCTCTGCGATCCGAGGGCATTCGAGTTTCCATCGATAGCTTCGATCGCCATGAAGTCGAGCAGGCTGTTCACGCAGGTGCGGAATTGATTCTCAGTTGCAATCATTCCAATGTCGACTGGGTGACTAAACTGGAGACAGAAATTGTTGTGATTCCAGATACTCCACGAGATCTGGAATCCCTGGATCGGCTCATTGAGCGGCTGCAGTCCGAGAATGTACGATTTCGAGTAGACCCCATCATTGAGCCCATCGGTATGGGATTCGCGGACTCCCTGGAACGCTACATGGAGGTGCGACGAAAGTACCCCGACGTGTCCATGATGATGGGAATCGGCAATATCACAGAATTGACCGAAGTCGATTCCGCTGGTGTGAATATGGTCCTGGCTGCAATCTGTGAAGACCTTGGCATTCAGAGTGTTCTGACCACACAGGTGATCAATTGGTGTCGCACGGCGGTTGCCGAATTTGACGCAGCGCGAAGACTGGTCCATCACGCCGTCGCGGCTCGCACAATTCCCAAGCATCTGAGCTCGTCACTCGTGATGCTTCGTGATTCAAGGCTGAAACCAACGTCTCTGGCAGCCCTGCAACAGCTTGCCGCGGCGCTCACGGACGCGAACTTTCGCATTTATGCTGAGGGCGGCCAGTTGCATCTCATGAATAACGGTGGGCACTGGCATGGCACGGATGTCTTCCGGCTCTTCGAACAGGCATTTCGGACGCAGTCCGTGACAGGCTCCACCATTGATGCGAGCCATGCTTTCTACCTCGGCTACGAACTGGCCCGAGCAGAGATCGCCCTGCATCTTGGAAAGCAATTTATCCAGGATGAGCCAATGAGTTGGGGATTGCTGGGAGATCTCAAAGCATCCTCTTCCGCCGCCAAACATCATCGTGAATCAGACTGATTACGAACACAAACAAAAGCCATCAAAGCGCTGGCTCAACAGAAGGCCTTCCAGGAAAACAGGAGTCCGAATCCCGATCCCCCGGTGCAGGTGTGGGATTTCTGTTGCATTCAAGTCACCGATGTTCCTCGAGTTGTTGCGGCAATCATCGGCCGATTTCGAAAAAGCAGGGCTGGCTGCCCAGGTGCGATTGGAAAGACAACCACTCGCTGCCACAATTCTGATTCTGCAAACTTCCTTTCAACACAAAACACCTTTTGAAGGTTCCAGCGCCCCATGCTTAAGTCGGAACTCATTCATCCGCAGATCTCTCAAATTCTGGCTCGGGCCGGTCACAGCTCAAAGGTCCTGATCGCAGACGGCAACTACCCCGCATCGTCCGCCATCGGGCCTAAGGCAGAACTGATCAGCCTGAACCTGGCTCCGGGACTTGTCACTGTTGCTCAGGTACTGCGAGTTCTGCTGACCGCGATTCCCGTGGAAGCTGTCAACACTATGGGAATGCCTGATGACGACCCGTATCGACTGCCCCATGATCCTCCGGTTTGGAACGAGTACCGATCTATTTTGTCCGCGGCAGGACAATCGCTCGAGTTGACGCCCATCTCTCGCTGGGACTTTTATGATGCAGTGGATTCCCGGGATCATGTACTGACCATCCAAACTGGCGATCAGTCGCTTTGGGCGAATTTGCTGCTGACGGTCGGTGTTCGGAAGGCCGAATAGACAAAACACTAAGGGTTTCACGCCTGGGATCACCGTTTAGGCTTCCTGAAAGGAAGCAATGGCACGATACGGGGATTCGGGCTTCTGCGGAATTTGTTTTCTCTGTTATGCTTCTTGGTATTCGGATGGGCATGTTGTTGAGTCCGCATTTTGTTCGTCTCTGGTCCGACTGGAACTAAAGTCGACCGGTTCGTGGGGAGAGCTTTCTGATGGTGTCACGATTCTTCACTGCTGTTTCACTGATGAGTCTTCTTTTCCTGGGCACTTCAGCCTCCACCGCTCAGGAAAGCCTGGCGTGGAAGTTTGAGTCCGGAGAGTCTCTGAAGTACACGGTTCAGCAGAATACTCAGATGGAAATGGACCTGAATGGACAGCAGCAGACCATGACCATGAACCAGACGATGGACATGGTCTGGAAGATCGCTTCCGTGGAGTCCAACGGCGACGCCAGGATGGCCCAAATTGTTGATCGGGTTCAATTCAAGTCTGAAGGCGGCCCATTTGGTGCCGTTCAGTTTGATTCCAGCAGCAACGAAGTGGTTGATTCACCGCTTGTAAAATCCATGGCCGAAGTCTTTAAGAAAATCGTTGGCCAGGAATTCGGCGTCACAATGCAATCCACAGGCAAGGTTCAGGAAGTCACGGTTCCTCCTGCTTTGCTGAAGGCTTTGACAGATGCCGGTCCAGCCGCCAATGCCATGAACGAAGACACTCTGAAGCAGATGATGACTCAGTCAGCCGTGACATTGCCTTCTCAGGGGATCAAAACTGGAGACTCCTGGGAAAGCAATCAAAAGGTTGAGCTGCCTTTTGGAACAATGACGATTGTCTCCATGCTGACTTATGAAGGCACCGAAGGCGGACTGGCAAAGATTTCGATGCAGCCGAAAATCGACGTGAAGCCTAAAGAAGGTGCGCCGATTACACTGACGATGAAGAAGTCCGACGGTAAAGGCACTGTGCTGTTTGACGTTGCTCGAGGACGTATTGCCAAATCCGACCTGGATCTGACAATGGAAATTCAGGTCAAACAGTTCGGAACACAAATTCAGCAAACACTTCGACAGAAGACTTCCATGGTTCTCGCCGAGTAGCTTCTGAAAAACCAGTCAGCAGACCGGACAGTTTTCAGGATTGGAAAAACTCGAGCTTGTTATTCTGTTTTCTGAAGAAATTGCACCATGGGGCCGCAGAAGAACGTTCAAAGTTCTTCTGCGGCCCTATTCTTTGATATCGCTGTCTGAATTTCTGAGCAGATCGGATCCTGAACCGTGAAACGCATTTTTCTCACTCTCGCGGTGCTTGCGAATATCACAATGATCATCGCCCTCGTGCTGGGGCTTCAGGTCGGCGATCCCATGAAGGCGAAGGGACTCGACCCGGACGTAAACGGTCGAATCGGAACGCACATTCTGATCGGACTTGGAGCACTCACCAGCACAACGATGGTCCACGCCCTGATCTTTACCTATTTAATGGGAACAGGTCGCTGGGTTGAAGAGACATCAGCCGCCTACAGCCTTTCTGAAGATTGGCACAACCAAAATCAGAAGATCAAGTACGGTATTTTGCCAGGCATTTTGATCAGCTTCCTGATGATCGTTGCCACGGGTTGCTTCGGTGCGATTGCCGATCCTGCGACAGCGATCTCACTGGAGAAAACAGTCGGCCTGTCAGATTCGATGCTGCACTTCGCGATGGCTGTAGTGACCTGGCTTGTGACGATGATCATTAACTTCACTCAGTACATTTCCATCGCCAGAAACTCGGCGGTTGTTGAAGGCGTGCTGGGAGAAGTTCGAAGGATCAGGCTGGAACGCGGTTTACCGGTCGATTAGGACCATCACACCTGTCTCTACGACGGGTCTGTATCTCAAACACCGGAACCAGGGCTGGCCATGTTTCCCTTCGCAGATTTTCCTTTTCTGGCAGCAGCCATCCAGGACGGAATTCAGCGCCAACTGCACACGGGCATTCAGGTTTACATTTCGCAAAATTGCAGACCGCTCCTCAATAGCGCGATGGGCGAGGCTACTCCCGGACGATCGATGACCCCGTCAGCAATCATGCCCTGGCGCAGCGCGGGCAAACCTCTGACGGCATTGTTGATTCTGAAATTTATCGAGAAAAACCACTTCGGCGTTGAGACAACACTTCAGGACCTGCTGCCGGAAACCGCAGTCTCTGACAAAGCGGCCGTCACGATCTTCGAACTGCTCACTCATCAGTCAGGTTTTCCCTCTACGGAAACAGGCTGGCCCGAGGCTGATTGGCGTACCACTATTGCACGCATCATCGCCGAGCCACGTCAGTTGCCGATCGGAACAGCAGCCTATCATCCGCAGAGCAGTTGGTTTCTGCTGGGCGAAATCCTGAGACGTTCCGGGATCGATGAGTCAACTGTTAGTTTCGAAACCCTTTTGCAGAAAGAATTGCTGACTCCTGCCGGACTCACCAGAACCCACTGCGGAATTCCCGCTGAATTCATCGTGGATCAGACCGACGAGTTGCCTGTTCTTTATGAACGCGACAAAGGACAACTCATTGAGTCGGCTTACGGCAGCGACCCGTGGCTGACGCGGCCTTCGCCCGGTGGCAACATTCGCGGGCCGATCTCTGAGCTCGGTCGATTTTATGAATTGATGCTGCGGAATGGCGAATCCTCCGGCGGCCTTCGCATTGTTTCAGAAACCACCGTGCGTCAGATGTGCGCACGGCATCGAGCCGGTCAATATGACCAGACCTTGCAACATGTAATCGACTTTGGACTTGGCATTATCTTAAACTCTAACCGTCACGGCCCCGAAACGGTGCCTTACGGATTCGGACGATTCGCCAGTGACGATGCGTTCGGGCATGGCGGTTCACAATGTTCCATGGGCTTTTGCGATCCGCAGCACAATCTTGTAGTTGCCTGGACTTCCAACGGTTTTTGCGGCGAAGGCCAGCACCAGAGGCGGAACCGAATGATCAACGACGCGGTTTATAAGGATTTGGGCCTCGCCTGAACCCCGCGAAACGATGGAACTTCCCGAAATCTCGTTGCGTCCCCCAGCGAATTGGTCAAACTTTTCGTGCAAACTTCGTACTCCCGCGAAGTGCGCAGCCCATCACTTTGAGCCACAGTCTTCAAGCCAACTTCAACTATGCAAACTCTTTTGGTCACAGGCGGCGCCGGTTTCATTGGCAGTTGCTTCGTCCGACGCGCGATCGCTCGCGGCAATGTGCGGATTATTAATCTCGACAAGCTGACCTACGCTGGCAACCGCGACTCGCTGCCAGAAGCTTCCGATCAAAATCAACTGATCATCGGCGACATCGGCGACCGATCTCTGGTCCGACAACTGCTGGAGACTCACAAGCCGACGGCGATCATTAACTTTGCTGCCGAGTCGCATGTTGACCGATCGATCGACGGTCCTCTGACCTTCGTCGAAACCAATGTGCTTGGCACCTGCCGGATGCTGGAAGAAGTCCGGTCGTACTATTCGCAACTGACCGGCCCGTCGAAGGATTCTTTTCGCTTCCTCCATGTCTCGACCGACGAAGTCTATGGCTCCCTCGGTGCAAGCGGTCTGTTCACGGAGGAAACCGCTTACTCCCCCAATAGTCCATACTCTGCCAGTAAAGCGGCCTCGGATCACTTTGTGCGAGCCTACCAGCATACCTATGGACTGCCTGTGCTGATCACAAACTGCTCCAACAATTATGGACCCTGTCAGTTTCCTGAAAAACTGATTCCACTGATGATTCTCAACGCCCTCGAAGGCAAACCTCTCCCTGTCTATGGCGATGGCCTGAATGTTCGGGATTGGTTGTTTGTCGAAGACCATTGCGCGGCTATTGAGAGGGTACTCGCCGGTGGTCGAATCGGTGAATGCTACAACGTCGGTGGCAACAACGAACAAACGAATATCAACATCGTCAAGCTGATCTGCCAGACCGTCGATCGTCTTCGCCCGGGCCTCGCCCATGCTCCCTGCACGTCATTGATCAAATATGTCAAGGACCGTCCGGGCCATGACCGTCGATATGCGATCGATGCATCAAAAATCGAGAGCGAACTTGGATGGAGACCACAGCAGGATTTTGAGTCCGGGCTGGAATTGACGGTTCGCTGGTATCTTGAAAACCCTGTCTGGGTCGAACGAGTGCAATCGGGCAACTACCAGAGAGAACGCCTGGGCCTCAACTAACACCTTTCATTGTTTCAACTTTCACCCCAACTTTATTATTGCTGACCCCCTATGAACTACTTTACCAAAGGCATCATTCTGGCTGGCGGCACAGGGTCGCGTCTGTTTCCTATCACGATGGGCATCAGCAAGCAGATGGCTCCGGTCTACGACAAGCCAATGATTTACTATCCGCTGTCCACGTTAATGCTGGCCGGCATCCGAGAAGTCCTTGTCATTTCTTCGCCCCGTGATATTGGTGGCTTTGAAAAACTGCTGGGCGACGGTATTCAGTGGGGAATGAAGATTTCCTACGTCGCTCAGGCCAAACCCGAAGGACTCGCGCAGGCCTTTGTTCTGGGTGCCGATTTCATCGGCGACGATCACGTCGCACTGGTGCTCGGTGACAATATTTTCTACGGCCGCGGATTTCGCGGAATCCTCGAACACGCCTGCAGTCTTGAACACGGAGCTACAATTTTTGGCTACGAAGTTCGCGATCCACAGCGATACGGTGTCGTCGAATTCGACGCTGCCGGCAAGGCGATCTCTCTCGAAGAGAAACCGACGCAGCCGAAGTCCGACTTCGCGATTCCCGGTCTGTATTTTTACGACAACACTGTCGTGGAGATCTCCAGAAACCTAAAGCCTTCGCCTCGCGGAGAACTGGAGATCACCGATGTAAACCGTGAATACATGAACCGCGGTCTGCTGCGAGTCGAACTGCTGTCACGCGGATTCGCCTGGCTCGATACGGGCACGCACGAATCGTTGCTCGACGCCGGAAATTTTGTCGCCGCAATCGAAAAACGAATGGGCCTGAAGATCTCCTGCCCAGAAGAAATCGCATGGCGAAAAGGTTTTATTGATCGCAGCCAATTGCTTTCGCTGGCGTCCGAGTTTCCAAATGAGTACGGTGATTACCTGCGTCACGTCGCGCGATAGTTTCTGATTCGAAATTCGGCTGGCTCACTTTTCTCCCCCCAGGAAAGCACTCTGCCCACATGATCAAGGGTTTTCGATCTCGCCTGAAGAATGGCGAAACATTGCTTGGCACGATGGTGACTCTGCCAACCGCCTCCACGGCAGAGATTCTGGCTGATGTCGGTTTCGACTGGCTGTTTATCGATGGCGAACACGGGCCGCTCAGTACCTCTGATATTCTGGGGATTCTGCAGGCTGTGGCGCACCGCGTGGCGTGTATCGTCCGTGTCCCGATTTGCGACGAGGCGGAGATCAAGAAGGTTCTGGACCTCGGTGCCCAGGGCGTCATCGTACCTCAGGTGAACACTGCTGAGCAGGCGGCGGACGTTGTGAAGTTCTCTCGCTACGCTCCCGAAGGCTCACGCGGGGTCGGCCTGGCGAGAGCTCACGGATACGGTTTCCGATTCGCTGACTATGTCGCTTCGGCGAACGACGATGTGGTTGTCATCGTGCAGGCGGAACATAAAACATCTGTGGAAAACATTGAATCCATCGTTCAGGTTCCAGGGATCGACTGTGTCCTTCTGGGTCCCTATGACCTGTCTGCCAGCTATGGAAAAATGGGTCAAATTTCTGACCCCGAAGTTCTGGGCGGCATCGCCGTGGTCACAGCCAGCTGCCAAGCTGCCGGGATCCCGCTCGGGTATTTCGGGGTCTCAGCAGAAGCCGTGGCTCTCTATGCTTCACAGGGTTATACGTTATTGGTGGCCGGAGTTGATGTGCTGTTCCTCGGCAACGGCGCGAGGAAAACACTGAAAGAGATGCAAGCTTATCCGCGACCCTAGTCGGACCCGTCGCGTCAGCGATTCCATTTCCGGGGCAGAATTCGTGAAAGCTCCCAGGGGAATTCCTCTCACCTCCAAGGGTCGGAATCTGACAAAGCCAGTGACATCGCGTGCGATTCAGTAAGAGTCGCCTACAACCCCAACAATCGATTTTCCGCATCGCCAAACTGTGGCAATTCTAATCCCATGCGATCCATCAGCGAAAGATAAAGACTGCAAAGCTTTCGGTTATCATCGCCCTTGTCGAGATAATCAAGGACTCGGCCGGTTTCCAGCGTGCCGCCCAATCCGCCGATCAACAACAGCGGCACCTTCGACGAATCGTGACGACTGCCAGACCACATGTTCGAAACAAACATCAGACAGCAATGATCCAGCACTGTGCCCTGCCCTTCCGGCATCGCATCCAGCCGATTGGCAAGGTAAGCCAGTTGACTCACGTAGAACCGCGACACGCGTTCATAGTCGTCCGATAAATCATCGTGCGATGCCGGATGGTGTGCGGTACGGACGTCGAGAAACGGATAAAACAATCCGGACAAATCCCGACACAGCAGCAACGTGGCCACACGCGACTTATCCGTCTGAAACGCCGTTGCGATGATGTCGCCCATCAGACGCATATGCTCCCGGATATCTTCGGGCAGGCCATTGTCCGGACGCTTCATGAGTTCTGCAGACTGACCGCGGCGCTTCGCGTTTTCGTCGGCTTTTACCTTGTCGTCCCGTGTTCGTTCGATTCGCTTTTCGATTTCGCGAACGCTCGTCAGATATTCTTCCAGTTTGGCCTGATCCGAAGTGCTGACCTGTTTGCGGATATGGGACGCGTGCTCGGCCACACGATCCAGAATGCTCTTCATCCGAAGACTGCCATGATTGTCGAACAGGCTGTCAAAGGCCAGCGATGGATAGACTTCCATTGGCACCGGAGAATTTGCGTCGTGCCAGGAAACATGCGAACTGTAAGCCATCGAAAAATTGGTTTCGTGATAACCGGTAATCGGCTGTTCGCATCCAAGCACCAGGCCTGGTTGAGGCAAATCGTCACCAGGGCGATTCGCCAAAACCTGATCCATACTGACTCCGCCCTTCAGCACAGCTCCTTTTTGCAACGCGGCTCCGGAAAGAATATTGCCTGTTTGCCCCGGATGAATCCCGACACCCGTGGCATTCTTATTGAAAAGGCCATTCACAAAATTCAGCTTCTGCTTCACCGGAGCGAGCGGTTCGAGGCTCTTGCTAAGCTCCATCTCCGAGCCCGCGCCTTTCGCCCACCAGTGATCAGCGTTGATTCCGTTTCCCATAAACAAAGCCGCAAACCGCTTCGGAAAATGCTCATCCTGCGATCCGGAATCTTCCGCCCGTGTCGGCAACGACTCGAGCCATGGCAATGCCATCGTAACGCCAGCGCCCAGCAACGTAGTTCGACGAGTGACCTTCTTCATCGACACATTCCTCTCTCTCAGCACTGTTTCGACAGATCCACTTCATCGCAGGAGACCAGAGTGCTGCCTCCAGCGGAAGTCGAAATCACCGACTTACATCTGATCCAGGTGTTCACAGACAAGCATTCGAATCTCGTTTCCCACATCATCGATTGTCCGCAGGTTGCCGTCGTCCTTGAGACCGTGAACGGTTCGCCAGTCAAGTCGACTGTGAGCCAGGGCCAGATAACACCGACGCACCCGTTCCAGATACGGAAGGTCGGCCTCCTGCAGGTCAGCTTCCTGATCGGTGTAGTCTCGGTTTGCCTTGCGCGAAACCAGCTCGCGACTCATCTGAGAGGACATATCAATCAGGATCGTGAGTCTGGGGCGAGGCAGTTCGAAGACATCGAATTCGATTTTCTCGATCCACTCCACCAGAGCCGTCCGCGCGGCTCCGTCGAGTTTGGCCGATTGATGTGCCAGATTGGATCCCACGAAGCGATCAAGAACGACCACATCGTTGTCATCCATCATTTTCAGCAATAAGGAGCGAGACTCAAAACGATCGCCCGCATAGAGCACAGACGCAAGCTGTGGATGAACTTCACTGAGTGACCCGAACCGGCCGTTCAGAAAATCGCCGATGGCGGAACCAAAGGCTGTGGCTCCGTACCGAGGAAACTGCAAAGTGTCCACGCGAAGCCCCATCTCACGCAGGGAGGACACCAATCGCCCGGCCTGCGTTCCTTTGCCCGCACCATCAATGCCTTCAATCGCTATTAGTGTGGCCATTTCAGGGCTCCTGTATTCATCGTCAGCGTCTCAGGAACACCCAGCTGAACGACTTCAACCGATTGCGAACGACACGCCTCCTCCACCTTGTCCGTCAAATGGGACAACTCAGGAAAAGAACTTTGCTGCCTCCGCTGCGTTGCCTCTGCAGGACCACTCAATCGCTCGGCAACAACACCGTCGCGATTCGCAGACACAGCTCGGCATTGAACAAAATGGCTCAGATCATGAACGGTCCCGGGGACCTGCACAGGCATATACCACCGATCTGTTCCGCGGACGTATCCTGGTCGCGTTTCTGATTCGCGCTCTGCCAGAACCTCCAGAATCCCATTCATTCGTGGCATACTGGCAGCCACTGGTGAACTGTTGCTTTGACCGTGACCACTGAGCTGTCGGGAAGCCGCATGAACGCGACTGAGATAAAACTGCGTGGCCAATTCGCGTTCCAGATCTCCCAGAATTCTGACGCGTTCTTTAATCACATCCGGAGGAATCTGATCCGGCATCGTTGCTGCGGGAGTTCCATCACGTCGACTGAACGGGAACACGTGCACCTTCATGAATCGCGCCTTACGGCACGTTTCCAGGGTCTCATTAAACTCGGCATCCGTCTCGCCCGGAAAACCAACGATCACATCTGTACTGAACGCCGGATCATTTCCCAGCATGTCACGAATCTGATCCAGTCGTTCCAGAAACCGCTCCACGCGGTAGCGACGCCGCATGCGAGTCAGCACACCATTACTGCCGCTCTGCAGCGCAGGATGAAACTGGGGACACAGGTGTTCGCAATCTCCGGCGGCTTTGATGAAGTCATCGTTGACTTCGACCGTCTCTATGCTCGACAAACGCATCCGCCAGTCGCCGGAAATACGATCCAGCCGACGAAGCAGGTGCCAAAGTCGCTCGGGCTTCTCACCCGGCTGAAGATTGTTTGTGTCGACACCGAAGTGTCCCATATGAATTCCGCTGATGACGATCTCGCGATACCCATGATCGATCAGCGCGCGAATCTCTTCTTCAATGTCAATTGGCCGACGACTGCGAAGCCCGGGACGAACCGTTGGAATAATGCAGTACGAACATTTTAAGATGCAGCCATCCTGAATCTTCACAAACGCACGCTGGTGGCCTTCGAACTCACTGATGCCATTTGGCAGGTCAGCAATGCCAAATCGGCTCAGCACATCCGGCAACTCACGCTTGTCGGTGACAACTTCGATCACATTCGGCAGATCGGCCACTATTTTTGGGTCACGAGTCGCATAACAGCCCATCACAATGGTCTTCGTGCCGGGATTCTGTCGCGACAACTGTCGGATGACCTGACGCGACTTGGAGTCACCGGTATTCGTAACCGTGCAGGTATTAACCACGCACAAGTCCGCAGACTCGTTTTCGCTGGCTTCGCGATAGCCGCTTTGCAGCAGCGCTTCGCGAACAAGCTGAGTTTCATACTGGTTGACTTTGCAACCCAGAGTAACCAGGCGGCAGGTTCGAAGTTCAGACATGATAGTCAACAGAAAAAATCCGATGCGGGGGTGAATGAAACTGCGAATGGTGAGCCTTCCCGCCTGGAATCTCAATGGCGGACAACCGCAGGACTGAAATTTGGCTCAATTCCATCGCAGAGTGACTGATTTAAGCCCTTTTTCTGCCGAAGAACAGTCCTGAGATCGCTGACAGGCTTCGTGCGATCGTTCGCCCGGCACATACGGTGTCGATATCTCACTCGCTTCAGCGATCACATTCACCGGCAAATCCTGCCATTACATCCGCTGTATCCGCATTCACAAGTTTGTGGAACCTTGAACCTGAACAACGGTAAGCCACCATTTTATTGAACAAATCGGTGCCTCTTACCCAATCGGAATTTTTGGTTAAGGCACCCTAAGACGTGACCCGATAACTGCAGAGGAAAAAGAGGAGGACTGGACCTTGAGACCACCGTGCAGCAGGGATGCTGATCGGAGGTGGCAGGTTCAACTAAGAGGTGCGTGAAGGTGAAGGATTCACGAATGCGTCCCAGATTGAGATTGTTTGTTGGGGCCGAAGAGCCTGAAACACTGGCTTTTCCGGAACCGGAAGTGTCAATAAAACTTGGCGAACTGACGCGGATCCTGGCAGACGCGATGATCTGGGACCGCACTTGGGTCTCAGACTTCGCCGATGACGATGTCCAGATTTCAGCCGATCTGTACGAAGTGCTGACCACATACGCTCAAATGCGTCCAAGTGCCTAGCCTTTTTACAGAATAATCATGCTTACGAAAAACGACGGCCTGTTGAGGCCGTCGTTTTTTATGTTTGACGCGTTGTCACGAAGGAGAGAATTCATGACTCTTCGTCAACATGCCGAAGCCATCTGGCGCGCGGGGGTCGCCGCTGTTGACTCCGCTTCCGCAGTTCGTCACCACATTCAATGCAGTGCCGAATCACTCCACATCGCCCAGGTCGAACTTCCTCTGCAGGATATCGGGCAGATCGAAATCATCGGCGCTGGAAAAGCCGGCGCCGGTATGGCCGATGGAATAGAATCCGTTCTCCTTGAATGCCTTCCGCCAACACGGTTTTCCGGCTGGGTCAACGTCCCTGCTGATTGCGTCCGTCCACTTCAGCGCATTCATCTTCATGCTGCCAGGCCTGCTGGGATTAATGAGCCCACGTCTGTCGGTGTTGAAGGCACCGTTGAAATCCTCCGACGCGCGGGCCGCTTGACATCACGCGACGTTTGTATTGTGCTGCTCTCCGGAGGTGCCAGCGCCCTGCTCTGCAGTCCTGTTCCTGAAATCACTCTTGCAGACAAGCTTGCGGTTACGCGTGCCCTTGCCGCGAGCGGCGCGCCGATTCAGGAACTGAATCTTGTGAGGACTCAACTCTCCCAGGTCAAGGGTGGAAAACTGGCTGCGGCCTGCCACGCCAAAATACTAATCTCTCTGATCATATCCGATGTGATCGGCGACCCTCTGGAGGTCATAGGATCCGGACCGACAGTCCCGACCTCATCGAAAGCACAAGAGGCGATCGACATTTTGAATCGGCGACAGCTTAGCCAGCGACTGCCTGAATCGGTCATGAAGTTTTTGCACTCGCAACGTTCCTCGAATATCGCGACGACCGCAACGACACCCGTTCACAACGTGGTCGTGGCCAGTAATTCGCTTGCAATCGCGGCGGCTGCGATCAGGGCTCGCCAACTTGGTTATCAGGTGCAGTCCCTGGGTTCCGCAAACGCAGGCGACGCCGCAGCTGAAGGCCGCCATCTGATGCAGCGAATGCTTTCAGTGAGCTCTGACGACACGACAAAAGATGCGAAGCCACTCTGTATCCTGAGCGGCGGTGAACCCACGGTCCAGTTGAATTCACTCCTGGCCGGAACTCATCCCGAGACACAACCTGGTTCGCAGATTTTGCCCAAAGGCGGCCGCAATCAGGAACTCGTCCTGGCTGCGATGGCCGAGTTTCCACATCCGTCAACCTGGCAAGGCTTGGCAATGCTTTCGGGTGGCACCGATGGCGAAGACGGCCCCACCGATGCGGCAGGTGCATTCTGCGATGAAGCCCTCATCGTTCGCATGACTGAAAATGGAATTGATCCCGCGAGCTTTCTGGCCCGACACAGTTCGTATTATTTTTTCGACGCCCTTGATGGCCTGCTCAGAACAGGCCCGACGCATACGAACGTGATGGACCTGCGAGTCGCCCTGGTTCAGAACCACGCATGCGGGAATTGACGACCGTCCGACTGGACCGGACCAGGGTCGGCGTGTGAGAGGCAGGCGATTGATGCGGCCCGTTTGCGATCACAGCTCTCTGGCCTTATCATCACGGCATGCTGGAAACAAGGACACAATACTGCGAACGCAGCCTCTTCATTGTTGGCGTTGGTTTGATCGGCGGCTCTATTGCGGCGGCCGTGCGCCAACGATTTCCCGACTGCAAGGTCATTGGAATCGGACGAAGCCCTGATCGCCTCAGGCAGGCGCAGGAGTTGGGATTGCTCACATCGTGGTCTGCAGACATTTCCGGCATTATCGTCCCGAAAGGCAGTCTGGCCATCGTCTGCCTGCCAGTTCACCAAATTGCGGACGCGGTGCGACAGCTTCACAAAGCAGGCTGCGAACTTGTGACAGATGCCGGGAGTGTGAAGGCGACTGTCTATGACGCACTGGATAACGATCCTGATCACAGATTTGTGGGATCACATCCGATCGCCGGTAGTGAACACAGTGGCTTTGAACATGCCGACCCCGATTTGTTCGTGAATCGCCTTTGCGTGGTCACAACCACGTCACCAGAAGACGCCGCGGATGTTAATGTGCAGCGAGTCGTTGCATTCTGGAAATCACTGGGGTCCTCTGTGTATCTGATGTCACCCGATGAACACGACAGAGTCCTGGCACTGACAAGCCACCTGCCGCACATTCTATCTTCTGTGACGGCCGCGTGCGTGGACGCAGAACTACTGACATTCACAGGTACGGGATATCGCGATACAACTCGCATCGCGTCCGGTTCGGGTAGTCTCTGGGCATCGATTTTGATGAACAATGCAAAGCACTGCATCGATTCGATTCGCGTTGCTGAAATCCATTTGAGAGAATTTCGCGAAGCGCTTTCGACAGGCAACTCCAAAGCTCTGGAAGCCATCTGGGAATCTGCCGCAACTCGTCGGCGACTGCTGCATCGCCAACAGCCAGGACAAAACGGTGAGGACTAACGCGTCGGGCCTCCCTGGTTCTGCTTGTCACCATCCTCACTGCGGCATTGGCTGTCCAGATTCCGGTGAAGGCATCATCCGTTGTCTCTCGGCGAACTTTCCCGAATACTGAATCGCTGCAGGTCAAACTTCTGCAGCAATTGAATCAAATGCGCCGCCCGCTCATCCAGTGATGATCCTGTCCGGATACTCACTGTGATAACGCCCGCGGTCAGCGCCACCACGCGAGCCACACTAATGGGCAATCCAAATGGCTTGAGATCTGCAAAAAACTCGTCCTCGCTGCAAACTTCCCCGAACTTTTCGCCCTGGTAGGTGAACTCAATTCCGTAGAGATCTCCACTCCACTGGTAAACAAAAGGGCCAAACAGCTCATTACGGCTGACAATCCAGAATTTATCCTCGTTCAGAATGATTTCGTTGGCAACTGAACGCGACACCAGCACACACTCCTGAGGCAAATGTAAGGATTTTGAAGCATCGGGACTGAAAAGGATGAGCCATTTTTGTGAACAACTCCAGTACCATCGCGTTTCGACCGAAAAGAGGACAGACCATTTCCGGCCTTTGGAAAGCCGGGGGATTTGTTGAATTCAGACGATTAGGCGGGGTTGACAAGGGATTCCCTGTCTGGCTATCAAACGCGTGAATTGGGCGGAAGAAACGTTCAGACCACCAATGGTACGAGACTTACACGAGGTTACTGGTCATGGTTTTCACTCTGGAAGCAGGCGAAGTCGCAGAGAAAGACACGTTTTCGGTGTTCGCCGGGATTGAACATTTTGGTATGGCTGTAAGTCCTCGCCTGCGTGGCGACGACGACGATGAATTCGCCGAGGAAGGATTCTCCGACGAAGACGTCGAAGATGACGACGAAGATGAATTTGAAGACGACGCCGAAGAGGAATTCGAAGACGACGACGACTTCGAGGATGACGATTTCGATGACGATGACGATGACGAATTCGATGATGACGACGAAGAAGAAGAGGAAGAAGAGGAAGAGGAAGAGTTCTGATGACTCATCAGTCCAGTTGTCTCGATCGGAGGATTGAGATCCGTGTTGTGAATCCTGCGATCTCAAAAAGCTGAACGAACACGACCGGAGATCGCAATCCCCGGTACTTCGATTGCCGTTTCCTGAAGTTCTGTAAACTCTATTGATGATCCAGGGCACTTCGTTTTTGAAGTGCCCTTTTTTTGTTTATCCTCCACCAGGTTTTGAAATTTTCGGTGCTCCTCCGTCTCTAAAAGGAATCGGATAATGGATGGACTTTGGGATCAGGTTCAGGAAGCAAAGTCCTGGTTATC